>JBDTMC010000022.1:0-32300 GCA_039934475.1 Bryobacteraceae bacterium | reverse complement strand
TCCTCTACCGTCTCGCCCTCACCCTTTGGGGTCCCCGTGAAGCGCTCACCGCAGCCGCCCTGCTGGCCTTCTACCTTACGTTTGGCGTGCCTTCCGCCATCATGGCTCTGGCGCCCGATTTACTCATGATCGCCCCTCACATCGCGGCCCTTTGGCTCGCCGCCGCCAAACGCCCCGCCTGGAGCGGAGCCGTAGCCGCCCTCGCTTTCCTCACCAACACCAAAGGCATCTTCGTTCTGGCCGCCTGCGTTCTTTGGAACCCTACTGCGGCACTGTGGACCCTCGCCGGCTTCGCCTTCCCCGTTGCCCTCCACCTCGCGCTCGTCGACTATCAGAACGCCCTCCAGAGTTACTGGACTCAAGTCTGGGATTGGGGCTTCACTTACTCCCGTCAAACTTTCATCGCTAACCCGCTCCGCGAGGGACTGACTCGCTCGTTAGCGTGGGCCGGCTTCCACCTCACCGCCGTCCTCGCCGCCATCGTTGCTCTGCGGAGTAAACATGAGCCCCGCCTCTTTGCCTGGCTGCTTCTCTCCGCTCTCGCCGTGGCCGCGGGCTTCCGCTTCTTCCCCCGCTACTACTTCCAACTGCTCCCCGTCGTGGTCCTTCTCGCTGCGCGCGGTCTCACCCTCCTCAACCGTAAGTACGCCATCGCGCTGCTGCTGTTGCTCACCATCCCGCTGGCCCGCTACGGCCCCCGTTACGTCCAACTCGCTGCCGGAGACACCTCCTGGCGCGATCTCGCCATGAGCAATGACTCCCGCGCCGCCGCCACCCAACTTACCGCGCAGGCGCGCCCCGGCGACACACTGCTCGTCTATGGCTACCGCCCCGACATATACATGCTCACGCGCATCCCAGCAGGCACCCGGTTCCTCGACTCCCAGCCGTTGAACGGCGTGCTTGCCGACCGCCACCTCACCAACTCCGAAGTCCTTTACCCCGCCATCGCCGCGCACAACCGCGCCGAACTCCTCACCACCGCGCCCACGTTTCTGGTGGATGGCCTCGGACCCTACAATCCCGCCCTCGCCCTCACCACACTCGCCGACCTCCGCCCCTGGCTCGCCCAGTACGAACCCATTGGCCATACCCCGGGGACAGTCATCTACCGCCGCAGGACTACCGCCCCGTCCAGCACGGAACCCTCTTCTCCAGGAACGCGCTAATCCCCTCCTGCGCATCCGCCGCCAGCGCATTCATCGACATCACTTCCTTCGCGTACGCATACGCCTTAGGCTGCTCCAGATCGATCTGGGTGTAAAACGCCTGCTTGCCCAACCCCACCGTGAACGAACTGGCCTCAGCCACCTGCGCCGCCAACCGCCGCGTCTCGGCCGTTAACTCCCCTGCCGGAACAACCCGGTTCACCAAGCCCCATTCTGCCGCCGTCGCCGCATCCACCATGCGCCCCGTCAGCAGCATCTCCATCGCCCTCTTACGCCCCACCGCGCGCGTTAAAGCAATCATGGGCGTCGTACAGAACAGCCCGATCTTCACCCCTGGAGTCGCAAACGCGGCTGCTTCGCTTGCCACCGCCAGGTCGCACGTCGCCACCAACTGGCAACCCGCCGCCGTCGCGACACCCTGCACCTCCGCGATCACCGGCTGCGGAATCCCTTGCACCGTCTCCATCAACACCGTGCAGACATCGAACAGCGTGCGATACTCCGCCACGCTTCGTCCGGTCATCTCACTCAGGTCGTGCCCGGCGCAAAACACTTGCCCCGCCGCCGCCAGCACCACAGCGCGCACGTCCTTTGTCTGCCCAACCTCCCGCAGACACGCAATCAACTCCTGCATCAACTCTAGCGACAGCGCGTTCCGCCTCTGCGGCCGGTTGAGAGTAACCACCGCCGTGGAGCCTTCTACCGTGTAAACAAGATGATCGAATCCCATGCCCTCCACTATAGATTGCGCCGCGAGGGCTCATAGCCGCATCATAGAAGCTATGAAACTGGTTCTGGGAACACTGCTCATGTCTACATCTATGTTCGCCGCCTCTAGCATCTACGATTTCACGCCCAACTCAATTGACGGCAAACCCTCACCCCTGTCCGCCTATAAAGGTAAAGTCGTGCTGGTGGTCAACGTGGCCAGCAAGTGCGGCTACACCCCGCAATACACCGGTCTCGAGGCACTGTACAACAAGTACAAGGACCAGGGCGTGGTGATCGTGGGTTTCCCGGCTAACAATTTCGGAGCCCAGGAACCGGGCACCAACGAAGAAATCAAGACCTTTTGCAGCCGCACGTACAATGTCACTTTCCCGATGTACTCCAAAATCTCTGTCAAGAATCCCGACCAGGATCCGCTCTATACTTACCTCACCGGGGCAGCGGGAGAAGTGAAATGGAACTTCACCAAATTCCTCGTCGGTAAAGACGGCAAGGTGATCGCCAAATTCGATTCCGCCGTCAAGCCCGACTCCGCCGAACTCACGTCCGCCATCGATAAGGCGCTCCAGTAGAACGTTATACTTGGGGTTGGGGCGACACTCTGGATCGCCCCTCCCCTATGGCCAAAATCCTCGTTACAGGCGGAGCCGGCTACATCGGCTCCCATACATCACAGCTCCTCATCAGCCGCGGCCATGACGTCCTCGTCGTTGATGACCTCTCCCGCGGACACGCCCACAACGTCGATCCTAAGCGTCTCTGGAAGATCCACCTCACCGACACTGACGCCCTCGTCCGGCTGATGAAAGCCGAGGCCATCGAAGCCGTCATACACTTCGCCGCTTTCATCGCTGTCGGCGAGTCTACCCGCAATCCGGAGCTCTACTTCTCCAATAACGTTGGCGGTTCCATCGCCCTGTTCACCGCCATGCAGAAGGCCGCAGTCTCGCGCCTCGTCTTCTCCTCAACCGCCGCCGTCTACGGCACCCCGCAGATCGTCCCCATCCCCGAAGAATCGCCTTTCGCGCCAGAGAGTCCCTACGGCGAATCGAAGGTAATGGTGGAAAAGATCCTCGGCTGGCTGGACCAGTGCCGTAGCGTCCGCAGCATCGCCTTACGTTACTTCAACGCGTGCGGCGCAGACCCTGACGGTCACCTCGGAGAAGAGCACGAGCCTGAGACTCACCTCATCCCATTGATCTTCCGCGCCATCGTCAGCGGCAAGCCCCTCACCGTCTTTGGAGTAGATTATCCGACCCCCGACGGAACCTGCCTCCGCGACTACATTCACGTCAGCGACTTGGCCGAGGCTCACATCCTCGCCCTCGAAAGCCTCCTCCAGGGCGGCCCATCCGGCGCTTATAACGTCGGCACAGGAACGGGCAAAAGCGTTCTTGAAGTCATTCGAGCAGTGGAAGAAGTAACTGGCAAAACGGTCCCTTATACCACCGGACCCCGTCGCGAAGGCGACCCCGCCACCCTCGTCGCCAGCTCCGAAAAACTCCGCCGCGTCCTTGGCTGGCAGCCCCGCTACGCCGACCTCAAAGACATCGTCGCCTCGGCCTGGGCCTTCGAACAAAAGCGCCTCGCCAAGGGCAATTAAGAGGTAGCGAACACACTCGGCGTGGCGGGACGAATATTTCAATGAAGACCAGCCTCTTCGACCTCTTCAAAATCGGCATCGGCCCTTCCAGTTCCCACACCGTGGGGCCGATGATCGCCGCCTACCGCTTCGCCCAGGGGCTCGCCGCCAGCGGCCTCCTCCAACGCACCACGCGCCTCCAAACCGAACTCTACGGCTCCCTCGCCCTCACCGGCCGCGGCCACCACACGGACCGCGCCGTCTTGCTCGGCCTATCGGGAGAGCAGCCTGCCACCGTCGATCCCAACGCGGTTGAATCAATCGTCGCCGCCATCCGCGACACCCGCACGCTTCACATTCTCGGCAACCACCCCGTCCCCTTCGACGAGCCCAACGACCTCGCCTTCCACACCCACAAGGCGCTTCCCCGCCACCCCAACGCCGTCTGCTTCACCGCCTGGCAGAACGCCCGCCCGCTTCACGACGAGATCTGGTATTCCATCGGCGGCGGTTTCGTCGTCAAAGAAGGCGAATCCTCCTCCGCGTCCACCCGTCCTCCTGTGCCCTATCCCTTCCGCAGTGGAGCCGAACTCCTCGAACTCTGCCGGACGCATTCCCTCTCCATCCCCGAACTCATGCGCGCCAACGAAGCCGCCTGGCGCACCGACGAGGAAATTTCCTCCGGCATTCAACGCCTCTGGCAAGCTATGCAGGACTGCACCACCCGCGGCCTAGCCACCGAAGGACGGCTTCCCGGAGGCCTCAACGTCAAACGCCGCGCCGCCGGTCTCTACCGCACTCTCACCACCGGCACTCCCGATCGTCTTGGCGACATGGACTGGCTGAACGTTTACGCCATGGCAGTGAACGAGGAAAACGCCGCCGGCGGCCGCGTCGTCACCGCCCCCACCAACGGAGCGGCCGGCGTCATCCCAGCCGTCGCCCACTACTACATCAATCTCCTCCATGGAACCGACATTGAGAGTTACCTCCTGGCTGCCGCCGCCATTGGCGTCCTCTACGCCGAGAATGCCTCCATCTCCGGGGCGGAAGTCGGCTGTCAGGGGGAAGTGGGCGTGGCCTGTTCCATGGCCGCTGGCGGCCTCGCCGCCGTCCTCGGTGGAAACGCGGAACAAATCGAGCACGCCGCCGAAATCGGCATGGAACACAACCTCGGAATGACTTGCGACCCCATCGGAGGCCTCGTGCAAATCCCCTGCATCGAGCGCAACGCCTTCGGAGCAGTGAAGGCAGTCAATGCCGCTCGCATGGCGATGCGCGATACCGGCCAGCACAAAGTCTCCCTCGATCAGGTGATCCGCACGATGTACCAGACCGGTCTCGACATGCAGAGTAAGTACAAGGAGACGTCACTGGCCGGGCTTGCCGTCAACGTCGTCGAGTGTTGAAAGCTCTTTCGACATCGGCGCCAGCAGAATCCATGCCCCATTCGAAAGCTTAAATTTGATTCGCTCGCGCTCCTCAAAGCCGTGCGCCTTGTAGAGCGGAATTCCTGTCAGCGTAGACATCAACTGCAGCCGCCGGAACCCGCAAGCCCGCGCTTCCGCTTCGCACTTATCGAGGATTCGCCGGCCCAGTCCCTTTCGCGCCCACGAAGGATGAACGAAGAAAGCCCGGATCCGCGCCGCATCCGTTTCCGGATTCAGCCACGTATTGTCCTTCACCGTCGAATGGTCGCTGCCGAACAGGGTCTTCCGCCGGCTCCATCCACCGCAGGCGACAATCCCGAAGCCGAACTCCACCACAAAATACGTGCCGTCGAGAATCAGTTGCGTGTCCACTCCGAACACGGTCCCCAGCGCACCCTGGCGTTGCTCCTCTGTGTAATCCTCCGCCTGCAACCCATTGACTGATTCAGCGATCAGGGCCTCGATCTGAGGCACGTCTTCCATCGTGGCCAGCCTCAGTTTCATAACACCGCCGAGCCATCGCGCAGCCTCTCCAACAGCTGCCGCGCCGCCTTTTGCTCCGCACTTTTCTTCGTTAAACCTTCCGCTTCAGTCGCGAGATCTGTCCCCACGCAGGCCTCAACCACAAACGTTCGTTGATGGTGCGGACCCTCCTCGCGCACCACCCGGTACCGCGGCAGCGCCAGCTTCTTCTTCTGCGCCAGTTCCTGCAGTTCCGTCTTCGAATGCGCCATCGTGTCGCCAGTATCGGCTTGCAGCGCTGTCGTGTCGCCGATGATCTCGCTTTCCACAAAAAGCCGCGTGACGTCCATTCCGCCATCCAGGTACAGCGCCGCAATCAACGCTTCTAATGCGTCCGCGAGCAAGGTACGCTTGAGGCGTCCGCCGCTCACTTCTTCACTCTTACCCAGAACCAGGAAGTCCCCAAGGTTCATTTGTTGGGCGATTATATGGAGATGATCGGAGCTCACCAGGTGAGCCTTCAGCTTCGACAGCCGCCCCTCCCGTGACTCCGCATGCTGCGTCACAAGGTACTCGCTCACTAGGAATCCGAGAATGGAATCGCCGAGAAACTCAAGCTGCTCGTTGTCGGCTTCAATCGAAGGTAGGTCGAACAACCGCGAACGGTGCGTTAAGGCGCGGACCAGAAGCTCTCTGTCCCGGAACTGATGCCCGAGTGCAGACTCCAGGCCTTCCAAATCCGCGCCCATGAGTCGCTACTTAGCGCTGGCTTTTGCCTTAGTCGCTTTATCCTTTTCTTTGGTCGCGAAGTCTTTGATTGTCGGGTGCAGATCCGGCGTCGCCAGAATCTTGTCCGTCATCGCGATCGCCTCATCCCACTTCTGCATCGTATTCAGAACGCTGGCGTAGCGCAGCATTGTCGACGGGTCCGGGGTGGGTGAGTCGAGCGCCAGCTTGTATTCCGCAAGCGCCACGTCGTTCTTCTTCCGCGTGCTCGCCACCAGCGCCAGCACTTCATGCGCGCTCGCGATGCCGTCCTTCTTTGCCACTTCCCACTGGTCGTCGGGAATGCCGGGATTCGACTTCGGCGCCACTTTGAACACGTCGATGGACGCGGTGGCCATCTTTTCAGCCTTGCCCAGTTTCTCTTCTTTGTCCAGGTCGAACTCGCGCGTCCGCAGTGCCGTGATCTTGCCGATCATCACCATGCCCTGGGCCGCTTGCAGGCTCGCCTTATCTACTTCCAGCATCCGCTCCGCGTAAATGATCGCCTTCTCAGCATCGTTCTTGTTCTGATAGGCGTTCGCCTCCACGTACAGCGCCAGACCCTTGAAATCGGTGTCGGCGTACTTCGTCAACAACGCCTCAGCAGCCTTGATCTGTGAATCCGGATCCTGCGCGGTAAACATCGCGTTGATGGCTTCCGCTTCCTTCTGGGATTTCGGCGCCGGAGCCTTGCCCTGGCCAAATAAGAGAATAGCGCCGCACGTGATGCCGGCAACTAGATGAATTATGCGTCCGTGTTTCATACCCTGACTCCTTACGACCTCTCCTTCCCCGCCGTCTCAGACGGTCGGGTTATTTCTTCCCGCCGGCCGCTAATGCCGACTGTGCCGCCTGCTTTGCCCCATCAGAGGCGCCTTCCACAGCCAGGGCTGCCCGGTAGTGTTCCGCTGCCTGATCCCGTTCCTTTGCCGCTTCTTCCATCTGCCCCGCCTTCTCCGCGCCCTTGCCGGCCGCTTCCGACAACCGCGCCAGGTAGACGTGACACCATGCCTTCGTCTGCCCATCCGGCGACAGATCTAAAGTCTTTATGAAAAGCTTCTCAGAGAGTTCCGGATCCTTCTGCATCGCGGCGATCCGCGCCAATCCATAATACGCCTTTGCATGCAGCGGCTTCTCCGCCGTCTGCTCCAGCACGCCGAGAAAAACCGTCCGCGCCTTATCCAGATCCCGCGCCTTATACAGACCCTCTGCTTCTTCCAGTTTCTTATCTACAGCGCTCAATTCGGGCTCTACTGCCTTCGGCCCCGGTCTTGCTTTTCGCACTGCCCGCTCTGTGGCAAACTCGATGCCCACCAGCCGCCGGTCTTCCTTCTTCAGGTCGATGTCGTTCACCATCTCACTGAAATAAAGGCGCATCGACTGTTCCTGCTTCTCGTACCTGGCCAGCTCTTCCGCGAAAGCCGCCGTCAGGATGAAGCCCTGCTTCATCGCCTCGTCGATCATCGCGGCGCGCTTCGCTTGGGGCGAAAGCCGTGCCTCCACAGCTCGCACCGCCGACGCCCCAGCCAGCAGCACAAAGTCGCTCTTGTAGTAAGGAGCTAGCAGCGGTGCCGGTTGCGCAAAATCCACCAGCGCCCGTTTCTTTTCCAGCGCTTCGCCCGCCCTCATCGCTATCGGATCCAGGACGTAATGCAGATACACATGCCGTATGTCGTTCACCTGCGGATCCTGCGACGGCGTCAACACGATGTAGTAATCCCCGGCGTAGCTCCGCGTCTGGATCTGGTTGGGCGCCCCCAGTAGGTCCACGAAGATCTGAAACCCCCGGTCCGTCCGGATGATGGCGGATTGCCGCAAGTAGGCATTCACCTCCAGCACGGAGTTCATTACCGGACCGTGATACCGTTCCAAAACCTGCTCGATCGCCGGCTGCGCCCGGTCCCACAAATCCTCGACGTTGGCGTCCTTGTAAAACCGCGCCACCAGCAAATCGAACCCCTGCATCTCCGCCACGTCCGGAGGCAGTTCACTCGGTTTGAATCGCCAGTTGAAATTCGGAGGCCCGTCTACCGACAAAGCGAACGACACGTACTGGCTCAGCTCCGCTACGCCGTCCTTTTGCCGGTGATTGCGGTAAAACGCCCGCAGTTCCTCGTAAATAGGCAGATTCTTGGCCAGTAGCTCTGCTCGTGCCTGCTTGCGAAAGGGATGGTTAGCAGTCGAGTCGATCTCGGCGTCATAGCCGGCGACGTTGATTGCCGCCATCACCGCAAACAGAGCCGGACTCGCATCCAGTTGGCCCTGCTCCTGTGCCGCCTTCGGCTTCGATGGAGCGGGTTGGTTTTGCGATAGCAAGACCCCCGCCTGAAGCAGTAAAACCGTGATCGTCGTGCAGAGAGGCGAATACACCAATTCAAAGCCAGTGTATCAAAACGCCTTCCCGATCCCCCTCTTAGCCGACTAGAGCGGACAGCTCGTCCGATACCGCGAAGACCGCATTGGCCTGCTCAGTGAGTACTGCGGCATGTTGGGTCGTGTCGTCCGCGCTGGCCAGACCCTCCTGGCTCGCGCGCGCCAGTTGGCTCAATGCCGACGACAGGTGGGCCAACCCCTCGGCCTGTTCCCGGCTGCCGCCGGTGATCTGCTCCGCAGCTTGCAGTAGACTCTCCGATTTCGTGACCAGGGAGCCAATCAGCCCATGCAATCCATCCACTGCGGCCACCCCCCGGTCGATGCTCGCCGACACCTCTTCCAGAATCGCGGCCGAATCCCGGGACGCTGACGCGCTTCGCTGCGCCAAGGCCCGCACCTCGTCCGCTACCACCGCAAACCCCTGGCCCGCTTCTCCCGCGCGCGCCGCTTCCACCGCGGCGTTCAACGCTAGCAGGTTCGTTTGAAACGCCAGATTTTCCATCTCCTTGTTGAACTGAAGAATCCGCCTGCTCGAGCTTCGGATCTCCTTCATCGCGGCATTCGCCGTCTCCAACTTTACTGTCCCGTTCAGTACTTCTTCCTTCTGCTCCGTGGCGAGGGTCCGGCTTGTCCTGGCCCCTTCGGCGTTCCGCTTCGCCATGCTCTCGATCTCCGCAATCGATGCGCTCGTCGCCTCAACCGTAGTTGTTTGTTTGCGCACGTTTTCCGATAATCGCGAGCTCAATTCCGACATTTCACTGACGGTTGTGCTGGTCTCACGCGAACTCGTCCGCAGAACGTCCACTTCATACCGTAATTGGCGCCGCATCCGGCCAATCAAAAGCCACGACACCACCATTCCCATCGCCACCGCCCCTCCCGCGCACGACACTGCTACCGATTTGGCCCACTGCATTTCCGCCAGGTTAGCCTCTGTGCGATTCCTTGCCTGCGCCGCAGCCGTCCGCCCGAACTCCGCAGCGGTCGCCACCATCTGGTTTCCCATAAGGGCTACTTCAGCGATCTTCGCCGCATAAACCGGACTATTGGTCTGCTTCGCCTCAATCATTACCAGGACCGCTTGCAGCAGCCGGTCATATTCGGCCAGGTTCCCTATAGTCTCGCGAGTTTTTGCATTCAAACCGCTTAATTCCGCTTCGCGCCCCACCAATTCCGCTAGTCTGACTACTGCTTCATTCGCCAACCGGTAATGCGCGAGACCCTGGTCCCGAGTGCCCGCCCTCTGGATTGTGACGTGATAAGCGAGGTACACTCTTGCTGTCAACAACTCCCGCTCCGCCTCTTGGGCCAACGTCAACAGGGGAATGTCCGCTTTCATGACCTCCTCAGAACGTCTTTCCAGTAAAAGTAGCGAACGGACACTAAACAGCGAACCCGCCGCGATAGTTACAATCAGCAGCCCAGCAAGCAAGGTCACTTGCCTGGTGATCGTCAGCACCTTCATGTCCAATCTATCGTCTATAGTTCGTGTGAGTTTATAGCTAGTCAACCTTTAGTGGCCGCGCCACGCCAGAATGTCGATTCCAACGACAACACCACGCCCTGGCATCCCCACTCCGAGGACTTCCTGATACCGGGTGTCCGTCAGATTTGTAAACTGGGCATAGGGATGAACCCTACCTCTTCCGTACGCGAGGTATACATCCCAGACACCGTACACACCCCGCGCATACCGCTTCGTCGCCCCTACCCGCGTCCGTGCCACCAACCCGCCCGGCAGTTCCCCTTGCCAACTCACTATGCCCGTGTGCTCCGGGTAGTTGAACGCATACTTCGAAAACACCGCACCCCGCGCCTCCTGCCCCCCGCGCAGCCCCGTATACTGCACTTCCACCCGTTGTTTACGGGCTACTGTTGTCACCACGGACGCTTCCACGCCGCTAAACGTCAGCCGCTGAAAGTTCGTCGCCCGCCACACGTCTGTCGGCGTATACCGCACGTAGTCGATACCGTCCCGTTCCCGCCGCTGAAACACCGTCACATCGCCCTTCACCCGGCCGCCGGCGTTCCAATCCAGCCCGCCTTCGTAGTTCCAGGCCTTCTCCGGTTTCAGGTTCGGCGACCCCAGGTTCGCCGGGTCGTGATAATACAGGTCGGTAAAGGAGGGCAGCCGGAACGCCCGGCTCGCGCCGCCGCGCAGCCGCAGTCGCTGGCTCACCCACAATCCGCCATGCGCGCTCGGGCTCAACTGGCGCTGGAAGTTCCGGAAGATCTCCTCCCGCGCTCCCACAGAAAAAGAAAACCGCCGCAATGCCCGCACGTCCAGGCTCACATACCCCGCCTCACGAATGCGGTCATGCTGCCCCAGGTTGGTGCTGACGATCGAGTCCGCATACACCTCCGCCCCGTAATGCAGCTTCACATTCTGCCCTAGCGACTCCCGCCGCCTCACAGCGCCATCCCAACTCTCTGCCAGGTGCCGGTTCGTGAACACCTCAGGCCGGTCGCGGTACAAAACAAACAAATCCGTATGCCGCCGGTAGGCAAACGCCACTTCGGTCTTCGAACCCAGTTCCTGGCGCACCGAAGCAAACCACGACTTCGTCCGCTCCCAGGAATTGTAATTCCCATAGAATTGATCGGCGCCGAAGGGCCTATCACTGTAGGCCAAAATTAAATCCGTGAACCCCAATTTGCTCTTAAAATGCGAAATCGAACCCAACGACAGATTCCGATAATCCCTGTCCGGCTGAAATCCCGTTGAAAAATCCCGCGAAAACGTCAACTGCTCCGTCCAATTTCCCCGCACGCCGCTAATCGAGCCTCGCTGTTGGTTCACACCCCAATTCCCCACCGCCGTCCGCAGCCGGAACTCACTCACCTCCGGCTTTGCGGCAATGAAATTGACTACACCACCCACCGCATCGGACCCATAAAAGGTCGATCCCGCCCCGTGCAGAACCTCAATCCGCTCCACCGCCTCCGGAGGCACCGGCACGTCCATATTGTGGTGTCCGCTCTGCGGATCGTTCAGCCGGATCCCGTTCAAAGTCACCAGCGTTTGCCCAAAACTCCCCCCGCGAATCGACAAATCCGACTGCACCCCATTGCCCGCCCTCTCCCGCAAATCGAGAGACGAATCCAGCCGCAGCAAATCGAAAGGAGTATTTGAAAGAAGCGAAAGCGCCCCCACATCCACGACCTTCAACGAACGGTCCGCCTCCGAAAGAGGCAAAGGATCATAGGTTCCCGTAACGACAACAGATTCCTTACGAGGCTCCTGGGCCATCACAACCATACCCAGGAAAAGCGAGCCAACAAGCGAAAGTTTCAACCCCAATTATACCGGCCCTTCCGCCTTCCTTATCCCGAAGAGATTTCAAGGGCACCGCCCGTGCCCTACAATGGAAGCAATGATCCCAAAGGTGCGTAAAGCCGTATTCCCGGCAGCAGGACTGGGGACTCGATTCCTGCCCGCCACGAAGGCGCAGCCAAAGGAAATGCTCCCTCTGGTCGACAAACCACTCATCCAGTACGGCGTGGAAGAGTGCATTCACAGCGGGATTCAGAACATTATTATCGTTACCGGTCGCGGAAAATCGGCAATTGAAGACCACTTCGACGTCAGCTTCGAACTGGAACAACTCCTCGAATCCCGCAATAAAAAGGAGCTATTAGCCACCGTCCGGTCGATCTCCGACATGATCGACATCTGCTATGTCCGCCAAAAGGAAGCCCTTGGGCTTGGCCACGCCGTTCTCCGCGCCAAGGAACTGGTAGGCAACGAACCCTTCGCCGTAGTCCTCGCCGATGACGTCATTCATTCGGAAACGCCTTGCCTGCGCCAGCTCTCCCAAATCTACGAATTCTACGGCGCGCCCGTCCTCGCGCTCATGGAAGTGCCCCCCGAAAGCATCTCCGCCTACGGAGTCGTCGCCGCCGAACCGGTCAATCATCCCGGCGCCGATGGCCGTCTCTATCGCATCACCTCCATGGTGGAAAAGCCAAAGAAAGAGGACGCCCCGTCCAACCTCGCCATCATCGGCCGCTATATCGTGACCCCGGAAATCTTCCGCTCGCTCGAAAGCATAGAGCCCGGCGCCGGCGGCGAAATCCAGTTCACCGATGGTCTCAAACACCTTCTCCGCAACCGTCCCATCTACGGCTACCGCTTTGAAGGGCAGCGCTACGACGCCGGTGACAAACTCGGCTTCCTCAAAGCCACCGTGGAATTCGCCCTCCGCCGCGACGATCTCGGAGCTGACTTCCTCGCCTATCTGAAATCCCTCTCCCTGAAATGACATCTCCCCCGCTGGAACATCCAGTCCGGCCAGGTGACGCTGCCGCGTTGGCCGGTCTGCTTTACCAGCGCCTCGAAAACCAGCCGCTCAACGACCAGATCCGCGCCTCCCTCGCTGAACCCGTGGCCGCCCTCTCCTTGCGCAGCCTCCGCCCTCTCTTGCCGTCGCTCGAACGCGACCCCGTCCAATCCTTTGCCTGGTGTCTTGCTGTGGACGCTCTTCGCGACGACACCCGGTTCCACTACCTGCTTCGCATCGCCCCCGCTTCCGCCGCGGATAGCTCGCTCTTTCCGGATGCCGTTCCCGTCGGCCGCCTCCGCCCCTCCGGCTCCCGCGAAATCGTCGTCAGCCTCGTCCCGTTCGCCCCCCGCGACTCCGCCGTCCGCCTCTTTGCCGAACAAATCAATCCCTCTTTCCTGCCACGGCCCCAACGCGCGCACGCCACCATCGACGCCTCCGATCCTATCGCCGCCTTCCCTGCCTTCCACAAAATTTTGAACCAGTACGGCGTCAACCTCGCCGCCACTTCCGACGCTCGCCTCAGCCTCTGGGCCGCCATCCGCACTGGTTACCGCGAAGGCTACACGGTCATCGCACCCCCCGGCCCCCTCGACGCGATCGGCGAACACCCCTTTTGTACCCGCTTCCCCGTGTTTCTCCCCGTCACCCTCCAAACCGGCAACTACGATCTCGAACTCTGTCTGCCATCCGGCGATATTCCGCCCTCCGCCTCCATCCTCGCCCCCCAACTCACCGGCCAGGAAACTGAAGAGGAACTCCAACGCCTCGCCCACGGCGCCACACTCAGCCTCCGCTATCTCCCCAACCCTACTCCCGAATTCCTTCGCCGCCTCAACCAAGCCACAGCCGGACGCTACGCCGTCCCCGCTTCCACCGAACAACAGATTCTCTCGCTCGCCGAACAACTTCACGGGTAAACTACAAGGAATGCTTCGCCGATCCTTCCTCGCCACCTCCGCGGCGGCCCTGGGCGCCGCTACACCCCCGCCCGCACCCGCCGGAGTCCGCCTCGGCGTCGACCTCTTCAGCGTCCGCTCCCAACCTTGGGACGCCTTCCAATACCTCGATTACTGCGCCACACTCGGAGCCAAAGTCGTCCACTTCTCCGAAATTCGCTTCCTCGGCGGCCTCGAAGACGATCACATGCGCAAGGTCCGCGCCCGCGCCGAACAACATGGCATCGACCTCGAAATCGGCATGCGCTCCATCTGCGAGACCTCGAAATTCTTCGATCCCAAGCAGGGAACCGCCGTCGAACAACTCAGCCGCGTCATCCATGCCGCCAACGTCGCCGGTTCCAAGCTCGTCCGCTGCTTCCTCGGCATGCTCGATGACCGCCGCGGCGCCGTACCCCTCGAACAGCACATCGACAACACAGTGAAGACCCTCCGCGCCTGCCGCACCCGCGCCATCGATGCCGGCCTGAAAATCGCCGTCGAAAACCATGGCGGCGACATGCAAGCCCGCGAACTGAAAGGGTTAATCGAGGCCGCCGGCCAAGATGTCGTCGGAGCCTGCATCGATTCCGGCAACCCCGTCTGGGCCATCGAAGATCCGCACCTGACGCTCGAAACCCTCGCCCCCTACATCCTCACCAGCCACGTCCGCGACAGCCGTCTCTGGATGACTCCCGAAGGCATTGCCGTCCAATGGACGCGCATGGGGGAAGGCAACATCGACATCGCCCGCTGGGTGAAGCGGTACCGCGAACTCTGTCCCGGCCGCGCCTTGTCCATGGAAATTATCGTCACCGGTCCCCGCAATTACCCGTGGCAGGAACACAAATTCTGGGATGCCTATCGACATACGCCTGCCTGGGAATTCTCGCGCTTCCTCGCTTTGGCGGAAAAGGGAACTGCCCCGGCCCCCGCGCCGCCCGTTCCCAAGGAGATGGCGCAGCAGGTGGAGCGCGAAGACCTCGAAGTCTCCACGGCATGGACGAAGCGACTCCTCGCCGCATGAGCACCCTCGCCGGCCGCACCGCGCTCGTCACCGGAGCCAGTCGCGGCATAGGCAAGGCCATCGCCGCTGCCTTCGTCCGCGAAGGCGCGCGAGTCGTCATCTGCGCCCGTAAGCAGGAAGCGGTGGATGCGGTAGCCGCCGAACTCGGACCGCTGGTCGAACCGGTCGCCTGTCACATCGGCCGCGCCGAAGACCTCCAGCGTCTGGTCGCCCGCGCCGGCGAAGTGGATATCCTCGTGAACAACGCGGCCACAAACATTCAACTCGGACCCTGCCTCGACTCCGACGAATCCCAGTTCGACAAGATGGTAGAAGTCAACCTCAAAGGCGCCTTCCGTCTCATCAAAGGGTTAGCCCCCGGAATGTGCGCCCGCGGTCGCGGTTCCATCATCAACATTGCTTCAGTGGCCGGCCTCAAACCGCAGGACCAGAGCCTCCTCTACAGCATGACCAAAGCCGCGCTGATCATGATGACGAAGTCCTACGCCTTGGAACTCGGCCCGCACGGCGTGCGGGTGAACGCCATAGCCCCCGGCCTCATCCAAACCCACCTCAGCGAGTATTTCTGGAAAGACGAAACCCGCCGCGAAGCCTTCTTCGGCACGCAACCCATCCGCCACCTCGGCCAACCCGAAGAGATCGCCGGTCTGGCGGTCTTACTCGCCGGCGACCAAGGCTCTTACATCACCGGCCAGGTCCTGGTAGCCGACGGCGGCTACCTAATTCGGTGACAGACGGAAGTGTCCTCGCGCTATTCTGAACTCGATGCTTCTTCGCACGCTGGTCTTCCTGCTGCCTCTCTGTCTCCAAGCCGCTGATCTTGTCCCCCAAGTCCGGGCTCTCATCGCGCAAGGCAACATCAAAGGCGGCCAGAATCTCATCGAACAGGTGCGGGAAAAGACTGGCGACACCCCTGAAGTAGCCGAGGCGATCTCCTGGCTCGGACGCGGTTCCCTCGCCGCCAATGACCACGACCTCGCCGAGCTCTACGCCCAGGAAGTCTTCAAAGTCACCGCCAAAGCCCTGAAAACCCGCAAGCTCGACGACGAACCCCGTCTCCCGATCGCCCTCGGAGCCGCCATCGAAGTCAACGGCCAAGTCCTCGCCCGCCGCGGCGAACGCGCCGAAGCCGTCGCCTTCCTCCGTACTCAATTGACAGCCTACGCTGCCACGTCGATCGTCACGCGAATCCAAAAGAACATCAACCTGCTGACCCTGGAAGGCAAACCCGCTCCCCTTCTCCGAGTCGCCCGTTTCGTCGGCCCCAAGCCCCCGCAGCCTCTCGCCGCCTTGAGAGGCAAGCCCGTGCTGCTCTTCTTCTGGGCCCACTGGTGCCCCGACTGCAAGCAGCAGGCCGCCATTCTCACCAAACTCAAGGAAACCTACAAGGACTTAGTAATCCTCGGCCCAACCAAGCACTATGGCTACGTAGCGGCAGGCGAAGAAGCGTCCCCCGAAGCCGAAACCAAATACATCGAACAGATCCGCCACGAATACTACGCCGAAGTCCCGATGACCATCCCTCTCAGCGAGGCCAACTTCAAAGCCTACGGCGCCAGCACCACCCCCACCCTGGTCCTAATGGATCGCAGAGGCATCATCCGCCTCTACCACCCCGGCCGCATGACGTATGACGAACTAGCCCCAAAGATCGCCGAAGCCGTTGCCCAGAAAGCACCGGCAGTCCCCTCCACTCACTGATCTCGTTGACGCGCTCCGGCTCCCGGCCCACCCATCAAGGCTTCGGAGGCCAAATATACCGGTGCGCCACAATCCTCGGCGCCCGCGCCGTACCTGCCATCGCCTTCGCTTGCACCAGCAACTCCACATACGAAGCCCCCGGCTCCGCCGCCAGCAACTTCGCCAGCGCCGCTGAAAACTCGGGCGAAACCACCAGCTCGCCAAGCGCTTCCGTCGCCGCCATATTGATCCCCGAAAGCATCAGCACCCAACCCGTCCCCGAAAGGTTCGGCACCAGCGCGATATCGCCGTACGTCTCCTCATCGCTCATCCGGTACACATCACGCTCCCCCGCCTTGGGAGCCTTATTCCGGAACTGATACTTGCCCGTATCCCGATCCGCCTCAAACTCGAAGTTAAGTTGACCCTCAAACAGCCGTAACGAAGGGATACCCCTCCGGCTGCCGAGCAGTATGAAGTTCCCCGTCTTCAAATCCCGCGGGTCCAGATGCCGGGAGTACTTAATCAACGGCCGGTTCTTGTAGCGCTGGCTCAACTCCACAACTCGCGCCGTCAGCGTCAGGTCCGCCACGCTCGTATACTGGCGCGTCGAAATCAGGCGCAGGGCCGTCTGCAGGCCACGGTCCGTCACTCCTTGCAGCAGAGTATCCGGAAACTCCCCCGGCGCCCCATCACCCAGTGGAATGTCGAGATGCAGGATGTCCTGAATGACCACCCGGCACGAATCCGCCACTACTATGGATGGCTGCTGCCCGGCCGCAAATATCTTTGACCACAGAGGGTCAGCGGGCCATGCCGCACCTGCATTGCTCTCCACGGTCCGCCGCAGCGCTTCCCTCTGACTCCAAAGTGTGACCGAAACGGCCGCCAGAACCGCCACCAACACTAGCAGAACCGCCAACCCGACTTGCACCATCCGGGGCCGCGAGCCCGCCACTGCCATGTCAGCTCCGCCTGCCGGAATCGCAACATCGGCAGCCATCTCGAATTCCACCGTGGCGCTTCCCGTCGCCATTCTTGCCTCGAAGCGCGGCACGTATGTGCCCTTGGGGATCGTCAGAATCGCGACTTCTCCCTGCCCCTCGTGCAGAAAATACTCGTCCAATTTCTTTCGCAGATGACGAATCTGAACCCGCACTATATTGTCGTCGTTGGAGTTGAAGTTCGACGGACGGTGCAACGCATTGCACGCGATCTCGTATTCACTGATCGATTCCGGAGCGTCTTCCAACGCCCGTCGCGAAAGATACGACAACATATCTCTCAGTTGGGGGGCCTTGCTGAACTGCTGGCTCGCCAGGATGCGCTGTGCTAAATGCCAGCATTCCTCGCGTCCCAATTCGCCCCCGCGCTGCGGCGTTTCTGTTGTCTCGTTCACGCTGGCGGACTCCTCAAACTGTGCCCGCACACCCGTTGTGTCCAGGTTACATCGTTACATTCAGACATTGAGGTCTGTTGTCCTTCAATGCGCTAATCATTGATTCTACAACATCGCTTACGTAAATTCACGTGAATCGTTCGAAAAAATCCATCCGTTTCCTTGAAAGTCACCCACTCAAAGATCAGGCTTAGGGTGTCCGATAAATGACATTCCGTTCCTGTATGTTCTTAAAAACCTGCCGGAACTCAGATTTGGATTCCACGGCGAATCAAAGAGATGGCCTTGCTCGGCCTTAACATTGTTCCTCCATCCCGTCCATCAAGAGCAACGCGGAGCAGCTTGCTTCGCGTCCCTTCTTTCCCCGCTCAAAATGTTACTCTTCCTTCGCCTGCCGGGAGAGGTTCCGGCTCGCCCTCCAACTCTGTCCCGCTCGCGTCCACCACGGCCTGTGGTGCGCCGGCTCTGCTATCGGACCGCTGTTACTCCAATGCTTCAGGAGGCATGCAACTAAATGAAATGTATTAGTAAACTCATTCGAATCGCCGGGGCGCTCACCGCCGTGGCCATTCTCACGTCTCTTACGTTCGCCCAGACCTTTCGCGGCCGCGTCGAAGGTGTCGTCAGTGACGAATCCAAAGCCGTCGTATCGAACGCATCGGTCACTCTGACGAACGTAAACACCGCCGTGAGAGTGCAACGCCAATCCAGCGATTCCGGCCTTTATCTTTTTGACAACGTAGACCCCGGCACATACTCGGTTACCGTTGAACTCGCCGGCTTCAACAAGTTTATCCAAACCAATATTCTGGTTCAGTCCGGCGGCGACGTCACCGTCAACGCCATGCTGAAACCCGGCAACGTGACATCCAATATCACGGTTACCGAGGCTCCGGTGGCAGTGGAATTCAATTCCTCTAATAAGGACCTCACCATCGACACCAAAATGGCGGCCGAGACGCCCCGTCTCGATCGCAACCCTTTCAAACTCAGTCTGCTTGCCCCCTCGGCCATCAACACCCGTGGCGAAATGCAGCCTTATCATTCCTGGTCCATGAATTCAGTCGACCTCGGCGGTGGCACCAACCTTGCCAACGATCTACAGGTAGACGGCAGCCCCATCGGCCTCGGTCACAAGGGTAGCTATCCCCCCAACACCGATGCTATCCAGGAAGTCATCGTCTCCCAGAACAGTGTGGACGCCGAAGTCGGCCACAGCGCCGGCGGTCTCATCTCCATGACCACCAAAGCCGGCACCAACGCTTTCCACGGAAACGGTTTCTACCTCGGCCGCTATCCCTGGCTCAGCGCCACCGCTGACCGCACCACGGGCAGTCTGAATTCCCAGCGCCAGCACATGATGGGCGGCACGTTCGGTAATCCCATCATCAAGAACAAGCTCTTCAACTTCGCCTCCGTCGAATATTGGAAAGTGAACTATCCGAACAGCTATGTCAGAACCGTACCGACATCGGCCGAAGCGGGCGGCGACTTCTCCCAGTCGATGAACATCGATGGCGGCCTTCGCACCATCTTCGATCCCTGGACTACCAAGCTCAACCCCACCACCGGCGATGTCAATGTTCAGGCGTTCCCGGGCAACAAGCTCCCCGCCAGCCGGTTTGATCCCCTCACTTCTTCCTTGATGAAGCAGTTCTGGGCCCCCAATAACCCCGGCGACAACATCACCGGCGTCAACAACTACAAGAAGGGCTTCATGGAAGCCTACAACTACTACAACTGGTCGGAACGCGCCGACTACAACATCAACGACAACTGGAAGGTCTTTGGCCGCATCGGTCGCTACTACACCGACGATCTCGCCGGCAATCCCACGCCGCAGGCTACCACCTCCCTCTATGTCCCAACCGGCACTCTCCGCGCCGCCTGGCAAGTGGCCGGCGACGTCACCTGGACCGTCAACCCGCGTACCGTTGTCGACATCCGCGGCGACTGGCACAAAGTCGTCGACGCCTACGTCTCCACCCCTCTCGACAGCAACGGCTGGAGCGGCATCTGGAATAACGACTGGTTCAAACCCTATACCTCCGCCAGCACTGGCGTGCCCCTCTACTTCCCCCACCTCCAAATCGGCGGATCCGGTTACGGCGGCGGCGGCTTCTATTGGGATCAGCGCCCGCAGGGAGAATCCTTCAACGTCAAAATCTCCCAGCAGCGCGGCTCGCATTACCTTAAAGCTGGTCTTGAATTCCGCGCGAGCAATGGCGTGTCATACGTCTCCAGCACCACGAACTTCAACTTCAACCCGAACCTCACCGCCAACACATTCAATAGCCCTGACACATTGCACTACGGCGACGAATGGGCCACGTTCCTGCTCGGCGGCCTCGACGGTTCTTCCCAAATGATCGGTGGCCCGGCGCCCGATCCGCACACGAGTTTCTACGGCATGTACTTCCAGGACGACTGGAAAGTCACCCAACGGCTCACCGTGAACCTCGGACTCCGCAATGACTACGAACTGCCCTGGTCTGACCCCGCCCATAACTTCTCCAAGGGACTCGATCTTTCGCAGCCCATCCCTCAGATCACTTCCAATCTGCCCAATATACCCAAGGCTGCCACCGATATCGTCGGCGGCAATTACTACAAATGGAACGGCCAGTGGGTCTGGACCTCCAAGGAGAGCCCCGGCACCTGGAATGCTCCTAAACTCGCGCTGCAACCCCGCGCCGGCTTCGCCTTCCGCGTCGACGACAAAACTTCCATTCGCGCCGGCTATGCCCGTTACACCCTCCCCACCGAATTCAACCTCAGTGGCTTCACTGGTTTTGAAACGGTTAGCTTTCTCGAACCCCCGTACTTTGGTGTAACCAGCTATCAAAACACCGCACAACTATTGCAGGGCGTTCCTCAGCAGACCTTCTCCAACCCCTTCCCGTCCACCAACCCGCTCCTGCCGATTCTCGGCAAAGCCGCGGCTGGCAACGTCGGGCGCGGTCAGAACGGATCCCTGCTCTGGTACAAACAGGATTTCAAGAAGGCTTACAACGACCGCCTCAACATCTCCTTCCAGCGCCAAATGCCCGGACAGGTCATTGTCATGGCATCGTTCTTCACCAACTTCGGTCACCAGCTCTACAACAAAGCGCTCAACCAGATCGATCCACAGGTTCAGTTGAAGTACCAGAACACGCTCAATCAGAATGTGGCTAACCCCTTCTATCACTACCTCGACCAAACGGTGATGCCCGGCCCGCTTTACAACCAGCAGACCGTGCCGCTCAGTTCGCTGCTGGTTCCTTACCCGCAGTATTCGGGTCTCGCCGAGTTTGGCCAGTGCTGCGCCAGAGAACGTTACAACTCTCTCGAACTACGCGCGCAGAAAGCGTTTAGCCGTGGCTGGAACTTCCTCTTCGCCTACGTCTACATCAACGAAAAGAACCAGATCAACTTCAACGACCAGGACGTCTTCGCCAATACCCTCACCTGGCAGGACAGCAACCAGCCGCACCACCGCATCAGCGGCGCCAGCACCTACGAAATTCCAGTCGGACGAGGCCGTACCTACCTCACTGGAATTCCGAAAGCTGCTGACTTCCTCATCGGTGGCTGGAAGGTAGTCGGTGCCATGACACTCACTACCGGCGACTATCCGCGCTTCGGCAACATGATCGTCACTGGCGATCCCTGTTCCGGCGAGCGGACTCCCCAACACTGGTTCAATACTTCGGCGTTCTCGCAAACGCCCGCCAACACCTACGTCCTTCGCGCCAACCCGCTGCAGTACGGTTGCCTCACCGGACCGAAGTTCTTTAACCTTGACGGCACGCTCTCCAAGGCCTTCAAGATCAATGACCGCTTCTCCACCGAATTCAAGATGGCGGCCTACAACGCTACCAACAAGCTAAATCGTGGAGATCCAAATACCGACATCTACTCGTCCACCTTCGGCCAAGCCCTCTACCAGGGCTCGCCCGGAGGCTCCTTCGGACAACAAGGTGCCACCTACGGCTCTGGAAACAGCGGCCGCCAACTCGAACTCGGCTTGAAGATAATCTTCTGATCCCGTAAGCTGCAATCATCCGGCGGACCCCCGTAGGTCCGCCGGGTGATTTTCGGTCTCGAAAGGCCCTCACTTCCCCTGTGACCCGCCGTCGTCTCCTCCTCTCCTCCCTTCTTCTCCCCACGGCGGCCCTCCAAGCCCAGGAATCCACTCCTCGCATCACCGGCATGGCTTCTCGCGGAACGCGCCCCGTTCCCCGCAGTCCCCGTTCCGGCCTCCCCTTCCACGCCCGCTTCACTGACATCGCCAGACAAGCAGGCCTCTCCCGCCCCGTAATCGCTGGCCATACCAACCGCGCCGACTACGTCATCGAAGCCATGAGCGCCGGCGTCGCCTTCTTCGACTACGACAACGACGGCTGGCTCGACATCCTCGTCCTCTCCGGCTCCCGCTTCGGCGACCCGCCCGCCGACGCCTCCAATCGTCTCTACAAGAACAACCGCAACGGGACTTTCACCGATGTCACCGCAAAGGCCGGTCTCTTTCGCACCGGCTATTTTTATGGGGTCACCGTCGGCGACTATAACAACGACGGCCATGAAGACCTCTTCCTCACCGGCTGGAAGAACAACGTGCTTTATCACAACAACGGCGACGGGACGTTTACCGATGTCACCGCCAAGGCCGGCCTCCTCGACCCTCAACCCCGCTTCGGAGCCGGCTGCACCTGGCTCGACTACAACCGCGACGGCCACCTCGACCTCTTCGTCTCCAACTACCTCACCTTCGACCTCGCCACCGTCCCTCAAGCCGGCAAATCCAACATCTGCCAGGAAGGCGTCTTCTGCGGTCCCCGCGGCCTCCCCTACGGCCGCCACTCCCTGTACCGCAATAACGCCGACGGAACCTTCACTGACGTCACAACTGCGTCCGGAATAGCGGCTACCGAAGGAGGCTACGGCCTCACCGCCGTTGCCGCCGACTTCGACAACGACGGCTGGCCCGACATTTACGTAGCCTGCGATTCCACCCCCAGCCTGCTCTTCCGCAACAACCATGACGGCACGTTCAAAGAAGTAGGTCTCGATACCGGCGTCGCCCTCAGTGACGACGGCATGGTTCAGGCCGGAATGGGTCTCGCCATCGGCGACTTCCGCACCGACGGCAGCCTCCACATCGTCAAAACCCACTTCTCCAACGACACGCCAGCCCTCTATGTAAACAACGGCAAGGGAGACTTCCGCGACCGCACCCTCCGCTCCGGACTCGCCGTCGAAACCCGCTACGTCATGTGGGGCGCCGGTGTAGCCGACCTCGATAACGACGGCAACCCCGACTTATTCATCGTCACCGGAGGCATTTACCCCGAACTTACGAAGGATTACAACACTCCCCGGGTTATCTTCCGGAATTTGGGGAAAGGACAGTTCGAGGAACTGCTCTCTGAAGCCGGACCCGGAGTAGACGAACTCCGCTCCAGCCGCGGTTGCGCCTTCGGAGACTTCGACAACGATGGCGACGTAGACGTCCTCATCCTCAACCACAACCAACCTCCGTCTTTGCTCCGCAACGATGTCACCGGAACCAGTCACTGGCTCAAAGTAAAACTCCTCGGAGTAAAGTCAAACCGCAGCGCGATTGGCGCGCGAGTTACTGCCCGCTACGGCGATAAAGTGCAGGCGCAGGAAGTGCTCAGCCAATCGTCCTATCTCTCCGTGAACGACAGCCGTCTCCATTTCGGCCTCGGACCCGCCACCACGGCCGATCTCGAAATCCGCTGGCCCCAAGGCCAAACGGAAACCATCCGAGCCATTACGGCGGACCGGCTCGTCACTATCAAGGAAGGCGCCGGCATCATCCGCGAGGAAACATTCCGATGAAACTCCTCCTCCTCCTCGCACTGCTATCTGCGCAGTCTTCGGTCGAAAACGCCTGGAATCTGATCGCCGCCGGAAAGCGAGACGAAGCCAAATCGCTCCTCCTGGCCCTGGTCCAAACCGAAGCGCAAAACGCTGAGGCCCACCTCCTCCTGGGCAGTCTGCTCATGGAGGATGGAGCCAAAGACGACTCCCTCCTTCACCTCAAGGAAGGTGTCCGCTTAACCCCCAAATCCGCCGCCGCCCACAACGCACTCGGAGAAGCCTACACCACGTTCGCCAACCCCAAAGCCGCCCGCCCCGAATTTGAACGCGCCGTAACCCTCGACCCCGCCTTAGCCCAGGCTCACGTTAACCTCGCTGCCATTCTCCTCGAACAGGGGGAATCCGAAGCCGCCATCCCGCACCTGGACAAAGCTCTGCGTCACTTCGCGGGGAAGCCTGATGCCGCCTATCCCCACTACCTGCGCGCCAAGACGTACAATACAGACGCTAAGAAAGCTGCCTCAGAATTGGAGCGCGCCGTCGCCCTCCGTCCCGATTTCGCCGAAGCCTGGTCCGACCTCGGCGAAGCCCGCAAGACCCTCTTCAACGACGAAGGCGCGCTGGAAGCCTATCGCCGCGCGGTCAAACTGGCGCCCGACGACGCCATCGCCCAAACCCGCCTCGGCGCCGCCCTTCTCGACGCCGGCAACGCCCACGAAGCCGCCCCCCACCTCGAAGAAGCCGCGCGTCTTGACCCCACCAATCAATCCGCCCTTAACGCCCTCCAGCGAGCCCTCCGCGAAGACGGTCAAATACAAAAGGCGGAAGCCGCAAAAAAGCGTCTCGCCGAAGTTCTGCTCAAGCGAGCCACCGATGACCAAAAACTGGTGGAAGCCGTAGCCACCAACAACGCCGGAGCCGGACTGGAAAAGAAAGGCGATCTCCCCGCCGCCGTAGCCAAATACCGAACCGCCCTCGAACTAAACCCCAATCACATCGGAATCCGAACCAACCTCGCCGTAGCTCTTCTCAAACTAGGCCAGTGGGACGAAGGTCTGGCTCAGCTAAAGGAAGCTCTCCGCCGGAACCCCACCGACGCCACCCTCAGCAAAGCGCTCGACGACGCCCTCCAGCAATACCAAGCCCGCCCGAAGTAAGTTACCGCCCCAACTTCCGCGCCCTATCCAGAACTTCCGTCCTCTGCCCCAACGCCCAATACTCTAGAATCTTCTTCTCATCCAACCCCACCACGCGCCCCAGCACCACATACGACGGCAGCGCGTGGGTCAAACTCTTCCACCCCGCCATCTCAATCAAAACCGGTACGGCGCTCTCGCGAATCGAAGCTAAAATGCTCGTCCCCCGCTCCTCGGTCAACGCGTCCAAAGACAGCGCCGCTTGAAATCGTGTCTTCCACTCCAGCGAACTCAGCGCCTGCACAAACCATGTCGGCGAAACCTTGATGCCCAACTCCGATTCATCCCGAGCCAACACCGCAAACGCGGTCAAACTCCGCATCGCATTCAGCCGCACGTTCTCCTCAGGATCCCGCATCGCCAGTTGCAAATCGTCCACCACCAGGCGCTTCAACTTCGGCGGCACATACCCCAGGACACAAGCAGCCACCGCCCGGTCTTCCGGATCCTCGCCGCTCCGCACCACATCCTGCAGCACTGTCCGATGCAACTCCGCCAGCCCCATCAAACGCTCCTGAACCGCGGCCGTAAGTAGATCCTCCGCCACCACGTGCCCTTCGCGAAAATTCTCAGCTTTGTTCTCTGCCTTCCCAAACGCCTCCACGTAGGCCGCGTAGCTCTGCGTCACTTCCGAAGGAAGGGTCAAGTCTTTGGTCGGAGCCTCCCGCAATTCCAGGTGCGGCCCGCCCTTCTCCTCCACCCCAACATACAGAATCGCCTTCCCCGCATCGCAGCACTGCGCCTCCACGTGCGCCCGCACCACCCCGCTGACCTTCTCCAAAGCCTCTTCCACATCCCCCCGCGACTTCGGCAGCGGATCGCCCTCTTTCACCCCCAACGCCTTCCGCAACTTCTCGTGCGAAACCTTGTCCACGCCATAAAAGTCAATGGTGCCGATCACCGGAGCCTGCCCCGCCGCCACCCCCACCCACAGCACCCACAAAACCCGCGATACTACCCTCATTCGCCAAATCTCCTCGCCAAGCTGCGTTTTGCCGCAGCCCTCCCTTTTCGACGCGCCATCCGGCAATAGCGCTTCGTTATTAGCATCACCGCCAGCCCGTGAGCCGGCAAAACTGGCTGGGCAATGGGTTATGCCGCCACACGAATAACCTGTCCTGGCTTCACGCGTGCGATGGCAATCAACGCATCCGGCACCAGGGGTAGAAGGTCTTCAAGAGCATTGCTGGAGGCGCCGAGCACGACTACTCCCTGTTTCCGTCTCTTCAGGTTCTGTTGGTACTCGAGGTTCTGATCGCCTGTCACCAAGACAGAAAATCCTGCCGCTTCCGCCACTCTCAGCAGGTCGCCATTCTTCAACCCAGCCATGACTCCTGATGTACCGTTCGAACGTCGTGCCCAACCAGGCGCCAAGCGAGTTGGCGCGGCAATTGTTCATCGAGGAGAACGCGCACGTACGCTCACCGCTTCGTGTGCAGCCTCCAGAGCTGCCACCACCTGTTCTCGCGAAACGGTCGGGAATGAATCCAGAAACTCCTCAACGGTGTGATTCCGTTCGAGGTAGTCAATCAGATTCCGCAAGGGTACCCGGGTACCGACAAACACGGGAACCCCACCCAGGATGTCCGGGTCGCTCTGAATCACGGCGGCCATCGTTGACATACGTACCTCTTGCTCAATTCTAGCGCGCTGCTAGGTTGTCTTCTAGCGATCCAGTCTGTCAGGCCTCGATAGGAAACATCCCCCTCTAGACCGCGATAGAAGTGACACTCCAGCCGAGACCTCCACACAACGGCAGTCTCCTGGTTGAACCTTGTAGCCCCCTCGTCCGACTCTAGTAGCGACGAATGGATCCGGTGACGCGGGTACAAGACGAATGGCTGGCCTTGCGCTGCCAAGCCGGCGAACCCAACGCTTTCCAGGACTTGGCCAAGGTCGTTGGCCAACCCCTGTTCTACTACGCCCTCAAACTCACCGCCAATCCCGAAACTGCGCGCGATATCCTTCAGGAAACTTGGCTCCGCGCCCACCGCGGCATTCGCAATCTGAAGGATCCCGCCTCGGTCCGCCCTTGGCTCTATTCCATCGTCCGCGCCGCCGCCATCGATTACATCCGCCGCGACACAGCCCGAGAACGGGCCGAAGAAATTCACTCCGCGGAAGCCGACCGCACCGCAGGCGAATCGTTCGATGCCGAAGACGCCGCCGAAGTCCACCACGCCCTCGACCAGCTCGAACCTCGCCACCGCGAGGTGCTCACCCTCTTCTTTCTCGAAGATTTCTCGCACAAGGAAATTGCGGCCGTCGTCGGCTGCGCGGAAGGAACCGTCAAATCCCGTCTCTACTACGCCAAACAAGCTATGAGGGAACTACTGAAAGGAAAATATGCCTGAACAACCGCTCCGCCAGGGACTGTTAGCCCGCTTGCCCCTACCCGTCGATGCCGCCGAGTTCCGTCGCACGGTGGAAGCTTCTGTCGCCGAAGGCGAAAAGAGAATCCGCCGCGAACGCATCCTCGTTACGCTCTTCTGGGTCTTCTGCGTCGTATCGGCGGTCGCCTATGTCTGGTTTTCGCCGGGCACAACGCCCGCCGCCCGAGCTCCGTTCCTCGCCTGCCTCTTCTTCCTGTGGGGCGGAATTGAGGTCCTCAAACACCACATCAACGCCGCCCGCACCGATCTAAAAGCGCAGATTAAACAGCTGCAAGTGCAGCTGCTGGAACTCCAGAAGTCCCGCTAATTCTTAGTCTTAGGAGCGACATACCCCTCAGGGAGCTTAGCGCCCTCCCCGTAGAAGTAATCCTCCATCTGCTTCAGCAGAAACTCTTGCGCCTCCGCGCTGCCAAGGTTTAGCCTGTACTCGTTCATGAGCATCTTCATATGCTCGACCCACAGTTTCCAGGCTTCCTTCGACACGCTCTCGTAAATGCGCTGGCCCAGCGGATGTCCTTCGAAAGGAACCTCGTCCAGCCCAGGCATCTCCCGTCCAAATTTCACGCACATCACCATCCGCGCGTTCGGATTCACTGGTTCCCTCATCAGGGGCACTCCGCCGCCACATCCCATGCCGTCCTCCTAGCTCTTTGCCAACAACCTTCAGGATACCAAGGCCGAGGTCCCTACTTTCCAGTTACGTCAGCCGTGGTTCTCGCGTCCAATTAGGTACAGTCTGAAGCTTCGACGGCACCATCAAAGAAGCGACAGTGTTTTTCGCATAAGAATACTGGGAGCCCCGCTTGCCGAAACTGCCCGTTCCGTTGATGGTTGCCCTCAGCTTGCTCGCCCTATGGGGGCAGGTGCACGCTCAGGTCCCCTCCGTCGACCACCGCATCACTGAGGTAGCCCACACCAATACCAAGTTCTCCTTCCCTACCTACCGTTCTCTCGACGAGTGGCGCGACCGCCAGATCCACCTCCGCCGCCAGATCCTTTCCGCCGCCGGCCTCCTCCCGCTGCCCCCGCGCACGCCACTCAACGTCACCACCGTCAATCGCGTGGTACGCGCCGATTACTCCATCGAAACCGTCCGCATCGAAACCCTCCCCGGCTACTTCCTCGGCGGTAACCTCTACCGCCCCACCCATCGTTCCGGAAAACTGCCGGCTGTCCTCTCCCCGCACGGGCACTGGTCCCGCGGCCGCATTGAGAACATCAAAAACTACTCCGTTCCCGCCCTCGGCATCAACCTCGCCCGCCAGGGCTACATCGTCTTCGCCTGGGACATGGTCGGCTATAACGACACCAAACAGACCCCTCATAACTTCGGCGGTTGGCGCGAACAACTTTACTCTTTCACCCCCATGGGCCTTCAGCTCTGGAACTCCATCCGCGCCATCGACTTCCTCCAGAGCCTCCCCGACGTCGACCCTGATCGCATCGCCGCCACCGGAGCCTCGGGCGGGGGCACCCAAACTTTCCTCCTCGCCGCCGTCGACGCACGCGTCCACGTCGCCGCTCCCGTCAATATGATCTCGTCCATCATGCAAGGCGGCGATCCCTGCGAGGATGCGCCCACGCTCCGCTTCGATACCTCGAACCCCGAACTCGCCGCCACCGTCGCCCCCCGCCCCATGCTCATCGTCTCCTCCACCGGCGATTGGACCCGCCACACCCCCGAACGCGAATACCCCGGCATCCGCTCCATCTATCGCCTCTTTGAGAAGCCCGACCTCGTCCTCAACGCCCACTTCCAGGCCCCTCACAACTACAACCGTGCCAGCCGCGAGACTGTCTACGCTTTCTTCGCACGCTTCCTCGCCAAGTCAAAGTCCCTCGTCGATACCACCGACCACGACTTCGAACCGATCCCCGATGCACAACTCCTCGCTCCCGTCCGTCCCAAAGGTTCCGACTACGACGGCGTCTTCGCCACATGGCGCACCTACACTACGGCGACTTTTCCGCCCCGCAACCGTCCTCAAGCCCGCCTCGCCATGCGCTTCGCCCTCGGCGTCGAAGTCCCGAAGGAGGTGTGGCACTCCACCGACGGTCAGCGCATTGCCCTTAGCCGCCTCGGTCGTCAGGATTTAGTCCATGGCTACTGGTTTGCGGGCAAGGGCAATCCTGTCGTGCTCGTCCACAGCAAAGGAATCGAAGCCGCTCGCGCCTCCGCCGAAGCCCACAAGTATCTCCAACAGAACCGCCCTCTTCTCATTGTTGAGGCCTTCAACACGGGTGCCTCTCACGACGTCCGCGACCGCTCTGACCGCTATTTCCTCACGTACAACCGCACCGAAAGCCAAAACCGCGTGCAGGATATCGTTACAGGGATCTCCTGGGTCCACTCCATCACCCACGGCCGCGTAGACGTCGTCGGCCTAGGCGAAGCCGGAGTCTGGGCCACCTTCGCCGCTGCCGTTGCTCCCGGAATCGGCACCGTCCTCTCGCCGAACACCGCCTTTGAGGGAACCGACGAAGACTTCCATCGTCGCTTCTTCGTCCCTGGCATCCAGCGCGCCGGAGGCTGGCCCATGGCCAATCTCCTCGCCCTCCGAACTCGCCGCACCCCTGCCCCGCCTCCCCAATCTTCAACTGCGACCGACCTCCCTCGAACCTCCTCGGAGTAACCTGCATTGTGATAGTTTTAAGGGAATGAGACGGTAAAGACCAACCCCTCTCGCTTGTTTCTGGCGGCCAACAGCCGCCCTGGGGGGAGTTATGTCTTTATTGGCACTTTCCGAACTTAGGTTCGAATTGCGCCTCTACCCCGGCACCGTCATCCTCGTCTGCCACGACCGCTTCTTCCTCGAAGCCCTGGGGCCGGCGGCCACCTTATTGAATTTGGCCCGAGGTAAAACCGGCCAAATAGCAGCGACCTTCGCTTCATTCACCGAGTGCCTGAAGCACCCGGACTTCGGCGCACCTATAGACCACGATTCAGGGAACAAGAGCCTTCGTCGGCGCCGCTGATGGCGGAACCCGCTACCAGGAGAATGTCTGTAATCCCAGAACTTGGGCAAAGTGGGCCTCCCTCGATCCAGGGTAGGCAGATGGGGGTTGGTCCGATGAAACGGGATCGCAAATTCTGATCCCCGCGGAAATATGCAACTACGATGTTAGTGTCCACCAGGACACTACCAGCCATGTTCATTGATCTGCTCGCAGCCTTCTGCAATGACCCTTTCCATCTCGTCGGCTTCTGCCGGCGAAAGGCATCCGAAGGTGCGTGTGAGCGCCGCGTCTCGGTACACCGGCATGGTCACACAAACAAGCCCCTAGCGACCACGGACACAAGGCGCCGCGAAACCTTCTTCCCAGCCTCCAACCTAACCCTACTTCCCCCGCGTCACTGGAACTCGTAAAGGCATCGCCACCGTCCCGCCCTTTTCGTCCGTCACTCGAACCGCTTCCCACGATACTGGACTGACCCGCATCTCTCCGCGATCCACTTCGACCACCAGAAAATTGTGCGCCGCCGCCCACCCCGCCACATGCGCCGCCTTCATCCTCGAAGTCACATCTCCACGCCGTAACTCGCCGCCGGCCCCACTCAGGAAATATTGAATTCCGCCCGTCTCCGCCCCCTGCGTGGTGAACTGGAAATTGTGTTCATGACCATTGAACACGGCCTGCACCCCTCCGCGCTCCAACAACCCCAACAACGGACGGAGTTCCCCCAAACTCGCGGTATGGAGCGGTCCTGCTGTGAACGGCGGATGATGGAAGTACCCAAATCGCCACAATCCCACCGCCGGCGCCGCCATCGCCCCCTTCAGCCACTTATATTGCTCGCCGCCCTCTAAATACTGCGGGCGCGGCCCTCCACTCGCCGTATTCTGACTCGAATCAAGCGCGAAAAACTCTGCCAGCCCGCCATACGAAAACCGGTAGTAACGGTGCGGACCCGCCTCCGGGAAGAAGAAATTATCCAGGTACACTCCCAGGTCCGCCTGCGCTTCTGACTCGTTCCCATCGTGGTTCCCCAACGTCGGATAAAACGGGATGCTCCGCAACAACTGCTCATAGGGAGCGAAAAACTTCTCCTGCCAATCCGCATCTCGCGCCCCGGTTCGAAACGTCACAAGTCGCGCCGTGAATCCGTAGATGTTGTCCCCCACCGTCAGCACGAACCGCACCGGATACTCGCCGCCCGCCCGCCGCTGAAACTCCTCCGCCATCGCCTTGGCGATACGGTTCTGCGCGGCGCTAGCGTTCCCAAAATCCCCGATCACGAAAAATGCAAGTTTATCCGCGGTAGTCGCCCAAGTCCGGAACTGCCCGCTGCCCACCACTCGACCCGCCACCGTCACTTTGTAGCCATACGTAGTATCGGCCACAAGCCCCCGCACCTCCACCCAGTTCCGCGCATTTTCTTCGATCTGGTGTGTCCCGATCTCCACCACCGCCTTGCCATGGGACGCGGAGTCCCGCCCAATCGTGTTCCCTGAACCAGTTGTCGTTCCCCAAGCCACTATCGCCGAATGGTCAGACAACGACCCCACATACGTGAAGAACCGCGGCGCGCCTCCGCATACAGTCTGCGAAGTCACTACCAGCATCCCCACCAACGAAAAAAGCCCCCAGCCATAGCTGGAGGCCCTTTCACACACTCTGATTCCCATGGATACTACGGCTTGGCAGCCTTAGTCCCTTCCTTGTCCTTCGCCAGTCGCACCTTGGCGCCCTCTAGCTTCTTTTGCAGCTTCGCCACTTCCACCGGATCGTTATCGCTCGGCGATCCATTGGCGTACTCTTTCACTGCGAATTCCCACTGTCCGATCGCCTCTTTCAACTTTCCTGCTTTAGCAAAGACATCACCCAAGTGGTCGTGAACTGTCGGGTCCTTACCCGTTCGCGAGACAGCCTGCCGCAGAGTCTCTTCCGCCTCAGGCAGCTTCCCCATCCTGTAGTACACCCAGCCGAGGCTATCCAGATAGGCGCCGTTATTCGGCTCCAGCGCCAGCGCCTTGCTTACCATATCCTGCGCCTCCGCAACCTTCACGTTGCGGTCCGCCAGCATATACCCCAGGTAGTTCAATGCC
>JBDTMC010000021.1:0-33837 GCA_039934475.1 Bryobacteraceae bacterium | reverse complement strand
GAACCCCGTGCGCCACCTGCTGGAAGGCAAGCGCGTCATCCTTGTGGACGACTCCATTGTGCGCGGCACCACCAGCCAGAAACTTGTGCGTATGGTGCGCAACGCCGGAGCCGCTGAAGTGCACTTGCGGATCTCGTGTCCGCCGACGGTTTCCCCTTGCTTCTACGGCGTGGACACACCGACTAAGAGCGAACTCATCGCCGCCAACAAGACCGACGAGCAGATCCGCGCCTTCGTCGAAGCCGACACTCTGGCCTATCTGTCCCTCGACTCCCTGCGCAAAGCCGTCGGCGACTTCGACGACCGCTACTGCTACGCCTGCTACACCGGCAACTACCCCACCGAACTAGTGAACATCGAAGAGCTCACGATAGCGCGTCAAAACCGGGTGGGCTAGCCATGTACAAGCTCGAGCGCGGTCCGATGGAAATCGTTCCTCTCACGTCCCGAACCAACGACCGTGCCTACTGGATGTTGAAGACCCCAGAGGAGCGCTTCGAGGCCCTCGAATATCTCCGTCAACTCGCTTATGGCTACGATCCGGCTACCGAACGACTTCAAAGAGTTATTGAAGTTGTTCCATTCACACCACGCTGAATACCTGCTGGTAGGCGGCTATGCCGTCAACTACTACGGCTATTCCCGCTCCACCGGCGACATGGACATCTGGGTCGGCCGAAGCCCAGAGAACGCGGCAAAGGTTGTCTCCGCTCTGCGCGAGTTTGGGTTCGTGTCCGCTCAGCAAGAGGCGTTCTTGGAGCCGAACCAGATGGTCCGAATGGGAGTGCCTCCCCTGCGGCTGGAGATACTTACGTCGATATCCGGCGTCGAGTTCAGCGAGTGCTATCCAAGGCGGGTGACGATTGAGATCGACGATGTGGCTGTCTCGCTGATTCGCTTCGACGACCTGAAACACAACAAACTCGCGAGCGGGCGCCTGAAGGATCTCGCCGATCTGGAGGCACTGGAATGATGGTGCAACTTACGCGTCTGCTCTTAGGATTGCTGGTGCTTGCTACCACCGCCTCCGCCCAAATCATTTTCGACACCGACTCCGGAGCCTTCGCCGACGATGGCGCGGCGCTCACGATGCTGCTTCGCAGCCCGCGGCGCAAGGATGTGCAGGGCATTACGGTGGTCTCGGGGAACGTGTGGGCACGCGCCGGAGCGGGGTATATGTCGCGCAACGTCAGGCTGCTCGGCCTGCCCAAACTGCCAGTGCTGATCGGCACCGAAGAACCATTGGTCCATACGGTTGCCATGGGGGAGAAGGAGAAGCCGCTTGAAACCGACGGCGCCTTCAGTCAGCCTTTGCCCACTGAGCATGCGCCGCACGGTGGCATCGATTACATCATCCGCTCTATCGACGCCGCGCCGGGCAAAATCACCATCCTCGCCATCGGGCCGCTCACCAACATCGCGGTCGCGCTGCGTATGCGCCCCGATATTGCGCGCAAGATCGCCGGCATTGTCATCATGGGTGGCAACGTCCACGTCCCCGGCAATGCCAGCAAGGCCGCCGAGTTCAATTTCTGGTTCGACCCCGAGGCGGCGCAGGTTGTCTTGCGCAGCGAGATTCCGAACAAGGTGCTGTTCGCCTTGGACGTCTGCAACAACACCCAATTCACTCGCCAGATCTTCGACAAGGTGGTGGCGGTGAAGACGCCCATCACCGCTCTCTATCGCGAGGAGTTCGGCAACGGCTATCCAGGTTTCCTGAAAAACCCCAACGTGCAAGGATACCTGTGGGACGAACTCGCGGCCACTTACCTGATTGACCAAGCGTTGACCACTCGCACGGAAACCCTCTACCTCGACGTCGATTCTACCTTCGGCTCATCGTACGGCGCGGTGAAGCCGCTTGATCGCGATCTGGCACCGTCGGCTACTCCCGTACGCGTGGTTCTCGATATGGACTTTCCGCGCGTCTACGATTTGTACATTAGGGCGCTGACCGCTCAATAGCCACTGCTACTTGCGGTTCGCCCGCAAATCCTCGCTAGTCGTCAGAAATCCCCCTCCCGTCATGAGCCCGGCGCGCAAACTGGGCTCATGACAACCGCTGCTACACTGTCGGTGTTGACGACCCACCTTCTGCGAACGGAATGCGGGTTGGCCACTCCACGCCTCTCGTTCGCCGGCGCGGCGCTCAGCGGACTGGTGTTGGGGCCGCTTGCGGCTCTCGCCTCCTTCCCCAGCCCGCCTGCCACCGTGCTGCTCGGTTCGGCCGTTGCGGGCCTGCTCACGAGTCTGCTGTGCACTTTGGCCCTGCTGATTCCCGAATCCTGGAGGCAAGATAACCATCGCCGCCAATTCTGGCTCCTCGGGGCTGCCGGAGCCGCCGGTCTGTTCGGCGCCGCATTGTTGCTGCTGTTCGCCCACCGCAAAGCGGGCCTCGCGCTCGTTCGCCCTACCGACCTGCTGCAGTTTCTCGCGCTGCTGGGCCTCTGGTTCGCGTTTGTCTTGCTGTTTCTGGAACATCGACGCCTGCGCAGACGAACTCTGGACGCGCGGGCCAAGCTCAGTGCACTGGAATCGCAAATCCGTCCGCACTTCTTCTTCAACACGATCAATACAATCTCCGCTCTGATTCCCGAGCAGCCGGAACTGGCGCAGCAACTGCTCGGAAGGTTCGCGGGACTGTTTCGCAATCTGATGGATACTCGCAGCGGCATGCTGGTGTCGCTCACCCGTGAGTTGGACTTGGTACGCGACTACCTGGAAATAGAGAAGGCCCGCTTCGGCTCACGCATCCGCTACACGCTGCCCTCGCCGGTGGCGGCCGAGGGCCTCACGCTGCCCTCCCTCACGCTGCAACCGCTGGTGGAGAATGCGGTGCGGCATGGTATCGCGAAGTTGATCGATGGCGGAGAGGTTTCTGTGGACCTGACGGCTGACGCAGGAACGTATACGCTGACCGTTTCGAACCCGGTAGAAGATCCTCCATCGATGGATCCACAGGTGCTGTTGAACGCACGTCACTCGCTCGACATGATCGCGGGCCGCCTGCAGTTGCTATACCGCGGCCGCGCCCGGATGTGGGCCGAATACGATGGCCGTTTCCGTATGCTCATTCGCATTCCGAGGAGCAGATCGTGCGTGCCCTGATCATCGACGACGAAGCGCCGGCGCGACTGGCCATGCGGCGGCTATTAAGCGCCTTCCCGGACATCGAGATTGCCGGAGAAGCCGCGCATGGCGTTGAGGGTCTGGAGCAGATTGAGGCGCTGGCGCCAGACGTCCTGTTCCTCGATATCGAGATGCCCGGCCTGAATGGCTTCGAGATGCTGGCCCAACTCGCCTCACCGCCGTGGGTGGTCTTTGTGACCGCCTATAACCAATATGCCGTGCAAGCGTTTGAGGCCAACGCGCTCGATTACCTGTTAAAGCCGCCGTCGATGGAAACGATCGAACGGGCCGTCAACCGTGTGCGGGAGCGCCTGGCAGGCGATGCCCCACGCCTCGATCAGGCCCTGTTGTTGCGACTGCAAGCCATGTTCGTGCCGCAGGCTCCGGTGAAGCTGGCCGCCAAGCGGGGTAAGCGGATTGTCCTGGTGCCGCGGCGTCAAATCCTCTACGCGGCTGCGGAAGACAAGCTGGTCTTCTTCTACACCGCAACCGACAAGCTGCTGACTGACCGCACCATTACCGACCTGGAAGCCATGCTCCCCGCCGCGGATTTCTTCCGCATCAATCGAGGCACGCTGGTCAACCTGGAGGCCGTGGAAGAGTTGTATCCGTGGTTGGCCTCGGGCACTTGGCGCGTGCGGGTGCGGGGAGGCGCGGAAGTGGATGTCAGCCGCGAACGCGCCAAGGCGCTGCGGGACCGGCTCGGGTTATAGAATTTCGCTCAGGCAAGCACGTCGAGGAGCTTCTGCTGCATCTGATCCGCACCCTTGGCGATAGCGACACTCGTTTCCACTTGACCTTGCGCGGCGAGCAGCGCGATCACCTCAGCACTAAGATCCACCGAGTCGCCACTCGACGCATCAATGCTCAGCCGTGACAGGTTGGCTGCCGCCTTGTCGATACGTGCCTGCGCCTCCTGCAAGCCCTGCAGGGCAACGGCTGTTATGTCCATTTGGCACTCATATCGACCCGCAAAAGTAATTCATGAGCGGATGTGCCCGTTGCTATCCTGTCAGAAGTGCTGCTGAACCGACTTCTCCGCGTGGTCAATGTCGTAATTGGCCTTCTCCTGATCGCCGTTGTGGGTACGGTCTACTGGTTCGCCTGGCGTCCGATCTCGAAGACGAATGGTGAAATCCAGGCGCCGGTGAGTGCTGCGGCGAAGATTGTCAGGGACGCGCGCGGCGTGCCCCACATCTACGCGGCATCCATTGAGGACGCCATCTTTCTGCAAGGCTATGCCTGTGCGCAGGATCGTCTCTTTCAAATGGACGGAATCCGGCGCGTGGCCGCTGGGGAATTGGCGGAGATTGCCGGGCCGGCGGCGGTTGATGTGGATACGGACGCACGGCGCCTGGGCCTGCGGCGAATCGCCGAGAACGATTTCACCCGCCTGAAGCCGGCTGAACGCGCGCTGCTAGCGGCCTACGCCCGCGGAGTCAACTTCTATATCGAAACCCACCGCGACCGCTTGCCAGTGGAGTTCAGCCTCGCCCGCTACCAGCCGCGCCCGTGGGCCGTTCAGGACACCATGCTCGTGAGCGGCTACATGTACCGCGTTCTGACCCTCAACTGGAGAGAGGAACTAGGAATGGAAGCGATGATGGCAGGCGGGGACCGCGCCAAGGTGGAATATCTCTTCCCCGCGCGCACCGGCACCGATACGCAGCCCGGCTCCAACGCGTGGGTGATCTCCGGCAGGCACACGGCCAGTGGCAAGCCACTTCTGGCCAACGATCCGCATCTTGAATACAGCGTGCCGCCCATCTGGCACCTTGTCCACTTGAATGCTCCAGGATTGAACGTCGCAGGGGCCTCCTTGCCTGGCGCCCCTTTTGTGATCGTCGGTCACAACGACAATATCGCCTGGGGCGTGACGAACATGATGGTGGACGTCCAGGACTTATACAAAGAGAACCTCGATCCTAAAACCGGCCGCTACGAATACCAGGGGAAAGTCGAACAAGCCGCGCTGTCGCGGGAAGTGATTGCGGTGCGCGGGGCCAAGCCGGTAGAAGTTCCGGTGTGGATCACGCGCCACGGCCCCATCTTCAAACAGATCGCGGGGCAGAACTACGCTGTGCGATGGGCCGCGGCCGACGCCGAATTCCGCTTTGTCTTCAGTGAGATCAATCGCGCCGCCAACTGGCAGGAATTTCGCGAGGCCTTGCGCTCCTATCCCGGACCCGGCCAGAACTTCGTTTATGCCGACCGCCAGGGCAATATCGGTTATCAATCCACCGGCCGCTTCCCGATCCGCCAGAATTTCACTGGCCAGTTCCCGGTGGACGGCCGCGACGGCGAACACGAATGGACCGGCTGGATCCCGTTCGACGATCTTCCGACGATATATAACCCGCCGTCGGGTGTGCTGGTTACCGCGAATCAAAGCCCGTTCCCCGTGGATTACAAATATGCGATCAACGGCAACTTCGCCTCGCCCGACCGATGGGGGCAGATCAAGGCTCTGTTGAAAGCGCGCGATGGCTGGAAGGCGGAGGAGATGCTCTCGGTTCAGAAAGACGTCTATTCGCCGTTCTGTATGTTCCTGGCGCAGCAGGCGGTGCGGGCGTTCGACGCGAAGAAACCCGCTAATGCAACCATTGCCGAAGCCGTGAACCTGATGCGGTTCTGGAACGGCCAGATGGAGAAGGGGACGGCCGCACCGCTGATTCCCACGCTGTTGTACTACCATCTTCGGACGGCCGTGGCCGAACGCGCCTCGCCGCGTAAGGGCAGCGAGTATAGGTTCGAGTTCATGTCGCCGTGGGTCCTGCGGCGGCTGCTGACGGAGCGGCCGGCCGGCTGGTTCGACGATTGGGACAAAGAGATTCTCGACGTGCTGGCCGACTCCTTGGACGAGGGCAAGCGCATGCAGGGGGACCGCCTCGCCAACTGGGACTACGGACGCTGGAACCGGCTGGTGCTGGCAAACCCGGTGGTGGGCCGCATTCCCTGGATCGGCATGAAGATGGAGATCGGCGCTGTGGATATGAGTGGATCGTCCACCACGGTGAAGCAGACGATCGGATCGCTGCGCGTGGGGCCCTCTATGCGCTTCGTCGCCGACCTCAGCGACTGGGACAACAGCCTTCAGAACGTGACCGTAGGCGAGAGCGGACAGGTTTTGAACTCGCACTACAAGGACCAGTGGGAGGCGTATTACAGTGGCAAGAGTTTCCCGCTGCTGTTCACAAAAGTGGACGCCGCGGCCACCCTCACAGTGGTCCCCCGCTGAGCGATATATCGGCGGAACGGGGAAAGATACTCGAAAATCTGAATTGTGAAGAAGTGGCTGCTTTTACAATGACTTATCGTTACTCGCCCGGCTCCGGGCAGGCCTCCGGACCCGTTGGAAAAATTGACACCGGACTTTTTCGTGTGATATTCGTTGTTTTCTCTAGAGAGAGGCAAGAATGGCGGATGAATTGAAACCCGAGGGTTCCCCGGAACCTGCGAGTAAGGCTCCGGAGGAGGCGAAAGCAGCTCCCCCGAAGCCGATCGCCGCCAAGCCCGCCGCTCCCAAAGCGCCTCCGCCGCCCAAGCCTCCGGCCGTAATGATGTCCACCCCGTGGGAGGGCGACTTACCTGCGCGGGTGAAGGAAACGTTTGGCGACGGCGTCCTGGAATCGTTAGCGTACCTCGGCCAGAGCTTCTTCGTGGTGAAACCGGAAGCCGTGCACACGCTGATCGATTATCTGAAGAACGAGCAGAACTTCGATTACCTGGTGGATGTGACGGCCGTGGATTGGCCCAAACGGGAGGCGCGGTTCGACGTCATCTACGTCCTCTACAGTTTCGTCCGTAACGAGCGTATCCGCATCAAGACCATGCTAAAAGATGGCGAACCGGTGAGCAGCGTGGTGGACCTTCACCTCACGGCCGACTGGCTGGAACGCGAAGCCTTCGATATGTTTGGGATCGAGTTCGCCGGACATCCCGCGTTGAAACGCATTCTGATGCCCGACGAATGGAATGGCCATCCGCTGCGCAAGGACTACGGCATTCTGCAAATGGATCACCGCTGGGTGCAGGAAAATCTCGGCATCGAGAGCGGGCAATAGTCATGGCGCAGACGTTCCTGGATTCCACCGAACTCGTTCTCAACATGGGTCCGCAGCATCCGTCCACGCACGGCGTGCTGCGCGTCATCGTGAAACTAGACGGCGAGAAGGTTACCGGCACCGAGTGTGTGATCGGCTACCTGCACCGCGGTGTGGAGAAGATTGCGGAGAACCGGACGTGGGTGCAGTTTGCCCCGTATGTGGATCGCATGGATTATGTGGCTGCGGTCTCAAACGGCTTGGGTTATTGCCTTGCGGTGGAGAAACTGCAAAATGCGGAAGCGCCGCCGCGGGCCCAAGTCGTCCGGGTTATCCTCACCGAGCTGAACCGTATTGCCAGCCACCTGCTGTGGCTTGGCACGCACGCCCTGGACATCGGCGCGATCACGCCGCTGTTTTATACGATGCGCGAACGCGAAGGCGTGCTGACCATCTATGAGAAGTATTGCGGCGCGCGCCTGACCACTCACGCTTTCCGCATTGGCGGCCTGCAATACGAGTTGTACGAGGGCTTCGAAGCCGATGTGAAGACGTTTTGCGACGGCTTCCTGACGAAAGTGGACGAGTACGAAGAACTGCTCTCCACCAATCGCATGTGGGTGGATCGTTTGCAGGGTGTGGGTATCCTCACGGCCGCGGATTGCAAGGAATATGGAGTGACCGGACCGATGATCCGGGCCGCCGGCGTGAAGTGGGACTTACGCAAGGCGCAGCCGTATTCGGGCTACGAGAAGTACGATTTCGAGATTCCGACGCGCGAGAACGGCGACACTTACGACCGCTACATCGTGCGCATGCAGGAGATGCGGCAGAGCGTTCGCATTATTCGCCAGGCAGTGGAGGACATCCCGAGCGGTCCCATCATGGCCAAAGTACCGAAGGTGCTGAAGCCGCCGGTGGGCGAAGCGTATGTTTCCATTGAGGCTCCGAAAGGGGAGTTGGGCTACTACGTGGTGAGTGACGGCAGCCTGCAACCCTACCGTGTGCGTGTGAGGCCCCCGTCTTTTATTAACCTGCAGTCGCTTGATCGCATGGCGCGTGGCTCCCTTGTGGCCGATCTGGTGGCGATTATCGGTACCATAGATATAGTCCTCGGAGAGGTGGACCGGTAGTGCTGCAACTGTTCAAAACGATCTTTCTGGTGGACCTGTTTCAGGGGTTGTGGGTTACGCTGCGGAATCAAAATCCGAAGTACATCGTGACTGAGCAGTATCCGGCGGAGAGGCCTAAGGTGGCCGAGCGTTATCGCGGCGCTCCACGGCTGAACATCAACCCGGAAAACAACGAAACTCTGTGTATTGGCTGCAACCTGTGCGCGTTGGCATGCCCGGAAAACCTCATTGTTGTGGGCACGGCGCGCGACAAGCAGACCAATAAGAAAGTGTTAACCACGTTCACCTACGATACGTCGCGCTGCATGTTCTGCGGCCTGTGCGAAGATGCGTGTCCGGTGGATGCTTTGGAGTTGACGCAGGATTTTGAAATTGCGAGTTATACGCGCGAAGGCGCTATCTGGGACCGGCAGTTATTGGAGGAAGGCCCCAAGCCGACCCAGTATCAGTTCTAATGGGACCGCTCCCTCACGGTCGCGGCTCGGTAAGGCATAGTGAACTGGTCCCTTACGGTCGCGGCTCGGTAAGACATAGTGAACCGGTCCCTTACGGCGGCGGGTCGGTAAGAGACATTAGTAGTGTGTTTGGGGGCCCGTGAGCCCCTCTTTTTATGTGGCTTGATGCAACGTTCTTTTACGTATTCGCGCTGATGACGCTGGCCGGAGCGGTGATGACGGTGACGCGCAACAGTGCGGTCCATAGTGCCATCTGGTTGATCGTCTCACTGCTTGGCGTGGCAGGCTTGTATCTGCTGCAGCGCGCCGAATTCCTGTTTGCCGTCCAGATTGTGCTCTACATCGGCGGCATTATGGTGCTGTTCCTGTTCGTCATCATGCTGGTGAACCTGGACATGGCCGCCAAGGAGAAACAGTTCAACGGGCAAGCCTGGGTAGCCCTGGCGTGTGTGGCCGTGGTGGGACTGGAACTAGGCTATTTCTGGATGAAGGGCCCGGGGGCGTTTAAACTGGCCCAACCCTCGCTGCCCAAAGCGATGGTGATGGGCGGCAATACAGAGCGCGTGGGCGATGTGCTGTTTTCCACCTACCTGCTGCCGTTCGAGATAGCTTCCGTCCTGTTGCTGGTTGCCGTTGTTGGCAGCGTGGTAATGGCGAAGAAGAGGATTTGACGCATGGTTCCCGTGACCACCATCCACTACCTGGCGTTGAGCGTGGCGCTGCTGTTGATCGGCACGATTGGCGTGCTGACGCGTCGCAACATCGTCGTGATTTTGATGTCGATTGAACTGATCCTGAACGCCGTCAACATCAACCTGATCGCGTTTGGGCGGCAGTGGGAGAACATGGCCGGACAGATTTTCGCCATCTTCGTAATCACCGTGGCGGTGGCCGAAGCGGCTGTAGGCCTGGGGATCCTGATCGCGCTGTTCCGCAATAAAGAAACGGTTCAGGCCGACCAAATCGACCTGTTGAAATGGTGAGGCGCGGCCAATGAACTTCCTCGATTCCATCTGGTTGATTCCACTGTTTCCGCTGTTTGGCGCGCTGGCGATGCTATTGATCGGCAGGTTCCTGGATCCGCAGGCGCCTTCCGAAGTGGCCGTTTCCCCGGACCTGGCTGGCGAAACGCGACACCACGGACACCATCACTCCGGACCCATGAAGTTCCTCGTCAGCTTGCTCTGCCCGGGGATGGTTCTGGTCTCGTTCCTCTTCTCACTGGGTGCGGTGGCGCAACTGGCAGGCAAGGCGGAGAAGATCCACGAGGTGGTGCAGTTCACCTGGCTGGCCGGGATGCCGTTCCACATGGCCAACGGCGTGATCGCGCGATTCACCGCCGATTGGGGCTTCCTGCTGGACCCGCTGAGTTCCGTCATGATCCTGGTGGTGACCGGAGTAGGCTTCCTCATTCATGTGTACTCCACCGGGTACATGGCCCACGACGGCGGCTACTACCGATTTTTCGGATATCTGAACCTCTTCGTTTTCTTCATGCTGATGCTGGTGCTGGCGAACAACTATGCGTTGCTGTTCGTCGGCTGGGAAGGTGTCGGCCTATGCAGCTATTTGCTCATCGGCTTCTACTTCCATAAGAAGTCGGCGGGCGATGCGGGCAAGAAGGCGTTTGTAGTGAACCGCATCGGTGATGCCGGGTTCATTCTCGGCATGTTGTTGATGTTCGCCACCCTCGGCAGCGTGCGGTTTCTGAGCGTGAATGAGTCGCTCTCGCGCCTCTCGCCCGAAGCAACGTTTGGCACCCTCAGCGCGATGGCGCTGCTGCTGTTCATCGGCGCTACCGGCAAGTCTGCCCAGTTCCCGTTGTACGTCTGGCTGCCCGACGCCATGGAAGGCCCGACTCCTGTTTCCGCCCTTATCCATGCGGCCACCATGGTGACCGCCGGCGTGTATATGGTGGCGCGTTCGAACGCGCTGTTCAAGCTGGCACCTGAGACGTCGATGATTGTGGCCGTGGTAGGAGCATTCACGGCAATTTTTGCGGCGTCCATCGCGCTGGTGCAGAACGACATCAAGCGCGTACTGGCCTACTCCACAGTCAGCCAGCTTGGCTATATGTTCGTGGCGCTCGGCGTGGGTGCGTATTGGGTGGCCGTGTTCCATCTCTTCACACACGCCTTCTTCAAAGCCCTGCTCTTCCTTGGCAGCGGATCGGTGATTCACGCCATGTCAGGTGAGCAGGACATGCGCAGTATGGGCGCGTTGAAGGACAAGATTCCGACGACGTTCCGGACGATGTTTATCGCCTCGCTAGCGATCGCCGGTATTCCCGGCCTGGCGGGCTTCTTCAGTAAGGACGAAATTCTGTGGCAGGCCTGGAGCGCGCCGGGCGGGTCGAAGACAATCTACGCCATTGGCCTGATCACGGCTTTGATGACCGCGTTTTACATGTGGCGGTTGATGTTTATGACCTTCTACGGCAAGCCGCGCATGGATCATCACACGGCGGCGCACATCCACGAATCGCCTGCCGCGATGACCATTCCCCTCAGTGTGCTAGCCGTGCTGAGCATTGCCGGCGGCTGGATTGGCGTTCCGAAGTTGTGGAGCCTATTTGGCGACGGCTTCCGAACGTTCGAACTGTGGCTGGAACCGGTGTTCGCTTCCGAAGCCGCGCACGTAGTGGAAGAGGCGCACAGCGGCACCGGTACGGAGTGGCTGCTGATGGGTCTTTCCGTGGGGATTGCGATCTGCGGGATTCTGCTGGCGCGTTATATGTACCTTTCGCGACCCGAGACAGCCGATCGCGTACAGGCGGCCTCAGGCCCTCTCTACAAAACGCTGCTCAATAAATGGTATGTGGATGAGATCTACGATTTCCTGTTCATCAACGGTATGAGCAAGGGCGGCGGACGCGTGATGGCCCGGTTCGACAGCCTGGTAGTGGATGGCGGCGTAAATGGCGCAGGCTGGCTGACGCGGTTCAGCTCCACTGTCACCATGTGGTGGGACACCTGGATTGTGGATGGCACGGTTCGCGGCTCGTCATTCCTGGTGAAGCTGGCTTCGTATCCGGTGCGCATCGTACAAACCGGCCAGCTGCAGTTGTACGCATTGGCTTTTGTCGTCGGCATCATCGCTGCCTTCGGTTACTTCGTCACGCGGTGAATCCTAAATGAATGAGCATCTGATCTCCATCATCCTCTTCACCCCGCTGGCGGGCCTTCTGGTCCTGTTCTTTATCCCTTCGTCGAAGAAGACGCTCATCAAGACCTGGGCGAATATTTCGAGCCTGGCAGGGTTCCTCATCTCGCTACTGCTCTTGCGCACTTTCGACAAGAACTACGGCGGCTTCCAGTTTGTAGAGCGTTTCGATTGGATCCCCTCATTGGGAATCCATTACTACGTCGGCATAGACGGCATCAGCCTGCTGATGGTCCTGTTGACCACGCTGATTGGCTTCGTCGCCATCCTCTCCTCATGGGAGGCGATTGATGACCGGCCCAAGACCTACTACGCGATGCTGCTGCTGCAGCAAACCGGCATGATCGGCGTCTTCGTTTCGCTCGACTTCATGCTGTTCTACGTGTTCTGGGAATTGGTGCTGGTGCCGATGTACTTCCTTATCGGCGTGTGGGGCGGCCCGCGCAGGCTCTATGCGGCCATCAAATTCTTCCTTTACACGTTGGCCGGTTCCGTGCTGATGCTGCTGGGCATTCTGACTTTGTACTTTCAGCACGCCGAGAAGTTCGGCTACTACACCTTCGATACGTCTCTGCTGATGCGCCTTGATATGCCCCTGCATTTGCAGCAATGGGTCTTCTGGGCGTTCTTCATCGGCTTCGCGATTAAAGTCCCGATGTTCCCGTTCCATACCTGGCTGCCGGACGCACACGTGGAAGCGCCCACCGCGGGCTCAGTGATTCTGGCGGCTGTGTTGCTGAAGATGGGAACGTACGGGTTTATCCGCTTCTCATTGCCGCTGCTGCCAAAGGCGTCGATGGACCAGACCATCGTGCAGATCATCGCCGTGTTATCGATCATCGGTATCATCTACGGCGCGCTGGTGAGCCTGGTGCAGCAGGACTGGAAGAAGCTGGTGGCGTATTCGTCGGTGTCGCACCTCGGCTTCTGCACGCTCGGAATCTTCGCCATGAATCCGAATGGCATCAGCGGGAGCATCATCCAACAGATAAACCACGGTATCTCCACGGGCATGCTCTTCCTGGTGGTAGGCGTCATCTATGAGCGGCGCCACACGCGACTGATCAGTGAATATGGCGGACTGGCGCACGTGATGCCGAACTACGCCAAGGTTTTTGCATTTGCCATGTTGAGCAGCGCCGGAATGCCGTTGTTGAATGGCTTCGTGGGTGAGTTCACGATTCTTCAGGGCGCTTTTGAAGCGAACCGGTGGTGGGCGGCGTTCGCGGTGACCGGCATCATCTTCGGCGCGGCGTACCTGCTGTGGCTGTACCAGCGCACGATGTTGGGCCAGGTGTGCAACAGCAAGAATCTCGGCCTGAAGGATCTATCGCTGCGCGAGTGGGCAGTGTTTGCGCCGCTGATTGTGTGGGCCATCTGGATTGGCGTCTATCCAAAGCCCTACTTCGATATCTTGGAGAAGCCCGTGGCGCAACTGGTGGAGAGAGTGAGGCCCGGCTACTACGCGGGTCCGCAGGAGGCGCGCCGATGAATCCCGCTTCCGCTTACACGTCAGTGGATCATTTCGTTCTGCTGCCGGCCATCCTGCTGGCGATGTTCGGGTGCGCGGTCCTGTTGTGCGACATCTGGGTGTTTCCGGCGCCGAAGCAGCGCAAGTGGCTGCTGTTATTTGTCGTGCTGGGCCAGGCGTTCACCGGGTATGCATTGTGGCAGCAGCATGACCATCTTGGACTCTCCGCGTTTGGCGGGTCACTGGTCATCGACGGATTTTCGCTTTTCTTCAACTGGATCTTCCTCGCCGCGTCGCTGATTGTGTCGGTGGTGAGTTATGAGTATCTGGAGATTGAGGGCGAACACCACGGCGAATACTACGGGCTCATCCTGCTGGCGCAATGCGGCATGTTCTTCCTCGCCTCCGGTACCGATCTGATCACGCTTTTCGTCGGCCTGGAGTTGATGGCGCTGTGTTTCTACGTGATGGTGGGTTTCCTGAGAGGGCAGAAGAGAAGCAACGAAGCGGCGATGAAGTATTTGTTGTTGGGAGCATTTTCCAGCGGCTTCCTGGCCTATGGCTTCAGTGTTTTGTACGGCATCGCCGGATCGACGAAATTATCGGTGATTGCCGAGCAGATTTCGATGCGGCCGCTGTGGGATCCAATGGTGTTCCTGGCGCTGGCTACAACGGGTGTGGGTTTGCTCTTCAAAATCTCTGCCGCTCCGTTTCATATGTGGGCGCCCGATGCGTATGAGGGCGCTCCCACTACGGTGACGGCGTACCTCGCGGTGGCATCGAAAGCGGCTTCCTTCGCGTTCTTGCTGCGCATGTTCCTCGGGCCGTTCGGGACGCTGCGTACCGCCTGGGAGCCGATGCTGATTGCGGTCGCGATTCTCAGTTTGACGGTGGGGAACCTGGCGGCGATCAGCCAAACTAACATCAAACGGCTGTTGGCTTATAGTTCTGTCTCACACGCCGGCTACATTCTGTTAGGCCTCATCGCAGGCAACGATACTGGCATCAAGGGTGTGGCCGTCTACATCCTGGTCTACACGTTCATGAACCTTGGGGCATTCCTGGTAGTGGTGGCGCTGCGCCGCAAGAACATTATTGGCGAAGACATCGACGACTTGGCGGGCCTGATGCAGAAGAGCCCCGGATACGCCGTGTTGATGTTGATCTTCCTGCTCTCGCTGGCGGGGATTCCGCCCACCGCGGGCTTCATCGGCAAGTACTACATTTTTCTCTCGCTGGTGCAGACCGGGCACTACGTGCTGGCTGTGATAGCCACACTGTACGTGGCGGTCGCTATCTACTATTACTTCCGCATGGTGCGCAGCATGTTTGCCGCCGAATCCGCGGAAACCGCGCCGCTGGCAAGCAGTTTCGGCTTGCGCCTCGCCTTGGGCGTCACCGGCGCGCTGACGTTGGGCATCGGCCTGTATCCGGAGCCGTTTCTTCGCCTGGCGCAGACATCGCTAGGGAAGTGGTAATCCCATGAACGCCATTCTCAATCATCCCTTGTTCATACCGCTGGTGATGACGGCCGTGATCATCGGCGCGTTCCCGTTGCTGGCCGGCTACATCGTGCTGGTGGAGCGCAAGGTTTTGGCCGATATCCAGGTACGCCTGGGACCGATGCGCGTGGGCCCGCACGGGTTGCTGCAGCCCATTGCGGATGCGGTGAAACTGCTGATCAAGGAAGATATCATCCCCACCGAAGCGGATCAGTTCCTGTTCTGGATGGCCCCTGTGATTTCCACGGTGACGGCCTTGACGGCGTTTACGGTCATCCCCTTCAGTTCCGTGCTGCGAGTGGCCGATGTGAACGTTGGCTTGCTGATTGTGTCGGCGATGTCGGCGGTGGGTGTCTTAGGAATCATTCTCGGCGGCTGGTCGTCGAACAGTCACTATTCATTGCTGGGGGGGCTGCGCGGCGCGGCGCAACTGGTGAGTTATGAAGTGGCGCTGGCGCTGGCATTGCTTAGTGGAGTGATGCAGGCCGGAACGCTCAGCATGGTGGGCATCGTCCGCGCGCAGGAGGCCAATCACGTCTGGTTCGTATTCGGCAATTTCGGCTTCATGATCGTGCCGTTCGTGGTTTACGTGATCTCGGCGATTGCGGAAACCAACCGCGCGCCCTTTGACCTGCCCGAAGCGGAGAGCGAACTGGTGGCCGGGTTCCACACCGAATACAGCGGCTTTCGCTGGGCCCTTTACTTCCTGGCGGAATATGCGAATATCTTCGTGGTGTCGGCCGTGGCCGTTACGCTGTTCTGGGGAGGCTGGCTGAGGCCGTTCCCGGCCATTTCCTGGCTGCAACCTCTTGACTACATCGTTCCGTTAGCGCTGTTCGTCGGCTCCGGCATCCTGTCTCTGCCGTTGGCCAGGAAACTGAAGAGCCGTCCGCAGGCGATTGGCTTGGTCGCATTCGCCATCGTCGTCATCGGCATCGGGCTGCTCTTCGCGATTCCGGCATTCAACGCAGCGTCCATCGGGTTCTTCTGGTTCTTCTTAAAAGTCCTGGTTATGGTGTATGCGATGATCTGGTTCCGCGGCACCTTCCCCCGCTTCCGTTATGACCAGTTGATGAATATCGGCTGGAAGTGGATGATTCCAATCGGGATGGGCGCGATCCTCGTAAATGCAGTGCTGGGGATGTTACAGGCGTAAAGCCTTTCTGCGGTTCCATTGGAACATTTGACCGTCCAAACACGTAACTTGTAGCAATCAAGGGGAGACCTCCGTGCGGGGACTCTTTACCCCCAACACCGAAAACTCCCGCACGGAGCCCCTTTCTCAAGTCGTCCTACTTGCTTCCGACCAACGACGTGAGCTGCGACACGATTCCTTCCAACTGTTTAGAGCACCCCGTCAGTTCCTCGGCAGCCGCGGAACTCTCCTGAGCCGTTTCCGAGGTCTCGCGAGTGAACCGATCAATCCGCTGGATGGCCTCCCCAATCCGTTGGACCCCTTCGGATTGCTGCCGGCTACTCTCGCTGACTCCATCGACAATCAGGCGCACCTGACGCGAATCTTCGGCAATCAGCTTGATCGACTCGCCGACGCGTTGCACCTTCGCCTTACCCTGCTTGCTGCGGGCGATCGACTCCTCGATGAGCGCGGCCGTGTCTTTGGCTGCCGCCGCGCATCGCTGAGCGAGGTGACGAACCTCTTCGGCAACAACGGCGAAGCCTGCGCCGGCCTGGCCCGCCCGCGCTGCCTCCACTGCGGCGTTCAGCGCGAGCATGTTTGTCTGGAATGAAATCTCGTCGATGGTGGCGATGATTCGGGAGATCTTGTGACTGCTGTCATCGATCTCGTTCATCGCGCCAATCATGTCCCGCAGCGCTGATGCCGCTTCCGCGGTTCGTTTTTCGGATTCAGCAACGCGAACCGCCGCGCCCGCCAACGACTGGGCCGTCGTGTCTGCCGACTGCTTTACCTCTCCACTGGCTGCGGCCGTCTGATCCACCAACTCCGCCTGTGCCATTGAGCCCGCGGCCAGGGACTCACTGCTGCCGGCAATATGACTCGCCGATTGGACCAAGGCCTGAGCCCCGGATTCTAGCGCGCCAACCAGCGTTTGCAGCAGGCGGCTCGTCCTGACAATGGTTATAACTACAATCATTCCAACAATTAGACACAAAGCCAGGGGAATCAGGGCGATCTTTCCGCTTTCCGCGATTCTGGTTTCCGCCTCAGACGCCATCTTCGCGAGGCCTTCCTGTTGCCGCGTGATCAAGGCCTCCGAGGACTTGTCCATTTTCACTACAACCGGAAGAATCTCGTCCTCTACGATCTGGTGCGCCTCGCCGAACTTATGCTGGTTGGCCAGCCGGACGTAAGCGCCGTAACGATCCAGCCACATCACGATACCCGCATCCAACTCCTGAACCGAAGCCGCCTCCGAGGAGCCCAGCCCTAACTCTCCCGAATTCCGGCACAGCGTTCGTAGAGCCCGCCCGGATTCATGGAAATTCTTGAGATTTGCCTCCACTTTGTCGGCGTTGTGACACGCCTTGCAGGGCGCCTGAGAAGAATGTACCGACGTAGCCGCATTGTTCGGCTCAAGCATTTCGATGATCAGTGCGATCTGAGCGGATTGCGCGTCTACCCGCAACTCGTGGAATCCGGCGTGCAACTCACCTGCAGCCTGGATCTTCCTGGCAATGGAAGTTGAACCTGAATCAGGCCATGTCCCAGTCCCTGCAAGGCGAATCTGGCCCACAAGGCAAGGCCCAGCGACATAGCCGCCAGCAGCCCGAAGCACGTGAGCAACTTCACACGAAAGGTAAGCTTCACCCTAATCTCCCGAACTGCCCGATGCCAGCCATCCACTAGAGATATCGGCTGAAAGGCGAGGGGACCTTAGGGCCTTGGAACACTACCGTCCAACCGCCGCTCCAATGGCGATAGGGGTCGAGGTCTGCTGGCGCATGATCTGGAGGACGCCACGTAGTGCGCCGTCAATTCCGCTGAGGGCAACGGCGCCTGACCCCGGGCTGGCATCTTGCGAGGCGGCATTCTGGAGAAGATGGCGGCGGTTCATAGGCCTACAGCGTATCTGGCGAAGAACACATTACATCCGTCTGTTAGACTTGAAGATACGCCTGCACTGGTGCCGGAATGGTGAGGAGTGTTTTCGAGCGATGATTTCATCTACACAAATGCGTCCGGGGATGGTGATTAAGTTCAACAACGAGCTCTATTCGGTATTCAAAGTCGAACACCGGACCCCGGGCAACCTGCGCGGTTTCGTTCAAGCCAAAATGCGCGGTCTTCGCAATGGCACTATGATCGAACACCGGTTCTCTTCGGAAGACAAGGTGGAGAAAGCTATCCTCGATGAGCAGAATATGGAGTATCTGTACGACGACGGAGAATACTTCTATTTCATGAACTCCGAGACCTTCGAGCAGATGCACTTCACCAAGGAAATCCTCGGTGACGCGGTGAACTATCTCATCCCGCAGTTGAAGGTAGCCGTGGAATTCTACGAAGGCAAGGCGATGAGCGTAGAATTGCCGGCTGTCGTGGAGATGACGGTGGTGGAAACAGAGCCTGGCCTGAAGGGCGCGACCGTTTCCAATGTGGGCAAGCCCGCGAAGATGGAAACCGGACTGGTCGTGCAGGTCCCCGCCTTTATCAACGAAGGCGAGCGCATCCGCGTCAATACCGCCGAAGGCACCTACCAGGAACGCGCGTAGTTTGGCTGGGCGGCTACTGGCTTTCCACTCGCACGCGCAGCCGTCCCCGCGCCAACCGCACTCCTAACGAACTTCCTACCGGCACGTCAGCCGCGTCCTTCACTACCTCGCCCGTTGACGTTTCCACAATCGCGTAACCGCGGTCCAAGACTCGCAGCGGGCTCATCTCCTGCAATTGCGCGCGTAATGGCTCCAGGCGCGCCGATGCGGCCAGTAACCGCAAGTGCAGACGCTGCGGCAAGGCGGACTCAGCCATCTCCAGCCGCCGCCGCGCCTGGGCCAGTTTCAACCGCATGTCCAGGGAACGCAGACGGCGGTCGGCGTTCAGCAGGCGGCGCGACATGGCGTCGATCCGCGCCACCAGCCGGGCGCGCATCCTGTATTCCAAATCGTCAACCCGCTGCCCGTAGCGGCCCACGCGGCGGTGCAGAATCGCCGAAGGCCGGTCGATTCCCTGCTGATGCAGCCGCCGCGCCAGTTGCGAGATCCGGAAGTGGATGGCACGCTGGCTCTGGGCTCGCAGGGCGGCAACGCGGTCCAGCAATTCCTGTCGCGTACAGACCACCAGTTCCGCGGCGGCTGAAGGCGTTGGCGCGCGCAGGTCCGCAACAAAATCGGCAATTGTGAAATCCGTCTCATGACCGACCGCGGAAATTACCGGCACGGCGCAAGACGCAATCGCCCGCGCCACGGATTCCTCATTGAACGTCCACAGGTCTTCCAGCGACCCGCCGCCGCGCCCCACAATCACCACTTCGGCCCAGCCGCTGCGGCTGAAATATTCGATACCGCGGACTACCTGCTCCACCGCGCCCTCGCCCTGCACCTGGGCCGGATACAAGCGCACATGGATGCCGGGAAACCGGCGCGACAGGATCTGGACGATGTCGCGCACAGCCGCGCCTGTGGGCGACGTCACCACGCCAATACGCCGTGGCAGCTTCGGCAGTTTGCGCTTGCGCGCCGGTTCAAACAAACCCTCAGCGCCCAACTTCTTCTTCAACTGCTCAAACGCAAATTGCAGTGCGCCGTGACCCTGCGGTTCCAACGAGTCGACAATCATCTGCAGGTCCACACGGCCGGGAAATAGATCCAGCCGGCCGCGCGCCAGCACGGCAATGCCGTCCTGGGGTTTGAACTTCAAATACCGCAACGACCCCTTGAAGCAGACGCATTTCAACTGCGAATCGCGGTCTTTCAAGGTGAAGTAACAGTGGCCGCTGGCGGTGACCTTCGATCCCGAAATCTCTCCCGATACCCAGATGTTGTCGAAGTCCGCGTTCAGCACGCCACGCAACGCGGCGTCAAGTTCGGAAACCGTGAAAACCTTCCGCTGCGGTTCCCACAAGAGCGTAAGTTGGCCTGTATCATTCATGCGATAGATTGCGGAAAGCAGAGGGCTTCGATAGACTTGCGGGCGGACCCTGGATTCGGTGCATTGGCTCTGCTGATATTCTAACCGTCCGCAAACAGGAGGTTGTTCTTGACCCCAAAAGAAGTCTTAGCATTCGCCGCCGATAACGATGCGCGGCAGCTCGATTTGCGATTTACAGACCTTCCCGGTCTTTCCCAGCATATTTCTTATCCTATCTCCCAGTTGGACGAAGACTCCTTCGAGGAGGGCTTTGGGATTGATGGTTCAAGCATCCGCGGCTGGGCGGCGATCAATGAGAGCGACATGCTGCTCATTCCCGATTCGACTACCGCCTTCATGGATCCCTTCTACGAAGTGCCGACGCTGGCCATGACGTGCGCCGTCATCGATCCGATCACGCGCCAGCATTATGAACGCGATCCGCGCTGGATCGCCCAAAAGGCTGAGATGTACCTGCAGCAAACCGGAATCGCCGACACGGCGTTCTTCGGCGCCGAAGCCGAGTTCTTCATCTTCGACAACATCCGCTTCGACCAGAACGCGCATTCCGGCTTCTACTTCATCGACGCTGAGGAAGGCCGTTGGAACTCCGGCCGCGAGGAGAACAACCTCGGCTATCGGCCGCGTTACAAAGAAGGCTACTTCCCGCTGCCGCCTACCGATCACTACCAGGATCTTCGCGCGGAGATGGTGGAGACCATGATCCGGGTGGGTCTGAACATCGAGTGCCACCATCACGAAGTCGCCACCGCCGGCCAGTGTGAGATCGACCAGCGTTTCGACACGCTGGTGAAGTCGGCCGACAACATGATGATCTACAAGTACGTCATCCGTAACGTGGCGTACCAATACGGCAAGACCGTCACCTTCATGCCGAAGCCGCTGTTTGGCGACAACGGCAGCGGCATGCACACCCACCAGAGTCTGTGGAAGGGCGGGCACCCGCTGTTTGCCGGCGATTCCTATGCCGGCATCAGCCAGATGGCGCTGTGGTACATTGGCGGCCTGCTGAAACACGCCCGCGCTTTGTCCGCCATCATCGCGCCCACCACCAACTCCTACAAACGGCTGGTGCCTGGTTACGAAGCGCCCGTCAATCTCGCCTATTCGCGGCGCAACCGCTCGGCTGCCGTCCGCATCCCGATGTACTCCGCCAACCCGAAGGCGAAGCGCGTGGAGTTCCGTCCGCCCGATCCCTCGGCCAACCCCTACCTCGCCTTTGCCGCGATGATGATGGCCGGCCTGGATGGCGTGTTGAACAAGGTGGATCCGGGGCAGCCGCTCGATAAGGACATCTATGACCTGTCGCCGGAAGAGTTGAAGCAGGTCCCCTCCATGCCGGCGTCGCTTGAAGAAGCGCTGTCGTGCCTGGAAGACGACCACGCGTTCCTGCTGAAGGGCGATGTCTTCACCGAAGAACTCATCGAGACCTTTATCGGCTATAAGCGCCGCGCGGAAGCGGACGCCATACGGCTTCGACCTCACCCTTACGAGTTCGCCCTGTACTACGACATTTAGTGATCCGCGGCGGCCACCGCCAGGGCAATCAGCGACTTGATGCCCGGGATGATGCTATCCGCTTCAGCCGATTCTTCCAGCTTGTGGGCGCCTTTCTCCGTAACGGCGCCCACCGCCACCGCCGGAATCGCCATCGCCACCGCGATGTTGGAATCGTTGGCGCCGGCGTCTTTGGGCAAGATCGCCGGAGTGCCGGCCTTACGGTAGAGGTTGGCCGTGGCCAGCGCCGTCTGAACCAGAGGATGATTGCGCCGCTCGGCAGCCGGCCGTGCCTTCGAATAGTCGATACCCATCCGCCGCTCCACGCGGAAGCCGACGTGTTGTTCCTCGGCGGTGCGCCTTACTGTTTCCACGACAATCGTGTCCAGCCGGTCCTGCGTAGCGCTATCCAGGCTGCGCAGGTCCACGGTAAACCAAGTTTCGCGTGGGATGGCATTCACCACAGTGCCGCCGCCCAGCATCCCCACGTTCAGAGTCGGCAGCTTAAACGTGCCAAACCCTTCGGCGATGGGCGGCAGGGGGATCTCATACAATGCGGTGATGGCCTTCGCCAAAGCCTTCGACGGGCTGGGAGCACCGCGGCTCTCCAGGGTATGGGCGCCCGGCGAAGTGAAGAAGAATTTGAAATTATTGATCCGCAGCGCGCCGTACCACACCTCTTCCTGGCTTAAGTCCACTGAGATAAACAGGTCCGGCTTATAGCCGCTCTCTTCCAGCCAGTGCTTGGCGCCCAGCAGGCCAATCTCTTCCTGCACGCTGGCCAGGAAGATCAGGTCGCCCTTGGTCTGCACGCCGCCGCGGTTCAGCGCGCGAAACATCTCCAGGGTCGCCATCAGGTTGGAAGTATCATCGCCAATTCCGGGAGCGCGCAGGATGTTGCCTTCGCGTTTCACCGTCAGGTCCGTGCCTTCCGGAAAGACCGTGTCCATGTGCGCCGCCACCACTACCAGCGGACCGCCGCCTGTCCCCTTGCGCACGCCGCTGACGTTGCTGAAGTCGTCCGTGCGAATGTCGGCCAGGCCCAACTTCTCCATCTCCGTGCGGATGTAAGCGGCACGCGCCTGTTCCTTCCGTGAGGGCGCCGGGATCTCCACCAGCTTGATCCACTCTTCCACGATGCCGGCGGCGCGTTCGTCCACCGATTGCATCGCCTTCTTCACCTCAGGCCTTTCGAGCAGAGAAGGTTGAAACCATCCCGTTTGCGCGCACAGCGTGGCGGCCATCGTCAACGCCAGAAGACAGGTTTTGCCCATGTTCCAACGAGTGTAGCGCAACGGCTATTTCACGCCGATGGTGACGCCGTCCTGACTCACCTGCCCGGCGACGCTGATGACGACGGACACCGCCGGTCCGGGTTGCACTCCCGCCGGAAGGACCGCGTTCACCTGATACAGACCGATGTACCCGGGCGCCAGACCGGCGAAGCGAATGTCGGTCGCAGTCACGCCCCCGAACGTTACTTTCAGATCCGGTGCCGTCACGCGCACCAAGGTGTCGGTGGGTGCTGCCGTCCCTCCTGGCAGTCCGGCTGCGTCGATAGCCCCGAGTCCCGCTGCATAGATCTCGATAACATCACCTTGCCCCGCGCGATTCGTCCCGTCGGCGACGTAACGTTTGCCATCGGTAGTATTGGCGAAGATGGCTCCCTGCCCGCTGCCCTGGGAGTTCAACGTGAAGATGCCCGGCTTTGCAGAGGCCATCGGCACCAGCTGCGGGACTGACACTGTGTTGCCCCGGACCATCAGAAGTTGCAGCGGGGTGTTGGTCGGTACGCCATAGGGAATCTGCGCATTCACCTGATTCTCTGAGACGTACAAGAGCGGCAATTCCTGACCCGCCAGCAACGCCTTGCTTCCCACCAGAACGGTTGAGAGCGGTGACCCAGGCTTGTATTCAGTGCTGTCCGCCAAATTGTTTCCGAAGATGGAAATCCAACTCCCCGGCGAGAGGGTCTTCTGGAAACCGGCCCCGTCAACGGCTGCCGCGATCTGTGTGATCGCTATCTGATCCGCAAGCAGAGTGCCGCTGATCTGGGCACTGCCACCAGGCTCCGCGGTCACATTCAGGATCACCGGTAATTGGGCAATGTTTTCGGGAAGTCCCGTTGCGGACCAGTTGCCGCGATAGATCCCATTGCCCACCGACGTCAACGTCACTTGCCCGTGACTCGAGAAAGAAGCGATGACAGCGGCTCCATCGGCCGGTTGTCCGCAGTTGTCCCGCACCTCAATTTCGATGGGAGTTGACTGCGACGACTGGATAACAAAGCCATCTCCGGGCGCTTTGATGGAGACGCCGGAAAGCGTGGTGCAGCTCGCTGCGGCGTTGCTTATCGTAGCCAGCGCGACCGCTGTGACTGTGCTCACTGAGCCGTCTTCGAAGAGCAACCGCACGGCACACTGATGTTTCCCCGCCGCAAATTTGCTGAAATCCACTTGGACGCTTGGCCCCGGCAGGAGTGAACACCACGTCCCCTGATCGTCCGTTACTACAGCCGAGCTGTAAGCTGCCAGTCCGCCCGTCGGGCTGAAGATACTCACGTTCTGCGTCGCCAGCCCACCCGCGCCGGAGGTTCCTGTAAACAGCAACCCCGCTGGCGTAATAACCGGCGAGAGGTGGCCGTCGGATTCAAGTACCGTCAGTTGTACTGAGACGCTCTGTTGAAGGTTCGCGGTACCTGCCGCCGATACGGCAACGGTTCCATAGTAGGTTCCCGCGCTGAGATTGGAGGTATCGACGGAAACGGAGAGCGGATCCAGGGCTCCCGCGCTTGGGGTAGTCTTCAGCCACCCACCGCCGGATAGAGTCTGCATTGCCGCCGTCCAGTTGATCTTGGCGCGATTTCCCCCGCTCACATCGACTATCTGCGGCAGCGTGCCATTAGCGCCCTTCACTGCGGTGAAGCTCAGCGCGGCACGGGAAAGCAGAATGCCTGGCAGTGCGGCAACGCTGAGAGTAACAGGGATGCGCTGCACGATTGACGCGTCGCTGGTTGAGACAACAACCTCTCCGCGATACGTGCCTGGCAGCAAGTCGCTCGGGTCGGCGACAACCGAAAGCACGGCTGTTCCCGACACAACCGAGAGCCACGGCCCGCCGGCGATAGTCGCGGTTGTCGCGGTCACGCTCAGCGTCCCGCCGCCGGTGTTATTCACCAGCACGGCACCGGTAACTGCCGGCCCACCGGCAACGGCCGCCAAGGCGAGATCCGTGGGGTAAAGGCTGAGGACCGGCGTCGCGCCGGGCTGTGGATCCACCATCACCTGGACCGCAACCTGGATGGGCGTCGAAGACCCCGAGGCTGTCACAACAACGGTGCCGGTGGAGAGGCCCACAGGCAAACCCGCCGGATTCACCGCGACGCGGAAATTGGCGGACCCAGCAATCGGTGTCACAGTCAACGGTCCGGTGGCAGTGGCAGTCAGCGGCACCGCCGCACCATCGCTGGTTATCACAGAAAGCACCTGCGAAGCCGCTGGCGCGCCGGAAACGATATGGAACGTCATTTCCGCCGGTACGGCGCTCACTACCCGGCTGCTGACTACCAGCGTAACCGGCACCTGTTTACTGCCGGCCGCCGAATTGACTGAGATGGACCCCTCGTACGTACCGGCCGACAGCCCCGACGGATTCGCCATCACAGTGATGTTCGCCGGCGTTTTGCCGGCAGAATTAGCTACCGCGAGCCACCCCCCGCCGGAAGCAGTCACCGTGAGATCGGTGGCCGTGGCCGGTCCGCTCACTGACAGGTTCCGCAGGACAGCCGTCGTGCTCCCCTGCCGGGCGTTCAACGAAAGGGCAGCGGGCGCGGTAGAGATGGTTGGGCTCGCCACAGCCAAAGTCACAGTGAGCTGGGGAATCGCGGAGGCACTCACCGCAGTAATCGATATCGGGCAGGAATATGTACCCGCCGCCAGTCCGGCTGTGTTCACGGCAACCGTTAGTGACGCCGCGGTCAAACCGCTCAGTGGCGTGATCGACAGCCACGGACAAGCGTACGAGAGATGGAAAGGCACGCCTTCGGAGGTGCTGTTACTGGAGAGCTTCAGTGTCTTAGATGCCGGGGCGGGGTCGCCCATGGTGTAGCGGAGGACTGGGTTGTTCGGAGGGTCTAACCGGAGAGCCGGCCCGGAGACGGAAAACGCAACCAGCATGGTGCGGCTTTCGCCCGGCACAGTGACGGCTAAGGCGCAGTTGTGCGCGCCGGCTGTCAGAGCGCTGGCTTTCGCCGACACCGCGACATCGGCTGGGGTCGTGCCGGTCAGTGCACTCAGAGAAAGCCATTCGCAGCCGGGCGGCACGATGATGGCGAAACTCGTGGCAACAGAGCCTGTGGCGATATGGGTAGTTTGCGGAGTAACCACGTCGCCGGGCTGGTAAGAGAAACTGAGCAAACCCGGACTCACCGCGAGCGTCCCGGCAGCCACGTTCACCGTCACCGGGATGATAAACGGGCTTCCAGTCACCCCCGTTGAGACTACCGTGATCGATCCAGTGTACGTTCCCGCTGCCAGACCGGCTGGGTTGACCCGGATGCTGAGCGTGCCCGGGACCATGCCGCTGGGAGTCACGGAGAGCCAAGAGTTTTGGCCGGGGGAAGCGGTGAAGAGAATGCCCGATGTCCCCGACACGCTGACCGGTTGCGCCACGGGTGTGGCGCCGCCTACGGTGTAGTTGAATGTCAGCGGCGCGGTGGGGACCGCAAGAGTGGCAGCAACTACCGTAATCACGTTGCTCGAGGTCAGCGTCTCCGGGGAGTCGCCACCATTGGTGACCTTCACCGTGAACGAGTAAGTGCCTGGTGTGGCAGGCGTGCCGGCGACGGTGGCAATGTTCCCGGACGAAGTAAAGTTTATTCCGGGCGGGAGCGTGCCTGACGAAATGGACCAGGCATAAGGTGCGATTCCCGCGGACGCGGTGCAACTGGCACGATACGGTACACCGACCACCGCCGGGTCGGTCATAGGAGCGCAACTGAGCTCCAGTTTCGACGCGATGGCGCCACTGAACGATTTTGTTATTGAGTGTGCTCCGCTGCTGTCGGTGACTGTTACCGCGTAGTTGTACGCTCCAGCAATGGTGGGTGTGCCTGTAATCGTCGCCACGCCTCCAGAAACGGTAAATGCAAGCCCGGGGGGAAGCGATCCCGGAGTAACTGAGAAAGCGTACGGTGGCGCGCCACCTGCCACCTTGCATGTGGTGTGATACGGCACGCCCACCACTATCGGACCGGCCGCGGACTCGCAACTTATGTCTAAGGACGAACCGATGTTGCCGGAAAACGGTTTTGTTATGGATTGAGGAATCCCACTGTCAGTGACAGTCAGCGTGTAGTTGTATGGACCAAGTTGGGTGGGGCTTCCGGTGATCGTCGCCGTGCTACCGGAGGGGCTAAGTACAATACCGGGCGGTAGGGTACCTGGAGAAATGGACCATGAATACGGTTCCGTTCCGCCCGACACCGTGCAGGTGGTATTGTACGGTACACCAATCAGCGCGGGTCCGGTCTCCGGGGCGCATTGAAGTGTCGTCGCGTGCCCGCCTGTAACCAGTTTGTACACGACGCCACCACCCCCGGGGGCGCCCGCGCTAGTAGTCCCGTAGAGGTTTCCTGCCGCGTCGAGAATCACACCGGCGGACGGAAGCGACCCGTCGGTCGTGCCTAAGAAGTTGTACAAGACTGTCAGCTGGCCAGCGGGATCCAATTTGTATACCATACCTAGTCCGGCTGTACCCCCCACCTGCGAGGTCCCGTAGAGGTTTCCGGCTGAGTCGAGAACCACACCCCCGTTGGGACCATTCCCATCGCCCAAACCCGTGAAGGTGTACAGCACTGTCAGGCGACCGGTAGTATCCAACTTGTACACCACGCCATGCTCGTACGTGCCACCTCCGCTCGTAATCCCGTAGATGTTTCCAGAGGCGTCCAGTGTCACCCCGTCAATAGGAAACCTTCCGTCGGTGACGCCTGTGAAGGAATACAAGACCGTCTGATTCCCTGCAGAATCCAATTTGAAGACCACGCCGTAATTATGTAAGCCACCTAGAAATGTAGCACCATAGAGGTTGCCGGCAGAGTCAAGGATTACACCACCATCTGGCTGGCTTCCATCAGGACCGCCGGTGAAACTATAGAGAACCGCGTAGTTGCCTGCCGGATCCAACTTGTACACCACGCCGTAGCCCAAGCCTCCTTGACTGGTGGTCCCGTAGAGGTTTCCGGTCGAATCCTGTATGAGTCCACCGTTGGGAGAATATCCATCAGACCATACTTGAAAAGTGTGCAGAACCGTCTGGTTGCCGGCATTATCCAGTTTGTAAACGACACCAAGTCCAGTTCCACCAGAGTTCGTTGTCCCAAGGAGGTTGCCGGCCGAGTCGCGAATCAATCCGGCCATTGGGCCGCCTCCGTCGGTTCCGCCCGTGAAATTGTACAGCACGGTCTGTTTGCCAGTCGCGTCTACCTTATATACGACACCAGCATTGGCGATGCCTCCCTGTTGCGTAGGCCCGTAAAAGTTCCCATCACGGTCAAGGATCACACCAATAGGTGTGGTCCCCTTAGGATCGGGCGGAAAGTTGTATAGCACCGACTGGTGACCGGCCGCATCGAATTTGTAGATCGTGCCCAGCTTTGCCGAACCGCCGGCAAGGGTAGTCCCGTACAGGTTGCCGTCCGAGTCCAGAGTCAGACCGCCGGCCTGGGGAGAGCCATCGATGCTCCCAATCACTGTCTCGTGGCCGGCGGTGTCCAGCTTGTAAACAGTGCCCGAACCCCATGAGCCACCGTCGGACGTCGTACCATATAGGTTTCCGGAAGAGTCAAGAATCACGCCGGCGTTTGGGACCGATCCGTCACCAAATCCACCTGCAAAACTATGTAGGATCGCGAATTGGCCCGTAGTGTCAAGTTTGTATACTGTTCCTTGGTTCGACGCGCCGCCGATGGACGTGGTGCCATACAAGTTCCCCGCCGAGTCGAGAGTCACGCCGGATCGAGGAAGTATCCCGTCGGTGAAACCGTGGAGCACTGTTTGCTCGCCGGCCGTATCCAACTTGTACACCACGCCGAAACTTGCTACGGAACCACCGACATAGGTGGTCCCGTAAAGATTGCCGGCCGGATCGATGGCTATGCCACCGAAAGGAAAGCCTCCATCAGCGCCGCCGGTAAAGCTGTAGAGCACCGTCTCGTGACCGGAAAGATCCAGTTTATAAATAGTGCCTGAATTCGCTGTACCCCCCCCGTAGGTAGTACCGAACAGATTGCCCTCCGAGTCAAAGACCACTCCTGCGAGGGGCCAGCTCCCATCGGGAGAGCCCTCAAAACTGTACAAAACCGTTTCGTGACCGGTCGGGTCCACTTTGAACACTACCCCCAGGTTTGCCGCGCCCCCGCTGTAGGTGGTGCCGTATAGGTTGCCCGTCGGATCAGCAGTGAGATTACCATAGGGGGTGCCACCATCGACACCGCCCGTGAAACTGTAAAGCACAGTGGCATGATTGGCAGTATCCAACTTGTAAACTACGCCCGCATTCATCGTGCCGCCGAGTTGCGTAGTCCCGTAGAGGTTACCCGCTGCATCACGAATTACACCCGCCTGGGGCCATGATCCATTCGGTGGACCTGAGAAACTGTGGCGTACAATCTCGACGGCTGTCTGTGCAGGCGATGCTGCCATAAGTGTGCATCCGCACGATAACCAGATCAGGGTGCGCCAGCTAATGCCTTGTCTGATGCCTACCATATCGTCTCCTAACAACAGAAAACTCAAGTGCGATCCTGTCTGCTACGTGGTACCAACTGGCGGAATGTCGAAGGATAAATGTTAATTTATGGCCTGTTCTCGCTAATTGCCGCACGCAAGAGTAGCACGACACTGGTGAAGGACCAAACGAACCAGTAAGCCGGAAGTAATAGTACTTGTGCCACTTACGTACCGAACGAGGATCAATAGTAACTTGCATTTTAAGTGTTACGGGTCTGAAAGTCAACATGATCGAGTTCTAGAGCGAGTCACGATCTCGCGGGTTTCGACGACACTCGAGGCGTTTCCGGATGCCTCGGACGCGCAGGTGGTAGAATTCGGCACGAGTCATGGATCAAACACAGGCAACACTCGGCGCAGCCCTCGTAGTCCTCGGCGGCCTCCTCCACGGCAGCTTTGCATCTCCGATGAAGAGCATCAAAAACTGGGCGTGGGAGAACACTTGGCTTGTGTACTCGGTAGTCGCCACCATCATCTTCCCGATCACATTGGCGTTCCTCACCGTCCCGTCGCTGTCAGCCGTCTACGCCGCCACAAGCACTGCGCTGCTCCTCCAGGTTGCATGTTACGGCTTCGGGTGGGGCGTTGGTTCCACGCTTTTCGGCCTGGGTATCGCACGAGTGGGACTTGCGCTCGGCTTCTCCATCGTCGTCGGCATCACCAGTTCTCTGGGTTCCCTGCTGCCCTTGCTGGTGCTGAACCCCGATCAACTCGGCACGCGGAAGGGCATGACCCTCCTGGTGGGCTTGGCCGTTGTCGTCGCGGGAATCATCGCTTGTGCCATCGCTGGCGCGGTTCGTGAAAAGGACCAGCGACGCTCGGACGCATCCGCCACAAAAGGTAATTTCGGCACGGGTCTACTCATCTGTATCGCTTCCGGCGTGCTCTCACCGATGCTTAATTTCGGCTTCGTCTTCGGCGACCCCATTAAGCAGACGGCCGTGGCTTTGGGCGCTCGACCCGATCTGGCGGCCAATGCCCTGTGGGCTCCGGCGATGGCGGGCGGCTTCCTAGCCAACGCCGGCTACTCCATCTATCTTCTCGGTAAAAATAAGACCTGGAGCCGTTACAGCGGCCCTGGAGTCCCGGCCGGTTACTGGTTGGCAGCCATCATTATGGGTCTGCTTTGGTACGGCGGTGTCAGCATCTACGGTATGGGCGCCTCCACCATGGGACCGCTGGGCGGTGTCATCGGATGGCCGGTGTTTATGTCCACGGTCATCATCGCCGCCAACGCATGGGGCGCCATCAGCGGCGAATGGACCGGCGCCAGTTCCAAGGCGAAGTCGCTTTCGTGGCTGGGAATTGCGATCCTACTGGGAGCGATCGGTATCATCTCAATGGCGGCCTAATCCGCTTTCGAACCTCAATGATCCTTACCAGACGCAACTTTCTTGCGGCGCCCGCGCTGTTGCAAGCGCAACGCCGGAAGCCGAACGTCGTGTTGCTGTTGCCGGATCAGTTCCGCGCCCAGGCGTTGGGTTCGATGGGCGACCCCAACGTGCGAACGCCGCACATGGACCGCCTGGCTTCCGAAGGCGTGCGGTTCACCAACACCGTGGCCAACTCGCCCGTCTGCTGTCCGGCGCGGGCGATTCTCGCTACCGGCCAATATTGCCACCGCAACGGCATGGTGGCCAACGATTTGCGCCTGCGCGAATCGGCTACCGGCATTGCCAGCGTGTTGAGTGCGGCCGGCTACCGCACCGGCTTTGTCGGCAAATGGCATCTCGATGGAGGACCGCGCCTGCCTGGCTTCGTGCCTCCTGGCCCTCGCCGCCACGGCTTCGAGTACTGGGCTGCAAATCAGTGCAGCCACGACCATTTTCATACGCACTACTTTCGTGACTCCGATCAGCCCATCCCGATCGGCAAGTTCGAAGCCGAAGGCTGGACCGACCTGGGAATTGAATTCCTTGAGGCGTCCAAGCGGGATAAACGCCCCTTTTTCCTGAACATCTTCATGGGCCCGCCGCACGATCCCTACGGTGCGCCAAAGCCATATATGGACCTCTATCAGCCGGAGAAGCTGAAACTCCGTCCGAACTGGGCCGGCGGCGAGAAGATCCCGGGCCGCGCGGAGATCGCCGCTTACTACGCCGCCGTCACCGCCGTGGATGATCAGGTGGGGCGCATTCTGAAGACACTGGACGACTTGGGCCTAGCCGACGACACGGTGGTTCTGTTGTCCTCCGATCACGGTGACATGCTTGGCTCGCAGGGGCAGCGGCTGAAGCGAAAGCCGTGGGACGAATCCATCCTTGTGCCCGGGCTGTTCCGCTATCCTCGGGGCGCGAAGGGCGGGCGCACCGACGATCTGCTCCTCTCACACATCGATTTCATGCCTACCTTGCTCGGCCTCTGCGGCGTCAGTCAGCCGCCGGGCTTGCAAGGGAAAGATCTTTCCCGCGTACTGCTTACTGGTGACGGAGACCGTCCCGATTCGGCCTTCCTACAGATTTTCGGGCCATACGATGGCGATGGAACACCCGAGGGATGGCGAGGCGTCCGGACTTCGCGCTACACATACGCCCGCTTCAAGAACCGTCCCTGGGTGCTCTACGACAACCAGGCCGACCCCTACCAGCGAAACAACCTCGCACCCGACCCCGCCGCGCGCAAGTTACTCACTCAAATGGACGAACTGACCGGCCGCTGGATGAAGAGCACAGGCGATTCGTGGTCCTTCAACTGGACCGCGAAAGTAGAAGACGCGGGGCGGCTCTATCAGGAACGAACGTTTTACACCGTGGATGAATATCTAAGGGCGCAATGATTACACGCACGCTGTTCGCACTACTCGCGCTGCCTCTGATGGCACAGACCCCATTTGAAGCCGTCACACCGGAGAAGCCCATTCGGCTCTTCAATGGCAAGAACCTGGATGGCTGGTATACGTGGCTGGTGGATAGCAAATACAGCGATCCCAAGCACGTCTTCACGGTGCAGAACGGCATGCTTAAGGTGTCGGGCGAGGAGTGGGGAGGCCTCACGAGCAAGGACAGTTATCGCGACTACCACTTGATCGTGGAGTGGAAATGGGGCGGCCCCAACCTCGGCAAACGGGAAGGCCACGCCCGCGACAGCGGCATTCTGGTGCACGCCGTAGGCGAGGATGGCGCCCATGAAGGCATCTGGCTGCAATCCATCGAGTCGCAAATCATTGAGGGTGGCAGCGGCGACTTTATTCTGGTGGAAGGCAAGAGCCGTCCGACTATGGCCAGCCATGTGCGCGAGCTCGACGGGCAGCCCTACTGGGATGAGAGCGGCACGGAAAAGACAATGGATCGTGGCCGGTTCAACTGGTTTGGCCGCGATCCGAAGTGGCAGGACACTTTAGGTTATCGTGGGCCTAAAGACGTCGAGAAACCGATGGGCGAATGGAATCGCCAGGAAGTGATCGCCGATGGCGGCACGCTCACTAACATCGTGAACGGTGTCGTAGTGAACAAGGGTTCTCACGCCGACCCGCGTGCCGGGAAGATCCAGTTGCAGTCGGAAGGCGCGGTGATTTACTTCCGCCGCGTGGAACTGCTGCCGGTGCACTAGTCCGGCTACGCGCTTGACGCCGTGGGCGCCTTAATCCCCAGCAAGGCATCATTCGGATAAATGTGTTCCACGTTCTCAGGCGTAATCAACTGGTGTTTGATAAACACCGCGGGCGGCACCGGTTTACGCGTCAGGATGTCGAGCGCCAGCGGCAGCAAGCCATCCCCATACTTCTCTGGGAAATAGGCGACCGATCCTATCAGCGGGGTGCGAGGCTCGCGCATCTCCATCCGTGCCTCGGCCTCGGCGTTCTGTCCCACTACTGCGCAGTCCGTGCGCCGCGCCAGTTCTTCGAACGCACGCACGGCTCCCAGCGCGCTTGGATCGTTGGCTGCTCCTACCAGATACCGCTTCGATGGCGACGTCCGCAAATGGCGGCGCACACGCTCCAGTGATGTTTTGAACTGCCCATCGCCGTCGAGCCACGTAATCGGAATCGACTCGGAGTCTTTCATCGTTTCCTTCAAACCGGCCAGCATGCCGCGAATACGAGCCCGCGGCAGGGCGCCCGCGCGCTGCAATTCCAACATCACGATCTCGTCCACGGCTGAGCCCCAGTGTTTCTTCGCCCAACGTCCCAGGTGGCGGCCGCCGATCAACCCCGCTTCATAGTTGTTCGCGCCAAAGTAGGTGGCGCCCGGGTGGGGAATATCGATGGCAATCAATGGGATCTTCGCTTCGAAGTACTTCGAGGCGATGGCCGGCGCCACTGACTCGTCAGTCTGGAACTCAATCACCAGGTCCACTTGTTCCCGGATCAGGTGATCGGCGTTGCGCAGCGCTACTTTCGGTTGGTATCGGTTATCGACAACGATGAGTTCGATATTCTCGCGCTCGGCAGCCTGCACGATACTGGTATGAACGTCCTTCGGAAATGAGGAGTCCTGGCCCTGCGCCGCATAGCCAATGCGATAGCGGCGGTGCCGCCTCACTTCGGCCAGCCGGTAGTGGTTCTCCCCTACTTTCTCCACAAAGCCGCACTGGTGAAGGGTGTAAAGCAGGCGGAAACACATCCCTTTGTTGAAGGAGGTGCGCAGC
>JBDTMC010000020.1:0-34219 GCA_039934475.1 Bryobacteraceae bacterium | reverse complement strand
TTCGCGTTTCTCGCGGCAGGCACCTTTAGCACGATCGATGAGGCGCAGCAGGCGTTGTGCCCCGCATTTCGAGTAGTGGAGCCGGACGCAGACGCCGCCGCGATTTACGAACGGTTGTACACCCTCTATCACAAGCTGTATTTCGGCCTGGGCGCACCGGGATCTGATCCCGTTGCCATCGGCGACGTCCTTCCGGAATTGCGCCGCATTGCGCAAAGCGCCTGAACTATTTTTCTCGAGTGTGCTTGAGCATCTCACTCTCCACCTGCTGGAAGCCGGCCGGCACCTGAAGCTTGGATGCGTCCACTGAAGCAGTGGAGAAGGATTTCAGTTCGGTAGTCATTTCCATCAGCGCGCCAGTGGCGGCGGGCGCGGCTTTGGCGTCTTCCGGCTTGGGCTGTTCGGCCGGCGGAGGAGCATCTTCAGTCTTCTTCTTGCGGCCAAAGCCACCCAGCCCTCCGAGGCGTCCGAGGCGACCGGCGATAGCCGCCGCGGCGACGTCGCTGCTGGAAGGAGCAGGGGCCGCCGTACCAGCCTGGCCCTCGGCGGCAGCCACGCCCGTGTCTCCGATGCGGGTGATTTGCACGACCGGTACGCCGTCCATCTTGGCCGCCTGCTTAGCTACCTCGCTCATCCCTTGCATCATGCCGGGCTGCATCATCCCGGCGTTCATGCCACCGGGCATAAACGACATCTTTGCCGCCATGCGTCGATAGAACTCGCGAACCTGATCGTAGCCTTTGATGTCTTTCGCCAGCCACATGTCGGAGACGATCTTCATCTCGCCTTCGCGTCCGGACTTCTTGTCTTTGATCACTCCAGTGAGCGTGAGAAGCATCTGGTGCGTCGTGTACTCCTGAATGGTCTTGCTTTCGCCGGTATCTTTGAGGTCAATTTTGAAATTGACGTCCTCGGTCTGGTCCTGGTGCATGCGAGCCATCATTGCTTTCATGGCGTCGGCCATCTGAGCAAAGGTCATCACCGAGTAGGTTTTCTTGGCGAAATTCACGTCGGTGATGGTTTCGGCCGACAGATCGATGATCTGCCCGTGGTCTCCGGTGATGTGCGCCATGCGGTCGCCCTTCACCATAACCAGACTTTGTCCAGCCTCACGAACCTGCTTGGACATGGCGCCCGCCATCTTCATCATCCCGGCCATGGCGCCTCCGGTGACTTTCGTTGATTGCTCGTAGCTGAAATCGGCGCGCGCCGCCAGTGAGGACAGAACAATGAATATCGGCAACAGGGCCCTCATAAGACAATCTCCTCTTAAAGCAGAATTACCACAATATCGACCAGAAGGCATCTTCGTCGTCTTTTGGACGGAGCAGTAGAATACGATTAACCGCGTGGAGAGCGATTCTCAACGCGGAATGGAGGAGAGACTCGTGACCACGGCTCGCGTTTTGTTGATCGGAGTAACGGTGTTGGGAATGGCCTCAGGGCAGAAACCGCCGACGGCGCGGGAGGTGATCGAAAGGATCAAAGGCCAAGTGGGCGTGCCTTGGCGCGCACAGACAGTGGATACCTTTAAGGCCGGCGATCCGGATACTCCAGTCACTGGGATTGCCACCACCATGATGGCCACATTTGAAGTGCTCGAAAAGGCCGCGGCTTCGGGCAAGAATTTGATCATCACTCATGAGCCGACGTTTTACAGTCATCTCGATTCTATCGACGGCCTGAAGAAGCAGAATGACCCGGTTTGGGCGACGAAGGAGAAGTTCATCCGCGACCACCATCTGGTAGTGTGGCGGTTCCATGACCACTGGCACATGCGGCGGCCGGATGGCGTCATGGAGGGTATGACGAAGGCGCTGGGCTGGCAGAAATATCAGAATCCCTCCACGCCGGCGTTGTTCACGATGCCCGAAACGACCGTTGAAAAGCTGGCTGGGTCCATTCAAAAGCAACTGGCAGTGCGGACGCTGCGAGTGGTTGGTTCGCGCGATATGAAGGTCACTCGCGTGGCCCTGCTGCCCGGCGCCGGCGGGACAGCGTCGCACCTCCAGATGCTGCAGCGGGACGATGTGGAGGTGCTGGCGATCGGGGAAGTGCCGGAGTGGGAAACGATTGAATATGTCAGCGATGCGGCCGCGGAAGGGAAGCACAAAGCCCTGATCCTGATTGGCCACATCCCCTCCGAACAAGCCGGCATGGAGAATTGTGCGGAGTGGTTAAAGACGTTTGTAAAGGATGTTCCGGTGGCTTTTGTGCCCGCCTCAGAACCGTTTTGGATGCCGCGCTAGATGCGGCGGCGCCAATACCAATAGAGTGGAATTCCGCTGGCGATGAGCGCCACGCCGGTGAAGGAGGTGCGTGGATATTGGATCAGCGTACTGGCTACGAAAGCGATGGCGACGGCAGTGAAGACCAGAGCCGTCCAGGGGTAGCCGGGCAACTTGAAGGGTCGCGGAGCGTCGGGACGGCGGCGGCGCAGCACGATGACGCCGCTCACGGCGAGCGCGTAAAAGATCCAGGCGCCGAAGGTGCAATAGGAGAGCAAAGCTTCGTAGGAACCGCTCCAGACCAACGCCACAGCCCACACGCATTGCGCCCAGAGGGCGAACGAAGGGGTGTGAAATTTCGGGTGGACACGGCGGAAGCGGGAAAAGAAAAGGCGGTCCAGCGACTGCGCGAAGTAGACGCGAGGGGCGGTGAGAATGCAAGCATTTAGAGAGCCCGCCATCGCGGTGAGCATCGTGATGGTAACCAGTTTGCCGCCCAAGGGACCGAGAACGGTAACTGCGGCATCGGCCGCAACGGCGCCGCTGGCGGCGATCCTCGCTACGGGCATCGCCTTCAGATACACCCACACCGAAACCACGTAGACGACAACGACGGCGGCCAAACCAATGGCGAGCGCGCGCGGCAGGTTGCGCTGCGGATCGCGGATTTCGCCGGCGGTAAAGGTCACCATGTTCCACCCTTCATAGGCCCATAGAATCGGGACCATGGCGATGCCAATCTGAGCAAAACTCCACTGCCGTGGCATGCTCCAGTCAATGGAGACATTGCCCGAACGGAAGAGGATTGCCACGATCATGGTGCCGATGCCGGCCACTTTGAACAGCGTGAGGACATTGTTGGTTGAGGCCCCCAGGCGTACGCCGCGCACGTTGATGAGCGTGAGCACGATCAACATACCGGCAGCAAGGGCTTTGCTCGTAATAGGTGTCAGCGGAATCACCGATCCGCTGAGCGCGGCGAACCCGGCGGCGATGGCGGCGATACCGCCGGTCTGCGTTACCGCGAAGTAGGCCCAGCCACAGAGAAAGGCCCACAGCGGCCCCCAGGATTCGCGAAGGTACACGTACTCGCCGCCCGTATCGGGCATCATCGCGCCCAGTTCCGCATAGGCGAGCGCCCCGAAATAGGAGAGCACGCCGGCGAATCCAAATAGGAAAAGCGCGGCCAGCGGCGATGGATTCACCTGCAGAATTGTGGAAGGAACGAGGAATATTGCCGTGCCTATGACGGCTCCGATCACCATCGCCGTGGAGTCGAGAAGACCCAGGCGGCGTTCTAAGGTTGGCGCCGTTTCTGTGGACATCCGTTCGGCGCAGTCTAGCACACACCAGCGGGACCTCATCTGAAATGACCCGCAAGGCAGCCGCTATAATCGGCCTCATGCGCTTCGTTTCACTCTTCATGCTGACGGCTGCGGTGATGCCCGCCGCGCAGTTCGAAGTCAGTTACTCCAGCAATGCCCGGAAGAGCCCGGCGGACGGCCGAGTCATCGTCATCGTGAGCAAAGAGACGGAAGGCGAGCCAAGGTTCCAAGTGGGCTGGGGGGTGAGTTCGCAGCAGATCTTCGCCGTGGACGCCGACGGGCTGAAGCCAGGCGAGAAAGTGCGCCTCGACGGCAGCAGCGACGGCCACCCTCTGCGCAGTCTGCGCGAGCTCGTGCCCGGAAAGTACAACGTGCAGGCCGTTCTGAATGTCTATGAGACCTTTCACCGCGCAGACGGCTTCACGGTAAAGCTACCCATGGACGACGGCGAAGGGCAGCAATGGAACCAATCGCCCGGCAATCTCTATAGCAAACCTCAACAGGTGGAAATCGCGGCAGATACTACCGTGGCGATCGAGATGACGGAAACGATTCCCGCGATTGAGCCCACCAAAGACACTCAGTACGTGCGGCACATAAGGGTACAGAGCGAGTTGCTGAGTAAGTTCTGGGGCCGTCCGATGTACATTGGCGCCATCGTCCTGGTGCCGGAGGGATTTGACGATCATCCTCAACAGCGCTATCCGGTCGCCTTTGAGCAGGGGCACTTTCCATCGGGCTTCCGAAGCTTCCGTGAAACACCTCCACCCTCGGATATGCCCGCGGGCCAGCGAAAGAGGGCGGATGCCGGTTATCGCTTTTATCAGGACTGGATCGCCGGTCGGCTTCCGAAGATGCTGATCGTCCTAACCCAACACGCCACTCCGTTTTACGACGATTCGTACGGCGTGAACACAGCCAATATGGGACCGTACGGTGACGCTTTGACGAAGGAACTCTACCCGGAAATCGAGAAGCGGTTTCGCGGGATCGGCGAGACTTGGGCGCGCGTGTTGTTTGGCGGGTCAACGGGTGGGTGGATGACGCTGGCACAGCAGATCCTCTATCCCGAATACTTCGGAGGAGCCTGGGGCTTCTGTCCAGATCCCGTCGACTTCCACGCTTTTCAACTCATCGATATCTACAAGGACAAGAATGCGTATTGGGACATTGGGCCGTTTGGAAAACTGCCGCGCCCGCTCGGGCGCCTACCTAACGATCACATCCTTACCACGATGGAGGAGTTCGCCTGGCAGGAACATGTCCTGGGTGGGAGAGGACGTTCTGGTGGCCAGATGGATGCGTTCCAAGCCACCTTCGGTCCGGTGGGTAAGGACGGCTACCCAGCGCAGTTGTGGAATCCGAAGACCGGTGAAATCAACGCAGACGTGGCGAAGTATTGGACCGAGCATTTCGATCTGACTGCGGTGATGCAGCGCGATTGGGAGAGATTGGGCCCACGCCTGAACGGAAAGCTGCATGTCTTCATGGGCACCAAGGACACGTTCTACCTGGACGCCGCCGCGCACAAGATGGAGCAGTTTCTTGAGAGCACAAAGCTCCCCGGCAAGGGTCCGTATTATGGCGGCACGTTTGAATACGGCCCCGATGAACCACACTGCTATGTGGGGAAGATTCCGCCCGGTCAGTCTTACGAGGGACACTATCTGCCGATCTTCGCCGAGCACATGCGGAAGACGGCGCCGAAAGGGGCTGACGTCGAGAGTTGGATGCGGTGAGCGCCGACGTACAAGAAGGGGGCCCCGCCGGTTGACGGGGCCTCCTTCCAGTTAGAACTCGACGCGGACGCCGACTTGGCCGGTGCGGTGGCCGCCGAAGTCGGCGCCACGTTCTCCGGTGACTGTGCCGAACGCGCTGTTCGTGATTGCGAGGCGCGGGTCGGCGTAGTTAATGCGATTCGGCAGGTTGGTGTAGCTGCCTTCCAGCTTCGCTCTGACGTGTTCGCCGATATCGAACGTCTTGCCGAAGCCCATCGACAGGTTGACGGTTCCAGGGCCCTGGAATAGCCCGATGCCCGAGTTGCCGAAGCGGCCGATTGGAGCCAGATCGGTAACCGGGTTGATCCCGATGGCGCAATTGAACTGGTCAGCCGACCCAACCACGCGCCCCGGACAAACGAAGGCGGTGCGATCGGTCCACTGGCTGATGGACTGGTTAGCGGGGATGCCGCTGCCCACGCGATCGGGACGCTGCGTGCGATAGTAGCCGGAGCCGGTGCCGGAAGGATCGCCCCCGTCAAAGTAAGGCGTCAGCCAGGGACCGCTCTGGATGAGGAAGATACTACTGACGCGCCAGCCACCGATAACGGCGTTGGTCATACGGCTAACGCTGTTGCCGAAGTGCTTGCCGCGCCCGAACGGTAACTCGTATACAGCCGTAGAAATGAACCGGTGCCGGCGCGTGCCATAAGAGTTGCCACGGCTGCCTGCGCGGTCATTCGAATCCATGATGCGGCCGTTGCCGGTTTCACCCGCGAACTCAGTAGGGTTCGGGCCGCCAACGTCGTTGATGTCCTTGGCAAACGTATACGCGCCGGTGAAACTGAGTCCATTCTTATAGCGATGATTCAGTTCCACCTGCAGCGCGTTGTAGTAGGCCGTGCCGCCGGAATCTCTGCTCTCAATGCGGAACCAATACGGGAACGGGCGTGCCTGCAAGGGCTGCAGGGCAAAGAACTGCGTCGAATAGGCACTCTGATTCACGTTCGGAGCAAATCCAAGTTGAATGGAGTGGTTCCCGATGTAGGACACGCGGAGACCGGTGTTCAGGCCGATGTTGTGGTCCACTGACAAGTTCCACTGGTACAGCTTGGGGTTCTTGAAGTCGATAGCGTTGGCCGTGCCGAAGTACGCGTTGCCGTATTGATCGGCCGATACGCCGGTGCCGCCAGTACGCGTATTCGGCCACGCGAATACGGGCAGACCATCGGGGCCAATGTTATTGAAAGTGCGGACGTCGCTGCCGCTGGTACCGGTGAGCGAGTAGAATACCGCTCCCAGAATGGGAGACCAGAAAGTGCCAAACCCGCCCCGGATCACGGTGTCGCCATTGCCGAACGGGCGATAAGCAAAACCGAAACGCGGTGCGAAGTTGTACTTATAATTCACGCGAAGTCCTTCCGAAAGGCCCGCCTGTTTAGCGGTCTTGAAGGGTGTGCAGGGGACGCCGTCAAGACCCGGGCCGGGTGCAGGCAAATTGGGCGTGCCGGCGCAAGCATTCACGCCGATCTCAAACGCCGGAGCCAGAAGTTTCGCCGCGTTGTCGCTTGAGGGATAGATGACAGCGCCGGTGCGCGGAATACTACGGTCGAAGTTACCGATGTTGTCGCCATTGTCCTGGAAGGGCGGTTGATAGTCCCAACGGACGCCGTATTCGAGGGTCAGCTTGCGGCTCACTTTGAAGCTGTCCTGAATGTAGGCGTGGTACTGGCCGGCGCGGCCGTCGTTATCCTTTTGAACGTCCGCATACGCCGAGTCCGCCGGAATGCCCAGCAGAAAGTCTCCGAACTCGTTCTTCGTGAAGGCGCCGTTGAAATCGAACTGGCCGTAGTTGTCAGCGCCAATGAAGCCGAGCGCCGTCTGGGTCTGAAGCCATCTCACATCCACACCAAACTTGATCGTATGGCTGCCAAGGGTCCAGGTGGTGTTATTGTTGGCTTGAAATGTGCGGTACTTGTTGATGTTCTCCGTGCGGCCGACGCCAAGTCCGGTCAGGTTGCTGAATCCAATCCCGGGCAAGCCATTGAACGGCGTGGAAGGCAGTCCGTTGAAACCGAGCGATTTCTCAAAGGACTTTCCATCGTAAGGAATGTCTCCACCGTTACGGTTCTGCGTGAAGCCGAACCGGATCTCGTTGAGGACCGTCGGCTTGATCGTGTAGTTGTGTGAAATCACGAAAGATCGGTTCTGGTCGAAGTTACTGCTCGATGGAACCAGCAAATCGTTCGGTCCCAGGTTCGTGTTGTTCTTCCAGCTGAAGCGGCCAAAAATGGACTGCTTCGCGGTGAGGTAATGATCCCCGCGAACGTCGTACTGGCGGCTCTGAATATCAGACGGCTTGTTGATCACGTAGTTGGTGTCGTGGGAAACCGATGTGTCACCGGTGTTCGCAGCAGGCCAGAAGGTAGAGAGCAATTTCGATGCGATGGGACTGATCCGGCTGGTGGGAATAATGCGCCCGGGAAACGGTTTGCCGGTAGTTGGATCAATCAGATCGCCCGCTTCCTTGCTGAAGTCGCCAGTTTTCATGGCGTCGCTGGGAAGGTAGTTCTGGATGACCGACGTCCGGGGATACCGCAGCTCTTCGTAATCGGCGAAGAAGAAGGTCTTGTTCTTGCCACTGTAAATCTTAGGCAGGTACACGGGCCCGCCGGCTGCGAAACTGAAGTTATTCACTTCCTTTTCAGGCTTCGTGCTGGCGCCGTACTGGAACGCGTCCAATTCGGCATTCTGGTAATACCAGGCGCCCGATCCATGATATTGGTTGGTGCCTGACTTAGTGATTGTAGTAATGTCACCAGCGGTTGTATATTCCGCGTTATTTCCCACACCCTGCACCTTCATCTCGGCGATACCTTCTACCGAAGGGAAGATCTCCCTTAGTGGCCGGTTGTCGCGGACGCTTTGCGCGGATATACCGTCAATCGACGAATCCGTTTGATGCGGCAGCGCGCCCTGGATGGTGAGGTAACCATTGTTGTCCACTTGGACGCCGGGCAGCGTGGTGATGGTGTAAAACGGGCTGGTGCTGGTGGAAGCGCGCAAGTTGGTCGGCAGCGTAAGAATCTTTTCGCTGCCATAGCTGGAAGCGATGGTGTTCGTCTCCGACGCGATAACGCCGGCTTTGGCTTCCACGGTGACGGTCTGTTCCACGGCGCCCACCGAAAGTTCGACGTCTTGTCGGATCGTCTGGCGGGCGATCAACTGAATGTCTTCGGTCTTGCTGGACTGGAAACCCGGCTTGGTCACCGCAACGCTATAGCGGCCAGGTTTCAGGTTCAGCGCTTCGTAGTTGCCGCCGTCATCCGAGGAAACCTCGCGCGTGGCATTCTCGTCTGTGTTAGTGACCCTAACCGTAGCGCGGGTGACGGCGGAGCCGGTGGCGTCTTTTACGATGCCGACAATCGACCCAAACGTGGACTGCGCGCCAAGTTCAAATGGAATCACGGCTGCGCAGACTAAAAGGGCAGTTAGCCCAAGTTTCATTGAAGATCCTCCTGAAAGGTCTGTTTTTGGAGGGTACCAAGTAACCGCTACGTCGCCATTACATCTGAATTACGAATAGGTTACTGCTATTCGTTCAGCGACACTAAAACCAACGCGCCATCTCAAAACCACTACTTGAAAGCGGCGCCAGGACGAGCGCCCTCAGGTGTGGCATTATTCATCCATGCGCCGTGTAGTCTTTAGTGCCCTTGTTTTCATCGCCTCCCTCCAGGCCCAGACCGATTGGCCGGCCTATGGCAATGACCCCGGCGCGGCGCGCTATTCTCCCCTTACCCAAATCGACGCCACAAACGTGGCGCGCCTCCGCCCCGCCTGGACCTTCCACACCGGCAAGCCAGGCTCCGAGGCCATTCCCGTCGTGATCAACGGCACCCTTTACGTAAATGCGGCAAATGGGATCTTCGCACTGAACCCGGAAAGCGGTGCGGAGTTGTGGCACTACGATGCTTCCAAAGTCAGTCTGCGCGGACTCGCGTTTTGGCCAGGTGATCCAAAGACACACCCACGCGTCTTCAGTGGCATCGGAAGCACTCTGGCAGGCATCGACGCTGTGACTGGAAAGCCGGCGCCCGGTTTCGGCACGGAAGGCTTTGTGGATTTGAGGCAAGGCGTAACGGACGATCCCAAAGCGATCATGTCGCTACAATCGCCGCCGTCACTCTATAAGGACCTGGTAATCACCGGGAGCATGCCGAATGAAGGCAAGCCCAGTTTGGGCGCGTACGGCGATATCCGCGCTTGGGACGCTCGTAGCGGAAAGCTCGTCTGGTCTTTCCATACCGTTCCGCGCACCGGCGAGGCCGGCGTCGAGACCTGGGCCGCGGAAAGCTGGAAAAACCGCTCCGGCACCAACGCTTGGGGCTTTCTTACGATTGATGCGGCGCGCGGTATTGTTTACGTTCCCCTAGGCTCACCGACATCCGACTTCTACGGCGCCGACCGCCACGGCGAAGGGCTCTACGGCAACAGTCTCGTAGCACTGGATGCCGCAACGGGGAAACTGCTCTGGTATCGCCAGTTGGTCCATCACGATCTGTGGGACTACGACTTGGCAGCCCCGCCGGTGCTGTTCGATTCGCACCGCGACGGGCAAACCATCCCCGCTGTCGGGCAGATCACGAAGATGGGTCTGGCGTTCTTCTTCAATCGTGTCACCGGGGAACCACTCTTCGGATTGGAAGAGCGGCCTGTGCCGCAGAGCAAAGTGCCGGGAGAAGCTTCGTGGCCAACGCAACCATTTCCCGTGAAGCCGCCGCCACTGGCGAAGAACACGTTCCGCAAGGAAGACATCTACAGCCTGACGCCCGACCACGCCGCGTACTGCCAGGAGCTTTATACGAAGAATCGGTTGTTCACCCAGGGACCGTACACTCCGCTCCCGCTGGAGGACAACGCCCTATTGTTCCCCAGCACCATCGGGGGCGGCAATTGGGGTGGTTTCTCTTTCGACCCGGCTCTCGGCTACCTCTTCACGAACGTGAACAACGTGGGCCAATGGGGCCACATGGAGAAGAAGACCGACGCGAAGACGGGAGAAGAAACCTACGTTCGAACTTCGGCCTTGGGTACGTACGCACGCTTTTGGAATCCCGCCACACGCATCCCGTGCACGAATCCTCCCTTCGGCCAATTAGTGGCTGTCAACGCAAACACTGGTGACATCGCATGGAGGGCGCCTCTTGGCCGCATCCCGGAACTGGAAGCGCAGGGTGTAACCGGTACCGGCTCCATGAACCTGGGCGGCAGTATCGCCACCGCCGGCGGGATCGTCTTCATAGCGGCGACCAACGATGCGTTGTTCCGAGCCTTCGAATCCAAGTCCGGCAAACTATTGTGGGAGCACCCTATCGCGGCTAACGGTCACACCTCTCCCATCACATATCTAGGCAAAGACAAGAAGCAGTATGTAGTAATCACGGCCGGCGGCGGGGGCGGCTTCTTCGGCGGTACGCCCAGCGATACCGTCATGGCGTTTGCACTGGCAGACACCGCGACTCCCTTGCCGGCCATCACAACATTACCCTTGCCGAAAACGCCGACCACGATTGTCGCCCAAGCGGCCAGCCTTCCTCCCAGCCCCGAACGCGACCTTCTACACCGCACCTGTGGCGGCCCCTGTCACGATATCAAGACCGTCACCACGCGCCGGATGTCAGCCACGGAATGGTCGGCCATCGTCGATAACATGGTGAACCGCGGCGCGGTGGCATCGCCTGGGGAGGTCAAAACAATCGGTGCCTATCTGGCTAAACAGCTTGGGCGGTAAACGCCCGCACCAACGGTGGTAGCTCACCTCGCAACGCCCGGCGCTCAGGCTGAAAGAGCGTGAGCACGAAGAACTGGTGCGCCACAAGTTCGGCCGCCCTCACTTGCCCGGAGGCATCCCACGCCGTGGTCCGCATAAATCCGGAGAATAGCCTCTCCGCGAAGTTCGGATTCACACCGTACCGGCAATGGTAGCCTTCAGTGACCCGCTCCTGTCCGTAAGCGTTTCGGATGAGCGTGCCCTCGGCCAGCGTGATCTCCTCAGACTCTTCCACCAGGCTACAGGCGAGAGGAGCAATGATGAGGTCGGCGGCCTCTGGATTGGACTCCGCATGGTCTGCGCCCGAGATCCCGAGGACGTTACGCGCGTACTCGATCAAGGCGTGCTGGAATCCGCCGCATGTGCCAAGAAAGGGGACGTTCTGTTCCCGTGCGAAGCGGATGGCATCCAGCGCGCCCTGCATGTCCGCGTAGGGACTGGCTGGTACGCACCAGATTCCATCGAATCCGGCAAGCCGGCCTGGGGGCTCTCGCAGAGTCGTCGTGTGGATCCACTCATACTCGGCGTTCGCCATCCGGAGCGCTTCTGGAATGGCGCGATGGGCAACGACCGTCGGGTCGAAATCACCCACCAGGGCCGCGCGAAATTTTCGCATCCATTCAGGCTAACGTAGTTCCGGCGGTGCGAGCATCGGTGCCATACGGAGGCGAAATTCCGCCTCCGAAAAACGCTCGGCCCAAGTGCGCATCGCTTCGGGTTCGCTTACTACCGTGGAAGCTTCGAACCGCAAAATGGCGTCCTCCAGAGCCTGCTCGGTCGGCTCTTTATAAAAGTGGCCATAAGGCCCCGCGGCCTCCAAGACTCCGCACCGGCCCAAGGCAATCACCGGCTTCCCGCTTGCCACAGCCTCCACCGCGGTCATGCCAAAGTCCTCCTCACCGGGGATTACCAGGGCGCTGCATCTTGCGTACAACTCCCGCAGTTCTTCGTCGCTCACGCGGCCACAGAATTCGACATTCGGCCGGGCCAAACTGCGCAGTCGATGATAGTCCGGGCCTTGGCCGACAACGCGCAGGGTGCGCCCGGTGCGGGAGAAGAGGCGCACCGCCGCGTCAAGACGCTTGTACGCCACCATCTCTCCAACCATGAGGTAGTAACCTTCCGCGGGGCGAGAATAGAAAGTGTCCACGGCAACGGGTGGGTGAATCACCTCGGCCTCGCGCCGGTAGGCCCTCCAAATACGGCGTCGCACGCATTCGCTATTCGCCGCAAATTGATCCACGCGGTTGGCTGTCGTGGAATCCCAAATCCGCAGGTAGTTGGTCAGCGGGATCATCATCGAACGTTTGAGGGGGCTACTCGTCCATTCATGAAGATGATCCGGATACAGGTCCCACAAGTAACGCATCGGACTGTGACAGTAGCAAACGTGGCGCGTATGCGATGGAAGAATAACTCCCTTCGCCGGGCCGGATTCGCTGCTCACGACGAGATCGTATCCCCGCAGATCGAGCGACTCAAGGGCCATCGGCATCAGTGGCAACAGGGAGCGATGATAGCGCCGCAGCGGCTGCAGAAACGACGCCTTCACGCGGCGCGACCGAATGAAGTCCGAAACGCGTTCGGGGTCATAAAACAGCGTGAAGACGTCCGCCTCTGGCAACATGCGGCAGATTGCTTCCAACACGCGTTCCCCGCCCCGCATATTCAGCAGCCAGTAGTGGACGATCGCCGTACGCATTTAGTTTGAATTTCGAGTGTAGCCCGTTTCCAGTTGACCACTTGTTACATTTGAGATGAGCGAATTTCCTGCTAAAATTCCCTTCGTTAGCTTCCGCGGGCGGACCTGACTGTATGAAATCCGTAGTCGAAACTACTCTTAGCATTCCGTCTGCACCGGCATCCGATCCGCTGTTGAACGCTGCCCCCTTTCCGTTTGCGGTGGAGTTGTATCCCCTCGGCTTTCCACTCATTCTGGAAACTACGTCGGCGCGGATTCTTGAGGCAGCCAAGGAGAGCTGGGGCAGCTGTGAGAAACTCTTCCACCGCCCCCCCATCCGGGTGCGCGCCGGTGTCTCCGGAAACCAGGATCAGCCCATCGCCTGGCCACCTACGTTCCGCTCGAACGTGCACCTCCTATCAATCACCGGCGATGGCGGCAATATAGCAGCTGTCGATTTGAAAACCGGCTTCGCCTTCTCATGGGTAACCGAAGAAGTGGCCGCACAGCGCGACGAGTACAGATATTTCTTTCTTGAGGCTATGGTCTATTCGCTGTTGAGCGGCAAGTACCTCGCGGCCATCCATGCCGCTTGTGTGGAGCGCAATGGCCGTGGCCTGCTGCTCTGCGGAGAAACTTCCGCTGGCAAAAGCTCGCTGGCGTATGCGTGCGCGCGGCGCGGTTGGACCTATGTGTCCGACGACGCCATCAACATCGTGCGCGGGTCAAAGGCCCTTGCACTCGTGGGCAACTGCTTCAGCCTGCGCTTACGACCGGATGCTCCGGAGTTGTTTCCTGAACTTCTTCACTATCTGGCGCGCCGGCGCCCCAACGGCAAGACAAATCTGGAACTCCGCCCCGCCGAGCTCGACGGATTTAAGTTGAGCATGACCAGCAGGCCATCGCGCCTCATGTTTCTAAACCGCCGTCGCGGCGCCAGTCCCATTATTTCTCCCATTAACGCGGAAGAGGCCCTAAAGCGATTGTCTTCCCTGCCCCCATATGGTCCGCCGTCCCTGCATCGGGCCTGGATGCGGTCCATCAGCGGACTCGTGAAACAGCTGACCGCCGCTGAATTCACTTACTCCAACCTCGACGAGGCAGTGTCGCGGCTTGAGGAGGTGATGGATGAAACGAAGTGACGGCCTCGCCATCATCCTGTGGCTCGCCTGTGGGGCGATGGTGTGCGAAGGCCAGGTTTCCTCAGGCATCCTCTTCGGTGAAATTCACGATCCTAGTCAGGCCATCGTGATTGGAGCCCGCGTCACGGCGCGCCAGGTCTCCACAGGTTTCTCGCGCACCGCGGTGAGTTCGTCCGCCGGCCAGTATTCTATCGGCGACCTGCAACCAGGCGCCTACACCGTGACTGCCGCGCAGACCGGCTTTCGCACCATGGAACTGGGGCCGCTTCGCATTGAAGTGAATCAGCGCGCGCGGCTTGATATTGCACTGGAACTGGGCACCGGCAACACGCAACTGACGGTGAACGCCGCGGCGGCTGAAGTGCAGTCCGCTGAGCCTTCGGAAGGCTTTCAGCTTCCCTCCACGCAGGTGAACTCGCTGCCACTGGGCCAACGAAATCTGCTTTCGTTCTTCACCCTTGGGCCTGGCGCTGTGCCAAGGCAACTGGGGGGATTTGGGCACGACATCGTCAACGACGTCCAAGCCGCCAGGGGCGCAGTGGCATGGAACCCGCCCGTCAACGGCGCGCGCTCCACCAGCAATACCTACCTTCTGGATGGCGTCTACGACACCGACCGCACAGTGTTCGTTATCGCGGCCAGCCCTCTGGTGGAGTCGGTGGAAGACGTCCGAGTCTTCTCCTCGCTGGCACCGGCGGAGTTCGTGCAAAGCGGCGGAGGCGTAGTGGACATCGCCACCCGCGCCGGAACGCGCGAGTTTCACGGCAGCGCTTTCGAGTTTCTACGTAACGAAGCCACCGACGCGCGCAGTTTCTTCGACGACCCGGCGCTGCCCGCGTCGCTCTACCGCCAGAGCCAGTATGGCGGCTCATTGGGAGGGCCCATTATACGCGGCTCTACTTATTTCTTCGGCGCCTACGAAGGGACGCGGAACAAGACCGCCATGAGTTCCCTGCACCGCATGCCTGATACGGTAATTCGAAGTGGTGACTTGAGCGCGGCGCCGCCTATCTTTGACCCCCTTACGTCAGATACGGCCGCCGGCACGCGATGGCCCTTTGCCGGCAACCAGATTCCGGGATCGCGAATCGATCCGGCATCGCGCAAGTTCCTCGACACCTATGAGCCGCTTCCCAATCGCGCTCCCGATTCGAATGGCAACGGCAACTACCTCGACTCCACGCCCAACCAGAGCAATCAGGATCACGCCTCCGTTCGCATCGACCATCAGTTCGGCAACCAGGGCCGATTGTTTGGCCGTTACACGCTGAACGAAGAGCGCAACCGCATTGCGGGGTCGTTTCCAGAACGCCCTACCAGTGAGCGGCTGCGCGCCCAGCAGGCGGCACTCGGCTATACCGCGGGAGGCGCTTCGTGGTTAAACGAAGCGCGAGTGGCGTTCACGCGCCTGCGTGTCTTGAGCGTACCCGAGAGCGCCTTCCAGACCGACGTGCTTGGAGATCTGGGGATCAGCGGTGCCTCCGGAGACCCTCTTTACTACGGGTTGCCGTACTTCCTGATCACCGACTACGACACCGTTGTGGACAACACCACGCGCCCGCAGAGCGAACGCAACAACACGTGGTTTCTATCGGACAGCTTCTCTTCCACACGGGCACGGCACACGTGGAAGGCTGGCTTCCAGTTGCTCAACTTCCAACTGAACTACTTGCAGAGCAACAATCCAAGAGGGCAGTACATCTTCAACGGTTCATTCACGAACGACCCGAAGCAGCCCGACGCGACGGGTGAGCCCTTCGCCGATTTTCTGCTCGGATTTCCACAAGTCACCAGGCGCAGTGTCGGATCTCCCCAGGCCTACTTGCGTCAATACGACGTAGCCGGGTACCTCCAGGATGAGTGGCGGATTCACCCGCGCCTCACGCTGACAGCGGCCCTGCGCTATGAATACCTCTCGCCCTATCGCGAGACCCGCGACAGCTTATTGAACCTGGATTACTCGACGCTGCCACAAGCACCGAAGTTGGTGCGTACCGCCGCGCCGGTGCGACCCGACTACAACAATTTCGCGCCCCGCGCGGGCATCGCATGGCGGCTACCGATCTCAGAAAAGGTGCCCACCGTGTTCCGCGCCGGCTATGGAATCTACTACAGTCCAGAGATTGCGATGGAGTCCTACGATCTGGTGCGCAACACACTGCGGAACGAAGAAAATCAGACCAACAGCCTGCTACCCGTGTTGACCATTCGCAATGGTTTCGCGTCTTCGGCGTCCACTGGCTTCCCCTCCTACTATGGCGTGGAGCCCGGCGAGCGTACGCCTTACGTCCAGCAATGGAGCGCCAGCGTACAGCAAGACCTTGGCCGCGGCTTGATTGCGGAAGTGGCGTACATTGGGACGAAGGCCAATAAACTGGGCCGCTTCCGCCGCTATAACACCCCTCTGCAAGTGGAGACAGGAGCGAACCTCGCGCCACGTCCTGGCGACCTGCAAAGCCTGCGCACTTTCCCCGAACTAGGACCCATCTTTCAACGCCAGCACACCGCGAATTCCATCTACCATTCACTGCAATTGAAAGTGGAGAAGCGATACCGGCAGCGCTTGGGTCTGATTGGAAGTTTTGTCTGGGCCAAGTCGATTGACGATGCCGACTCGCCTCTCACTGGGCAGTTCGACAGCTTCGGCGCACAGGACGAACGCAACCTTCATCTGGAACGCGGCCTGTCGTTCTTCGATGTTCGCAAGCGTTTCAGCGCCGCCGTTACCTACGATCTGCCCGCCCCGCATACATTGGGCTTTCTTTGGCGCAACTGGCGTCTCAGCGCGATCCTCACGATGCAAGACGGCACTCCGTTAAATCCGGTCTACTTCGGCACCGACATCGCGAACTCCGGCACGCCCAACCGCCCCAACGTTGTTCCGGGCCAGACCGTGCAGCTACCGAAAGGGCAACGCACAATCGAGCGTTATTTCAATACCGATGCCTTCGCGACACCCGCTCCGTACACCTTTGGCAACGCCGGACGCGACACGATTCCCGGTCCCGGCAATGAGTTGGTGACCTTCTCAGTAGCACGGCGGTTCCAACCGACTGAGCGAGTCAGCACGGAGTTCCGCGCCGACGCTTTCAACTCGTTCAATCATCCGAATGTCGGCATTCCCGGTCCCAACCCCGACTTCGGGCCCTACTTCGGCCGCATTTTGATCACCGGTGAACCACGCCGGCTGCAATTTGGCATCAGGCTGGGCTTCTAAAGATGGCAGAGGCGAATCTGCCTCCTCATTTGCAGGCCCTGCTCCGCGCGCTGCAATTCCAACGCCGCGATCTCGAAGGGCTCCGCAGCTTCAATGACGAGCAATGGCGAAAGACGCTGGCCTTCGGCGACCGAAATCAACTCACTCTGGCCTTAGGAAGAGTGGCCCTCGACGTAATGCCGCATTGGGTTCGCGACCGCATCGCCGCCGATGGGATTCGCAACGAACAGCGCTGGCACAACGCTCGAAACGCATACAAGCAATTTCGCGCCGCCGACATTAATCATGTCGTGCTGAAGGGTTTCTCCCAATGCCCGGATTTCGTGGCGCATCCGGCACAGCGGGTGCAATACGACATCGATGTGATGGTCAAACCGCCTGACCTGATTCCGGCTCGCGACCTGCTGCTCAACCTTGGCTATTCACCGGTCACAGAAACAGTGACGCCGGTGGACCACTTGCCCGCGATGATTCGCAAGACTGGTTGGAGATGGCGCGGCGATTTCTACGATCCCGAAATTCCCGTTGGCTTCGAATTGCACTTTCGCCTTTGGGATGAAGAAACCGAGGGCTTCGCACCACAGGGTCTTGACGAATTCTGGGAACGCCGCGTTAGCGATGTGGAAGTGGATGGCCTTCGCTTCCCGGCGTTCGCACTCGTGGACCGGTTGGCGTATTCGTGCCTCCATTTACTGCGGCATCTATTGCGCGGCGACCTGCGGCCCGGGCATGTTTACGAACTGGCAACGTTCCTCGACGGACGCCAGTTCGACGATAGCTTCTGGACTTACTGGCAGCAGAGCCACTCCGAGTCACTGCGGCGTTTGGAGGGCATCTGCTTCCGCATCGCCTCGGCATGGTATGGATGCGCCCTTCACAACGCGGCACAGGCTGCACTGGAAGCAGACCTTGAGCGCTGGCTCGCCATGTATGCAATGGCTCCACTCGAAGGACTGGTTACGCCTAACAAACACGAACTGTGGCTTCACTTTCTGCTCGTGAACAAATCAGCCAGCAGGGCCTCAATTCTACGGCGTCGGCTGTTCCCTCTTACTATCGTTGGGCCCACAACCGGATTGCAGATACCGCAACAGGATCGGACCCTGGCGCTGCGCATTCGTATGAGAGCCAGCCAACTGGCTCGCATGGCGACACGGGCGGTACACCACACACGAACCTTGCCGCCAGCGGTGTGGCATGGCTTCCGCTGGTGGTGGTCCGGGTTGGGAATTGCCCCCGAGTTTGCGCCGTTCCTGCTGGCGACTGCCCTCTTCGAACTCGGCCTTTTCGTATTCCTGCTGCTCTACAACCTCCATCTATTGGACAACGGCCTACACGAAGGCGCGCTCGGGGCTATCGCGGGGGCCATGACAACGGGCAGCCTCGCCGCCGCCCTGCCCGCCGGTTATTTAGCAGGCCGCTGGCGGCCCAACGTCGTGCTGGCCGGAGCGTTCCTCACACTGGCGGGCGTCTCAGTAGCCCGCGTGATGGTGCGGGATCAAACCATGCTGGTGGGCCTCGCCTTCTGCGCCGGTTGTTTGCTTTCGTTATGGACGGTGGCTTTTGCGCCCGCGATCTCAGCACTAACCACGGAACGCAGCCGCGCCACTGCCTTCAGTCTCTTCGTGGCTACCGGCATCGGCTTGGGCGTTGTGGGCGGCGCGCTGGCTGGACAATTGCCCGGCTGGTTCGCGCGGCATGGCATAGAACATTCCCGGCAGGCCGCCCTGCTGGTGGGCTGTGGACTGATCGCTGCCTCGGCGCTGCCTGTTCTGCGGTTACGCATTCCGCCTCGGGCGCGCGAAGAAAAGGCATATCCACGCAGTCCGTTTGTGTACCGCTACCTCGCCATCTTCGCGCTCTGGAACATCGCTACAGGCAGCTTCAATCCATTCTTCAACGCCTACTTCGCCCAGCACCTGCACATGCCGGTAGAACGGATCGGCTGGATCTTCTCCGTATCGCAACTGATGCAGGTTGTGGCCATTCTGGCCGCGCCCGCAGCCTTACGGCGCTTTGGTTTGGTGAAGGGAATATCCGGCATGCAAGCCCTCACAGCGCTAGCGATGCTCGCGCTGGCCTTCTCCACGCCGGGGATGGCTGCCGCGGCTTACGTTGCTTATATGGCTATCCAATACATGAGTGAGCCCGGCATGTTCACGCTCCTCATGAACCAGGTGCCGCCAGGAGAACGAAGCGGCGCCTCGGCGCTAAATCTGTTTGTCATGTATGGAGGCCAGGCCCTGGCGGCTGCCGCGGCCGGATTGATGGTGGCTAAGTTCGGTTATTCCTTGCCTCTGACCATTGCCGCGGCGATCGCGCTATCCGCCGCCATTTGCTTCGCCTTGCTGCTGCGGCCCAACGTCTCCTCAATCACTGAGCACACACCCTCGCGATAAGCGGCCAAGGTGAAGCGCCTTTCCCAGCACTGTCTGGCACGCACGCTCACCGCATCCAGGTCTGATGCCAGCGCACGTTCAACACCCGCCACGATGTCATCGGCCGGCGTCAGAAATCCGGTGATCCCATCGTCGATCACTTCGGGAATCGCCCCCACGGCCGAGGCCACCACAGGTACACCCGCGGAGAAAGCCTCTGCAATCACGCGCGGTGTCGCTTCGTTACCCGTGGAGGGTACAACCAACAGATCCAGGCGCGCCAACACGCCGGGGACATCGTCAATCCAGCCTGTGAATTCCACCGGCAGATCGCGCGCTTCGGCTCGCACAAGTTCCGCATACGAGGGGTCTGAGAACGCCGGCGCGCCGCACACGACAAAACGAAGGTCGGGATCGGCACCGTGCAGGACGCGGGCGGCACGGACGAAGGCAAGCTGCCCTTTCTCTTCAGCGATGCGGCCAATCACGCCAATGCGCTTCGGTCCCCTGTGGTCTTGGCGCGGACGCCGGCAATCCGCGACTCCGTTATCGACAATGCGGATGGAGTTTACACGAAGGCGGCTGGCGGCATAGCGGCTTGAGGAGACAACAGCGGCGGCAGTGGCGCGCAGGCTCCATTCCGCCAGACGCGCCGTATAGCCCTTGTCAAGGCAACTGTGGGCATGAAAGAGCACCGGACACGTGGGCCGCGCCAAAGCCACGGCAGGCAGCAGCCGCGGGCCATTGACGTAGATCAGGTCGGCGGCGGGCAGGCGTCGCGACGTGGAAATGGAATCGGTAACGAATCGCAGCGTGTCAACCAGCGTTTTGCGTCCCGAGTGATAAGGCCCGCAGTCAACGTAGTCCACGGGAATGCCTAAAGCGCGAAAACGCCGCGCCCCCTCGCCGTCTCCTGGCAAGATCGCCCGTACTCTCCAACCGCGTTCCAAAAGCGCCGGAGCCAGATCCAGCAGGCACAACTGTCCGCCACCCAACTCGCTGAACTGGTCCAGCAGCAGTATCCTCATGCTTCGGCCTCACGCACCGCCAAGGCGAGGACGAAGAAATACACCGGCAGCACGCGCCAGTAAGTCAGCAGATCTCCAGAGAACATCTGAACCAGTTGTCCCATCCAAAAGCTGAAGGACCACGCCCCGAGCAATTGCGCACGCGGAGACGCGCTGTGCGCCGCCCGCCATCCGTCCTGCAGCATTCGGAACATCCAAAACACCAGCGCAGCTAGACCGGCAATTCCCGTCTCCACCAGAATCGTCAGATACATGTTGTCGCCGATGGTGGCCGTTCCGATGAAGTCGGAATAAGGCAGCGTCTTGTAGCCCACACCCAGCAGCGCGAACCACGGCCGCTCGACGAGAAACGCGGAAATCAGGCGCCAGCTGGCGACACGGCCTGAGAGGATTCCTTCCGTCTCAGTGAAGAAATACTGAGCGGATGCGCTGAGGCGCAACCAAAACAACTCCGTAAAACCGGGCACCAGTGTCGATGCCAGCGCCCATCCCCCCGCAGCCGTAAGAAGGACTCCCGCGGCCGCTTTCCTCATGCTGAACGTTCGCCGGTTCAGCCACAGCAGCGACACCGACGCGACACCGAGATTCAGAATCGACGCGCGCGAGAACGACAGAATCAGCGCCAGCAAGAGAACGCTTCCGCCCAAGCCTAGGGACCACGGGGGCAGTATCCGCTCCTGCCGCGGCCGCAGCAGAACAGCCACCACCATCACCAGAAAGAACACGCAAAAATTTCCCAGCGTGCTTGCCTCGTAAAACAATCCCTGCGCGCGCCGGAATACCCCGCTGTCCAGATAGATGAACTGCGGGCCGAATCCGGCGGGCGCCGGAAACTGATAGTAGAAATCGGCGCACGCAAACACTCCCGGGGCGACTGAGGCGCCAAACAGCAAACGTAAACAGAGGCGCGTGTCTATCGGCCGCCGCGCGCCAGGACCCTGGGTAACGTAGTGGAAGACGTAAACGGAGATCGCAAACAGAGCAACCCGCGCGAAGCTGCCCGCACCCACCGCAACCCCGGACGTCAGCATCGCGACCGGAAGGCTTGCCGCCAGCACGAACAACAGGATCACTTGCGCGTCGCCGGCTCGGGCCAACCGCACACGCCACTCGTCGTTACGCAGCAATCCAATCGCAATTCCCGCGCCGGCAAAGAGCAATGCCGGGTGCGGACCTGAGTTTCCCAACGCAACCGGCAGAGGCGGCAGCAACAGTGCCGCGCCTAAGAAACACGCCACCCACAGCATGCGGCTGGTAAACACTGCCCACGCTATGGGTATCGCAATCACGGGCGCGGCCAGCAGCGCGAACGGGGCAGCGCCCATCAGCGGGGATAACGCAAGGGCGGCCGCAAAGAGGCCCAACGTGCCCGCCACCAGCCATTCGCGGCGCGATTCGAAGAATCCAACGGTCATCGTTCTGTCCGCACCGTCGCGTCCCGCCACGCTGGGCGATGGCGGCGTTCGTAACCGAAGCGGATACTAAGATGAACACACGCCACCAGCAGGCCCGCCAGCAACGCCGCCAGCAGGTTCAACGGCAAGTTAGGCGACACCGGACGCTCCGGCACCACCCCCGGGTCAAACACCTTCAAGCGCTCACCGCGATAACCCGCGGCCGATCGAACTTCCTGCAGACGCGCCACCGCGGCCATGTAGGCGGCCGTCATCTCACGCAGTTGTGATTCCAACTGCTCCTGACGCGCCCTCTGCCGAGCCAGCGTCTCTGACTTCGTGCCGATCTCCGTCGTCGTCGCTTTCGCCTCGCGTTGCAGGGCTGCGGCGCGCGCCTGGGAGGCCTGCAATTCACGCCGGGCGCGGTCCAATTCGGGGTTGCCTGCCTTCGCACGCTCCGTCCATTCGGCTACATCGGTGCCTGCGATCATCGCGTCCCGCTGGGCCTGCGTGTTCACTTCCGTAAGCGTTTCGATCTCAGCCCGCAAAGCGTCGATGGAGGCAGTCGCACTGAAATCGCTCCACGCCTTCTGCACGCCATCCATCCGCGCACGGGCCCCTTCCATTTGCTTCCGCGCGTCTTCGATAATGTCGCCTTCGGAATCCCGTAGCACGAGTTGGCTGAGGCGCACTGTTTCCTCGGCCAGATACTGCGCCAGCGCCTGCGCTGTTCTAGCGCTCTCCAACGTCACGGCGATCTGCAGAATTCGTGTGTCTCGCAGCTTGGTGACCTTCAGAGTCCGCCGCTTCAGACTCTCCAGCGACGTGTGTTCCGCGGCGTTCAATAGATGGAAACGCTCCGCCGCGCGCTGAAAAAGAGAATCTCCATCGGCCATACGCTCGTAGGTTTTCAGAGACTCCAAGTACACCGGACTCACCGCGGTTGCCGTGCGCAAGTCCGAACCGGCCGGTGGATCGATAAGCAAACTCGCAGTAGCCTGATACTGTTTCGGCAGCGCAAGACTCACCACCAGAGCGATGGTCAACGCGGTTCCGCAAGTGATCGCGACGCTTCGCCAATGGCGGCCGAGGTACTCGAAATACTCGTAGGCGTCGAACTCTTGAGACATGGTTGCGCTAGTCTAGCCTTTATGTTGAATCTGCTGCCGGTGGTGGCGGCACTGACGGTCCTTCTCATCGTCCCAGGCCTGCTGTTTCACTTCGATGTTACACCTAAGGTTGCCGTTCTGTTGGTGGGAACGGCCGTTTGCCTGCTTGATTTAACAGGCGTTCGCCGCGCCATGGAAACGCTATGGGCGCAGCGCAGGGGCCGCTGGCTGATCGCGATCCTGGCGGCGCAATGGTGCTCGCTCGCCCTCTCCACCGCGTTGTCCAGCCACCCGGAACTCTCGGTAGCAGGCAGCGCGTGGCGCAGGTTCGGGCTTGTCACCCAGACGGGCCTGCTTGTCTTCACGCTCTTGCTGGCTGGATGGCTGGTGCTCGATGCAGGGAACCTGAAGCGGTTCTTCCGCGCCACCATCGTGACAGGCATTCTCGCTTCCCTCTACGGAATCCTTCAGTACTTCGGCGTTGACCCAATTCTCTCAGCACATGCCTATATGGCCGGCGAGGCCGAATGGACCATCGTCCGGCCTCCGTCCACGCTAGGTCATGCTGGATACTTTGCTACCTTCGCGTTGTACCCGGTATTCGCCGCACTGGCGTTGTTGACGTTCGAAGATCACCCCGTGTGGCGATGGATCTCCGGCTTGGCCTGCGTCACTGGTATCGCCGCCATCGTCTTAAGCGGCACTCGCTCAGCGCTGTTGGGGCTGGCAATGGGACTCGTCATGGTCCTCGCCCGTCTCCGCCCGAAACTGGGCCGTAAGCACGCTTTGGCCGCGGCTCTCATCGTGGCCGCTTCATTGGCGCTATATCTCTCGCCGGCCGGCCTCAGACTGCGGTGGCGGACGCGATGGTACGTCGAAGACGTCTCCGGCGGCGCGCGCCTCACGTTGTGGAACGACTCCCTGCGTATGGCCACCGAACATCTCGCGGCAGGCTACGGGCCGGAAACATTTGGGAATGAATTCCCTCGGCGCCAGTCACTTGTACTCGCCCGCGCCCATCCCGACTTCTACCAGGAGTCCCCGCACAACGTCTTCCTTGACGTCCTTGTGGCTCAAGGCGCGCCTGGGCTCCTCGCGTTCGCAGCCCTCAGCGCGCTTGCGCTGTTCTCAATACGTGGCGCGCCGCCCGCCATCCAGATCGCCGGCGCGGGTTTCGCCGCCGGCCTCGTCAGCCAGCAGTTCCTCTGCTTTACCGTACCCACTGCCGTTTTCTTTTACAGCATGGCGCTGGTGCCCATTGTCCATGCCGATCCCGTCCGTCCCACCCGTCGAATCGGGTGGGCGTCCATACCTGTCGCGCTCTTACTATCGCTCTTGCTGGCAGCGTTCGCGGTGCGCCTGGTTATCTCCGATTGGAAGATGGCTGAGGTGAAGTCCGCGTTGCTCACAGAAACTCCCGCCGCTGTCGCCGCCCGTTACGAACAGGCGCTTCGGTGGAAGTTTCCCGGCGGCAATCCCGACCTCTACTATGCGCGTGAGATGTTAAATCTTTCCAATCGTCAAACTGACCCTAAGCTTCGCTTCCAAGCCTGGCAGCACTCTATGGGAGCCGCCGTCCGCGCCGCTACCGCGCTGGAAGACCGCCCCAACGCGCTCGTCAACTTGGCCGCATTCCAGTCCGTGATGAACAATCCCGCGATGGTCGAAAATACGCTACTGACCGCGGCTAGAGAGGCTCCGCAGTGGTACCGTCCCCACTGGCTGCTGGCGCGGCTGTATCTGCTCGCCGGTCGGCTGCCGCAGGCGGAAGAGCAGGCGCGCGCTGCCGTGGAGCGCAATGGCGGTCACGATGCGGCGGTCCAACAGACCCTCGATCAAGTGTTAACTGTGCGCCATTCCACGCAAAAGGCTCTTGCCCCATAACCGGTCCTCCCCTACGCTTATACAGAGGGAGTGTCAATGAAGCCTTGGATCGCGTTACCGCTCGGAGTATTGTGCGCTGGTATTCTCGCTGCTCAGAATCCGGTGATTGTAGATGGCGGCACCCTCAACGGCGCAAGCTTCGCCCATGACCAGGCCGTCGCTCCCGGCTCTCTGGTCTCAGTCTTCGGTGACAACCTCGCAACTACCCTGGAGTCGGCCAGCACCGTACCGTTGTCAACTACATTGCAGAACGTGAGCGTGACGGTGGGCGGAATTGCTGCGCCCTTGCACGACGTCATCCCCGGCTCCGCCACCAGTCGCGCCCAGATCAATGCCCAGATTCCATGGGATGTCTTGCAGGGACAACTTGCGGCAAGCGTGCCCGTGATCGTAACCACCAACGGTGTCGCCTCAGCCCCGCAGCAAGTCCAGGTAGCGCAGGTTGCGCCGGGCATCTTTACCATTCCTCCCGGCGTCGGTAATGCGATCGCTATAAATCCGGATGGCAGCATAGCCGCGCCCGTCGGCTCCATCGTTGGATTTCCTTGCCATCCCGCTCAGCGCGGCGTCGAACACAGCGTCTTCATCTATGCCACGGGACTCGGCCCCGTAGATTCCCCGGTCAACGATGGCGCTGCATCAACTGACCGCCTTCGAAAGGCCGTCAACCTCATCACGCTAGTCGTGGACGGTATTTCAGTAACCCCCCAATTTGCGGGTTTGTCGCCGCAGTTCCCCGGAGTCAACCAGATCAACTTCGAGATCCCGGCGGGCGCCCGTTCGGGCGTAGTCGCCCTACAAATACAGACGCCTAATGGGACACTCTATCCTCCCGCGTCGTCCACCCCGACCGTGGTCATAGCGATCGAGTAATCGTCACCAGGCGTTCTTGCTAAGCGAGAAGCACGCACGGCACAGTGCTGATCGGCTTCTGCTCCACTGCTTTGCCCATGATAAGATCGGGCTCACAACGCATGAAAAACAAGGTTTCTTCCCTCCTCCTCGCGCTCGCGCTTCTCAGTTCCAACGTCGTCGCCCAACAGCCGCCGCCAGCAAAGGCGCCCGTCAAAACGGCCACTGTCGGCCTGTCTCAAGAACGGGTGGCGCGAATTGATGCGCTCCTTCAGCAGTACACCGATCAAAACAAAATTCCCGGCGCGGTGGCTCTCGTCCTGCGCGATGGCAAGCCCATCTATCAGCGCGCCTTCGGCTACAGCGACAAGGAAGCGGGCCGGCGCATGACAACGGACACCATCTTCCGCATTGCTTCCCAAACGAAAGCGATCACCAGCACTGCCATTCTCGCCCTGGTGGAGGAAGGGAAAATCGGGATCAATGAGCCTGTCGGTCATTTCATACCGTCCTTCGCCAAGACCACCGTTGCCGTGAAAGACGTTTCGGAAATCCGGACCGTGCCCGCCAAACGCCCCATCACCATCCACGATCTGTTAACGCACACCGCAGGCATCTCTTATGGAACCGATCCGCATGTGGCGTCTCTTTATGAACCGAAGGGCCTTGGCCCCGCTGCCGGCAATGGCTGGTACACAGCGGACAAAGAGGAACCGATCTGCGAAACGATGGAGCGCCTGGGCACCCTGCCGTTTGTTGCCCAACCCGGCGAAGAGTTTGTTTACGGTTACAACACAGACATCCTCGGCTGCGTCGTTGAGAAGGCTTCCGGCATGCCGCTGGACGAGTATGTGCGCACCCATATCACCACTCCCCTGGGCCTGAAGGACACTCGCTTCTTTATTCCGCCTGCGGAACGGAACCGCCTTGCTACCGTCTACGCCAGTGGCAGCGATGGCCTGATTATCCGCGCGCCTGAAGGATCAAAAGGGCAAGGCTCCTACATCGACGGACCTCGCAAGAGCTTCGCCGGCGGCGCCGGCCTCACCTCCACCGCCCACGACTACGCACGCTTCCTCGAAATGATTCGCAAAGACGGCGCCTTGGATGGCGTTCGCGTCCTGTCGCCCCGAGTGGCTCAACTGATGCACTCCAACCAATCCGGCTTGCTCCACTCAAAGGACGGGCTCGGCTTCGGATACGGCTTCCAAACGGTGGACCGCTACGGCGCCGCCGGCTTAGCTGGCGTGGGCGCATTTGGCTGGGGCGGCGCTTACGGCACGGTATACCAGGTTGATCCGCAGAGCCACATGGTGATTGTGTTGATGCTCCAATTGATGCCAAGCTCCACCGATGTACAGACGAAGTTCCTATCGTCGGTATATCAGGCGTTCGCCCAGTAAGTGCTAACCGAGCCGCGACCGTCAGGGAGCGTCACTAACATTCAACCGGTCAGGAGCCATCTCTACCATGGGAGCTGCGGTCGACAACGATCTCCCGTGCGGACGCCTGAGCTCGTTGAATTGCTTCCTTTTCGGAGTTTGCGTACAGCAGGATATTCAGGGCGGGAACCTCGGCAATCCAGCGGCCATCCACTTCACGGTCTAACTCGATTGTGAACTTCATAATTGGAGTAGCTTCGGCGATCTCACTTCGCTGCTGGGTCTTCAAACCGGAAGCCCGCGTGACTTCAGCCATGCTGCCGCCCGCTATCCACGCTGCGATTAGAAGTTCATCGGTATCGGGAGAGGCGTTGAGCTTTCGTAACGCGGCCCACGCCAGCAGCATGTCAGGACGCCCTGACCACTCCTTGACGTCAACCTTCCCACTCAGGACGTCTGCGACACGAGGCCTCGGAATACCTTCGGCAGCCACCAAAGATGCACCCCGGAATCCTCAATCAGATCCCACGCTCGCGACGCCGCATCCATCTTCGCCTGCAGCGGGAGGACGACCGCTCCACCAGGTTCGATATCGGGGAGCGGCGGCGGGTAGCCGTTGATAAACGCTGTGACGCTGCCACCGTACTTCAAAAAACGCAGTCGAAGCCGTTCGACTCCAATTGACTCGCCGGAATTTGCATACCAACGCAGCACCTGGACTTCCGCCGTCATCCTCAATGTCTCGGCTTTCCAAGGCAGCGTGCCGTCCGGAATCCGCGCGCCCGTCTCTTTCAGTTGCCAGATCTTAAGGAATCCCGCTTCAACACCGGCCGATAGGCCCACCACAAGCATCAGCACCAGGAAACACGGCGCTCTGGTGGGCCTGTGCATCGTTACTTCTTCGGCACGGATACTGTGATGTTGCGGTAGCGGATCACTCCGTGATGATCACCCTGCAGGAAGAACGGACCGGGTTCAGACTCGTTGCTATCCAAGGCGCCGCCGGTGGGACCGGGGATCTCAACGTTGTCGTGGTACACCTTGCCATCGCGCAGCACGGTGACGTGCCGGCCGACAAAAGTAATGTCGAACGAAGTCCATTTGCCCAAGCCGAGTTCCGCGCCCGCAGGCGGAGGATAGTGGCTGTAAACCGCTCCCATTTCGTGCGTTGGCTGCGAGCCGCCTTCGGTACCCACTTGGATCTCATAACGACCTCGCAGATAGATGCCACTATTGCCGTGCTCGGGACAATGCACCTCAATGTGAAGCTTGAAGTCCTGGAACTTCTCGGTCGATTTCAAGTTCGCCGCGCCTGGACCGCGCTTGCCTTCCACAACAGGATTATCGTTCACCAGTTCCCCGTCGCGGGCAATCCACTTGTTGTTTTGCGCGTTGCCAATCGGTTCCCATCCGTTGAGATCTTTCCCATTGAAGATAGCCCTTGGTTTCGTCCACGATTTAGGCATCGGGCGATCCAGCTTCGGAGCCCGCAGTCCCACCAGCGTGGGACCATCGGCCGTTCCGCGCTTCTCCACGCCAGTCAGCCGATCCGGTCCATCCGCAGTCAGTACCCAGGTAATGGCACCGTCACTGCCTGAGGACACCGCGACTATAACCTTCCCGGAACTGGCTTTCGCACCGTCGATCGGCAGCCAGCCGCCGCCTCGCGGTTGCACGCGCCCTTCAATCTTGCCGTTCTTCTCGACAAGTTCCATCCACTGCGGATACGGAGATCCCGTGGCGGGAGTGACGGTCATATCCCAACGTCCAAGAAAAGGCTTTGCGTCCTGAGCGGCAACGGTCCAAGGCAGGACGGCGGCGGCGACGGCAACGATGAATAATTTCTGCATCGCTTCCACTGTAACGCGCCTGAGAGTCGCACCCAGCGAACTCTACTTCTTCGTTCCCGCTATTGGATAGCCTTGCCAGACGTATTCCAAGGCCTCTGGCAGAGTCTGCTGTTTCACGGCGCGGTCGGTGTGACCGGCGTTGCGGGCGAAGACGAACTGATAATGATAGCCTTTGGCAGCCAGCACCTTGGCCATATTCTCATTGGCCAGCACCCAATCGTGATAGTCGTCGTTAGTGCCCAGGTTGTCCCGGTCGCTGATTTCCAACCACAGCCGTATCGGCTTGATCGGGGTATTCGGGATGAGGTGTTCATGGAATTCCCAAGCTCCATGCGGCGTCGCTGGATTCGCAGGCCATTGCTGGTTCACATAAGTGCCGGAGTAAGTCAGAACCCGGTGGTAGAGTTCCGGGTGGTACCAGGCCATAATCAGCGCCGCAGATCCGCCGGAACTGCCGCCCATCGTCGCGCGCCCTTCGGGGTCCTTCGTCAATTTGACGTTGTACTTCTTTTCGACGAGTGGCAGCACTTCCTTCTCCACGAACTCGGCGTAGAGGCCCGACATCGTGTCGTATTCCATGCCGCGCTGGCTGCCTTGGGCGTCGCCACTGCCGTTACCGATTGAGATCGCGATCATCGCCGGAACTCGCCTTTGCGCGATCAGATTATCCAGCGTGGTGAACAGCATCTTGTCCGGCCCGTCGGCGCCGACGATGAAAGGCGCTGCCGTGCCCGGTTCGTATTGCTTCGGCACATAGACAGACACGTGGCGCGTATAAGGGGCAGAGTGGCTTGAAACGATTACCTTCGCGGGATTGTCCGGGTCTGGCTTCGGGTAGGTGTTCGCTTCGCGCGCGATCCCGGGATAGATCTTGCTATCGGTCGACTCCATCGTGAATTCGTAGACAGCTCCGCGTGGCACGCCTTCCCGCTCGGTCACCTCCGGAACTGGGTTGTGCGTTGGACCGATGATGAAATTCCCGTCGGCCGTAGCCGGTGGAACGGCGCCGTCCGGCAATTCCTTCGCCGCGACGTACCCCGGTGTGTGCGGATCGCGAGTAGGCGGCGTCGGGCGTGCCGGACGTGCGGAAGGCGCCGGAGCTTGCGCCATCAAGGGAGGCAAGCCGGCCATCAAATTCATCGCCAACGCCATGCTCATAAGGTGGGACATAGAGGAATCTCCTTGATTAACCGTGGACCACGCGCGCAGCCTGAGCGGTGTCCGTGTACTGCTGGAACCCCGTGATCTTTCCGCCCGCGATACGCCAGATGTGGGCGAATTGCGCGTTAAGAGGGACGCCTGTGGCCTTGTACGTTGCCTTGTAATACCCGAGTGCCACAACGGTATCGCCTGCATCCAGAATCTCCGAAGGAAGTGCCTGGAATTGGTCCCACTCCGTCATCAGGCGGAAGAAGACGCCTTCAGCGATAGCGGCCGGACCCACATAGGGATTGCGGTCGGCGTAAGGAAAATTCTCGGCTTCGTTCCAAACAATGCCGGAATCCATGGCAGCCATGACAGAGGCGGCATCGCCTCGCGCGAAGGCGGCGTATAGGCCTTGAATGAGCTCAACGTTCGCTTGGGACATTAGTAGGGCCTCCGATTCCCCGGTAGTATATCAGTGGGTCGGCGAGTCCTGCGCTCAGCGCGATAAATCACGTATTTCTGTCCCACCCTTTTGTGATAGAACAGCTCCCCGCCGTCGAGCGTGATCGTGGGAGCCTCGACGAAACCCGTCAACGCCGACAACACACGCGGCTCGCCGAAGGCTTCGCTCACTGAGTTTCTCGTCGCCACCATAAGGCGCACGCCCCTCACCTGGCTCGCCCGCGTGAAGTACAATTCCAGCCCGTCGGCGGAAATGCTCGGGGCGTACTGTAGAGCGCCCGTGTTGACGTTCCTCATGAGGGCCTCACTGTTCGGGTCAATGTGAAAGGCTCCGTCTCTCAGCCGCGCCACCATCAACTCCGCCTTCTTCGGCGCGGGCGCACCGGGAAAGATCAGTGCCCGCGAGATGTAGAGCGTCTCGCCATCGGGACTGATGCTGACATCCATATTGATGCTGCCCGGAGTGCCCGGGCTGATATCGCCCGGCGCGGGGCGAACATGACTCACCGATTTGCCATCGAAATCTCCGGTGAAGATAGAGTTCCCCGTCCGGTCGTAGTCCCGTAGGGTGGTGAAGAAGAAATGCGCGGATCTGTCCATGCTGGGCACCGCATCCAGTACCGCCGAATTCACCCCCGGCAGTTCACCCAGATAGCGGAATGATCGCTTACCCGTGCGCTCGGCGAAATGCACGTTCGTGTTCACCGCGGGGTCGTTCTCATTATTCAAGAGCAGATACCGGCCATCCGGCGCGATGAAGGGTTCCATCGCGCTGCCGTCATAGCCTTCGATCAGAACCGCCTGCGGACGGATGTAGAGATCGCTTGTTTCCTCAACACCGTTATATACCGGCAGGGGCGATTGGTCGCCAGGCTGGGCCGCAGTGCGCAGCATCTGCAGCGCCTGATCGAGAAGCACTTCCGCCTTACGTGTTTCACCTGCGTCGAGCGCTGGTTTCACCTGCTGCAAAACGGCAACGACGGCAGAGGGATCGCGGCCCTTCGAAGCCCACTCTCGAACGCCTGACTGAGCCTCAGCCGCCTTTGCCTGAAGGCGCCCCGCCAAGTGATTCGCCGCGATCCGAAAGCCGCCGTAAAGAATTCCCACGATGGCGATCAGCCCGCTAGCGACGATGATCAGTGGTCGTCTCATGAGCGCCAAACAATCCTACCAGTATGAAAAGGACAGATAGGCGTTGATCCGCATTAATCGGCGGACAATAATAATGTTTTTTGGCTCAATCAATCACTACCCCCCGCAGGACAATCGGGTATAGAATTCCTATGTAACCTGCCATGCCTACCCGACGAGAGATTCTTAAAAGCGCCGTTGCGCCGATGATCGTCCCCAGCCTCGTGCTCGGCCAGCGCGCTGGCGCTATCGCCCCCAGCGACAAGATTGTCTTTGGGGGCATCGGGATCGGCTCCCGCGGCGCGCACGTCCTCAGCAAGTTGTTGAGCTTCAACGACGCCCGTTTCGTCGCCATCTGCGATGTCCGCAATGAACGGCGCGAAACCATCAAGTCCACCGTCGATCAGAAATATGGCGACCACGGGTGCCAGATGTACGACGATCAGTACGCGCTGCTGGCGCGAACCGACATCGACGCCGTTCTGATCGCCACCGGCGACCGCTGGCACACGCCTTTGGCCATCATCGCGGCACAACATGGTAAGGATGTGTACTGCGAGAAGCCGTGCTCCATGTCGATCGAGGAAAGCTGGGCGCTCGCTGATGCCTTTAAGCGCTACAACCGCATCTATCAGGCCGGTTGCCAGCGCCGCAATGGCGCCAACTTCCAACTATGCAAGGAACTGCTGAAGTCGGGTGCGCTTGGTAAACTGCGCACGCTCTACGCGAATGTAGGCCCCAGCGTCAACTGGCCTCCGCTACCAAGCCGCGACTGGCTGGCGGCAGAAGAACTGCCCCCGAAACAGGTGCTCGACTGGGAGCGATGGCTGGGGCCGGCTCCGTGGCGTCCCTATAACTCGGAGTACGTACGCGGAGGCTGGCGCAACTTCTATGATTTCCACGGCGGCGGCATCCTCGAGTGGGGTTCGCACACCATCGATCTGTGCCATTGGGCAGCAGGCTTCGACAATACACAACCCGTGGAATATGAGCCGGTAGGCACGAACACGGGCCCTTACAAAGTGAACTGTAAGTACGCCAATGGCGTGAACCTGGTCATGCGTGACGATGGCTGGGATGGCGCCTTGAAGACTGGTTCCTGCAGCTTCCGCATTGAGGGCGATCAGGGTTGGGTGGAGACCGGCGACGCCACCCGTATTGAGAGTTCCGACAACATCAAGCCGCTGCTGCGGCCCACCGAATCGGCAAGCTTGGCCCTCGTGAATCACGTCGGCGATTTGCTGCGCTGCATTCGCACCCGCCAGACACCGCAGGCGAGTGCCGCCAACGCGGCCAATTCCCATGTCACCTCACACGCGGCGTTCATTGCGTATCAGCGCGGTAAAACTCTGACGTGGGATACGGCCAAGCGCGAGTTTACCAACGACGAGATTGCGAACCGCATGCGCTCGCGTGCCATGCGCGACCCGTGGCGTGTCTGAGCGAAGGAGATTCCCGATGCAGCAAACTACAACACCCGCACCTGTTGCCCAGGCCCCGAAGCCCAAACCGCCAGAGCCGCCGCCCGCGTTTCAAGAAGGTGGCATTGCGACGATGGATGCCGCTGCCCTCATCCGAATTCTGACTGACCCGAATGCGCCGCAGTTTCAGAAGGCGAAGGCATGCCAGCGGACCGGCGAACTGGGAGCAAAAGAAGCCGTGCCCGCCTTGGCTGCTTTGCTTGGCGATGAACATCTCAGCACCTATGCGCGCTATGGCCTGGAACCGATCGCCGACCCTTCCGCCGATGAAGCCTTGCGCGCCGCACTGCCGAAACTGAAGGGCAATCAGCTGATCGGTGCAATCAATTCCATCGGCAAGCGCCGCGACGCGAAAGCGGGACCCGCGCTTGTGAGAATGATGCATGGCCCCGATGTCGAGGTCGCGCGTGCCTCTGCCGCGGCATTGGGCAGTATCGGCGGCACACCATCATCCAAGGAGTTGTTGGCCGCGCTCAATAAGACCACCGGTGCCACCAGAACGGCGATTGCCGATGCGGCCCTCGTTTGCGCGGAGCGTTTACTAGTGGACGGTAAACGGGACCATGCGTTGTCGCTGTACGCATCTCTCAGCGCCGCGGGCGTTCCCCAGCCTGTGCGATTAGGCGCCATGAACTCCATCATTCGCGAGGAGACGTCGCCGGGCCGTCCGCGATGAGTCTACACGGCGAATAACACGATCGCCGGCGTGCCTACGGGCGTATACTGCCCGGTGAAACTGAGGGCCCCCGTTTGGCGGTTCACCCGGAAGCAGACGATAGCATCGGCTCGTTGATTGCAACTGTAGAGATACTGGCCGCTCGGGTCGATGGTGAAGCTTCTCGGGTAGTCCCCACGCGTCAATTCTTCGCCCGCCAGCGTCAGCGTGCCATCCTGCCCAATGGTGAACCAGGCGATGGAGTCATGCAGGCGGTTGGCGGCGTAAAGGTGTTTGGCGCCCGGCGCGATACGGATCTCGGA
>JBDTMC010000019.1:0-34844 GCA_039934475.1 Bryobacteraceae bacterium | reverse complement strand
TACTTCCTCTATGCCGAGGAGGTGGACCTGTGCTACAAGATTAATAATTTGGGCTACCAAATCCACCACGTGGGTGAAGCCAAAGTCATACATTTTGGCGGTCAGAGTACTAAACAGAGAGACAGCTCATTTTCTAACACGCTAATGAGGGAGTCAGTTTTCTCATTCCTCCGACGCACGCGCGGGGCAGTCTATGCTCATCTCTACCGTTTGGCGCTGCTGACGAGCTCTGTAGCCCGGATGCTGTTCCTGATCGCTTCCTACCCCCTGCTGACACTGGCGGGGCACCAAGCCCGCAAGAGAGACGCAATTCGAGCGCTACAGAAATGGTTTCGCATCGCGAAATGGAGCGTCGGCCTTCAGCAGTGGACCTGGCGCCTTGGGGTGGATCAGTGAGTTTGGTAAGTGGGCAGGTACAAGCCTGCGATCACTGTGTACAAGAGTGTCGGCGGTGCCGGACCGCTTCCTGCCGCCGGGTACTCGAAGGGTCCGGCATCGGCCGCGCTTCCTTGCGGACGGGGCGTGCCGAAGAAATCCCTGGTGGGATAACCAGTTGGGTTTCCGGCGTCCCTGGCGCAGGTATCCGTGCTTAGCAGAGTAGGGTCGGGACGGACGCCTCCAACGGCGGGAGGCGCTAAAACCCAAGCTGGAGTACAGCGTTTTGCGCTGGATCCGCAGGTGGATCCGCCTGACGCCGGGAAAATATTGTGATCGGCTACGCCAGCCCCACATGTCGAAACGGCGCGTGGGAAGATGTTGCCTCGGACAATGTAGGAACCCGTGCAGCCGGCATCGTTGTTGACGGAATTGAAGTCCATCACGTTGTACTGAATAACAACTCCGGAGCAATCGCCGCGTCCGATGACCAGGTTGTTACCCGCCACATAGGGAGCACCGAAGTAGTTGTTCTGGATCACCCACGAACCGCTGATGCCTTCGGTCATGATGTTCGAGGTCGCGTTGTTGTAGAAAATGTTGCCGTCGATCAGGACGCCACTCGATCCAGGGTAGTTTTGGAATCCATCCACGTGCCGCCCGTTGGAACAGGCTCCATTGGAATCGGCCACCCAATCGTGCACGACGTTATTCAGGAAATTGAACTTCGTTGGAATATTCGTCAACGAGGAACCCCAGCCCCAAAACTGCACCGCGTCTTCCTGATGGGAAGCATTGCAACCATAACCGTTGCCGATCTCGCTGTTCGACACGGTGACACCTGAGGAAGCAATAAAGGCAGAGCGCCCCTGCCAGCCGTCGACCACGATATCGGTGAAGGCGGTCGAGGTGCTGTCCATTACCGACAGATCGTTTCGCGCGTCCTGTCCGGTGCCGGCTGAGATCACGCCCAATACATGCACCTTGTCAATGTTGATTGACAAGTTCCCGGTCAGTAACACCTTTCCAGCGGACTCGGCGTAATAGCTGACAGCGGATGTCAATTGGCCAGACCCTAACGACTGACCACCGTAGGTGCCATTCTTGATGATGACGATATCGCCCGCCTTTGCAGCGCTCTGGGCCGTCTGCATGCTGCTGCAGGCCTGGCTGTCTACATACGCTCCGGGTGTTGCCTGCCGCGTGCAAGTGCCACCGCTCGTATCCACCCAAAGATTAGCCCCGGCCGGAACTGCCGCAAGGACAATGTTTGCCGCTGCGGCCCCCAAGAGCAACAGCATTGTGCAGATTCTGCTCCGCATCGTTAGCCTCCAACAACCAATCATCTCGTTAGTCCTATAGGTACTAGTATATTGCGCGATGTCGATGTCTCGCAAAGTTTTGAGCAATTTGCGAGCAGCAATACGATCACCAACACCATCTACGTTGTGCCGATTGCATTAGAAAACACCGTTCGGGATGGAACGTTTCGCGCCTTCGCGCACTCGGTAAAGCTACCGGCGACGCGTCTATCTCCCATCCCAGCACTTTCAGCACCGAACAAGCGAGCGCCACAATGAGCCGTCCCCTCGTAAGCGTCATCATTCCCACATATAATCGCGCTACAACCGTAATTTCCGCCATTGACAGCGTCCTGGCACAAACGTACACGAACCTGGATGTCATCGTGATAGACGATGGATCGACCGATGGTACCGAGTCCCTGCTAGAGCAGCGTTATTCCAGCCGGATTCGAGTAATCGTCCAAGCCAACGCCGGGCCGGCGGCCGCCCGCAATCGGGGTATCGACCAAGCTGAGGGCGAACTGATTGCATTTCTCGACTCCGACGATTCCTGGTTGCCGACAAAGCTGGAACGCCAGGTTGAACTGCTGAATCGCGCTGGTTCCGACGTGGCCTGCTGTCTTTGCAATTGCAAAGTGATCTACCCCGATGGCACAACAAGCACTACATTCGACATTGCCAAGGCGATGCCGTCTTGTCCGAGCGGCCTCTGGCTGAACCCCTCTGAGGTCCTCTTGACGAGGTTTATTATGTTTAGTCAAGCTGCGTTGGTACGGAGGGATGTACTTAGGCGCATCGGATCCTTCGATGAGAGCCTGCGCTTCGGTGAGGACTACGAACTGCCTTTGCGGATTTCGCTGGAAGGCCCGTGGGTCATCCTGCGCGACGAATTGGTTATTTATCACGCATCGAGTCCGGGCAGCTGGGCGCAAAAAGCGCTGCGCGAAGAAGTTCGCCTTCGACGGGATTTGGTCCAGATCCGCCAGCAGATCTTTGAACGGATCATTAGTAAATCTCTCGGTCGCGGCCTCCGCCGGCTGGCTAGGCTTGAGCTATCGCGCGCCAAGCGCGATCTGGTGCACACCCAGCTGATCGGCAAGACAACCATCGGGGCGGCGGTACTTGGCCGATCTTTGCGTTTTGTGGAGCGGATCCGCAGAGCCATTTCGAGGCGCAGTCCGTTCTACCCCAGTGTGGAAACGGTGGCACTGTCGTGATTCCCGCTCTGCTCGCCGATGAGAAATCAGCCGTCAGCTGTTCTGCGTAGCCTTCTCAAATAAAGGATCCGAATGAGATTGCCGACCCGCCATGCCTTCGGACTCGGCCTGTACCTGATCACAGTGTTGCCGGTCTGCACCGCGGGAGATGTTATTCTCCTTCGCGGAATGCGAATCGATTCTTTCGCCGAAGGCCAAATACACCGGATCGCAGATTTCTACGGCCTGGATGTAACGACCATCGACGCCCGATCGCCTCGGGCGAGGGCGGAAGCCGCGTCAAGGTTTCGCTCACCGGATACCCTCGCCATTCTCAGTCCACCCGATGCGCTCGCGGGCCTTGATCCAGTTGTTGTGAAATCCTCGCTAAAGAGGCAAGGCGGCGGGTCCATTCCACTCATGGTTTTTTCCTTGGATAGCGAATCGTTCACCCCCTCGCTGCGAAAGTTGATCGGCAACTCCGTGGATGGCTGTGAAGCGGTTGATCCGCGTGTGCGGCCCGAAACAATCCGCGTGGGTGCGCTCCCAATACGAGCGAAAGCTCTGCTCGGGAGAGACCTTACAGCCGTGACCTCGCCGGGGTGTCGTGCACGAATCGTCTCGGATTCCCCGGCGCGGCCGCTGCTCACGGCGCGTGGGGTGGGAATGGCCGATGCGCCTTTATTCATCGCTGCGTCCTCTGCAAATGACGTCTTCCTGGCACCGCGCTTCGAGCAATTCGACGATTCCTGGCCAGGCCAGCCGAGTTCGGCACAAAAAGCCTTTTCGTCGATGGCGCCGTTTCTGGTGTTTCTCGCTTACGCAGCGGGCGACTTTGGTTGGCATCTTGATCGCCAGTACGCCAATCTGACCATCGACGATCCGTGGCTCACTCAGCCCTACGGGCATCTGGACTATCCTGGCCTGCTCAGTGAGATGCATGCACATGATTTCCATACCACCCTGGCATTCATACCGTGGAACTTCGACCGCAGCGATCCGGCCGTCGCGGACCTCTTCAGAAACAATCCGGATCGATTTACCATAGCTCCCCACGGTAACGATCACACCCACAAAGAATTCGGCGACTATCAGAAGAATCCCCTGGCTGAGCAAATCGCGGACATCCACCAAGCTATCGCCAGAATGGATAAATTCAGCGCTTTGACGGGAATTCCCTGGGATCCAGTGATGGTGTTCCCCCATGGAGTGGCGCCCGAGAGGACATTCGTCGCGCTTAGGGACAGCGGCTTTTTTGGCACATCGAACTCGTCGAATGTACCCAATGGTGCATCCTTTCCAGCGGAACCCCTCTTCCTCTTTCGCCCCTTCACCGTGAAATACGCAAATTTGCCCAGCTTGCTCCGCTATTCTCTCGAAGGGTCTTCTCCAGAAGTGGATGTCGCGATCCAATCTTTCCTTGGCAACCCGATCCTCCTGTACTGTCACGAAGCTTTCTTTTCGGAGGGCATTTCGCAGTTCAACCAGTACGCCGATCTTGTGAACGGCATCCAGCCTCAGACCCGTTGGACAGGACTCGGAGAAATCGCGCGGCACCTCTACCTTGTTCGCCGCCGGACGGGCCAGGATTTCGACATTCGACTGCTGTCAGCCGATGTCGCCATCGGTAACACAGGTTCGAGCGAAGCGACTTTCCACCTCGAAAGGCAAGACGAAACTAAACCGCAGTCGCTATTCGTTGACGGAACACCTGCCGACTTCTCGTGGACAGATGGCCGCATGCGGGCTAGTATCCGTATCCCGGGCCATCAGGTGCGTAGAGTTCAAGTGAACTCAATCTCGCGGGAACTGCGCTCGCAAGTGAGTATCAATAAGGGCGGGGTCTACGAACATTCCCTGCGGTGGATTTCCGATGTGCGTGACCTCTATCTATCGAAGAGTTCCGTGGGCCGCAGTCTGACACAGATCTACTACAGGCGGGGCTGGAATCAGACAACGTCGCAACTGGAACAACACTGGCTGGCCGCCCTTTGCGCTCTGATGTTGGTTACTGGTGCAGGGTACTTCATGTACAAACGGAGACGCCTGTCCCTGTATCGGCCCTCCGTTCCAACCGAGTTTGCTACGGCCGGACCTTTGCCGTCCGACAAGACGGACACCGCGACTGCGGACGGCGCGGGACTTCACCGCCGAAGGAACTAGACCGATGGCGCTGGTCGTTTTCCTCAACCTGGTGGCAGTGGTCGCGTTGGTTTACCAATGCATGACCCACGGGTTCTCCCGCACATTGCCCCTCGCGGCCTTTTTCTTTGTTGTTTTTCCCGACGAATGCAAACTTCAGATACCCGGGCTGTTCGACCTGACCCCCCAACGGATTCAGATCATAACCCTGCTGCTTCTTACGGCCACCGCGAAGACGCCGCGGAGGGTGGTCGCCCTCAGTGGGGCAATGGTCACACTGGCGGCATGGTGGCTTCTGTCCGCGGCGGTCTCAGTGGTCTTTCTCGCGAGTCTGAAGAGTGTCCTCTCCCAGGTCCTCGACTACTTCGTTGTTTACTATCTGTTCGCGAGGTACATCTCCAGTACCGAGGCCATCAAAGATGTCCTGTTCGGTATCGTAGCCGGGCTTACCGTATGTTCTGTCTTTGGCGTCATCGAAGCGTACGCACAGTGGACAGTGCTCTCAATCTTTCCCGCGGTGGCGCACAGATTCACCGTCAGCGGCGGATTGTACCTCGATAAGGCGAGGGGCCTGCGGGTTCAATCCACGTACGCTCATCCGATTCTTTTTGGCAGCGCTCTAGCCATGACCATTCCAATTGCGCTCTACCTGGCCAGAGTCTCAAAGAGCACCGTTCGCAAGATGGTGATTTGGGTTGGCTTGCTGCTCATGTTCGCATGCATCTTCAAGACCGCCAGCCGCGGACCGTGGATGGCCCTCGGCGGCGCCTGCGCCATTCTGTTCGCCTTTTGCTGGCGCGGAGTGGGTCGCAACATTGCAATGGTGGGAGCACTCGCGCTCGCCGTGATGATAGTTCGACCTGGTGTTTGGGAGACTATCGCAAACCATTACCTGACCACCGTGGATGGCCATTCCTATGAGGCGGAATCCTATCTCTATCGCTATGAGTTGTACCGGCTAGCCGGACAAGAACTCGCCCGAAGCCCCCTGCGAGCGGTCCTTGGATATGGTCCGCAGTCTTTCCCGACGTTAGGACTCGTGGGCACAATCAATGGGCGGACGATGGCGTTCGCCAGTTGTGACAGCTCGATCTCGGCCCTTTTGATAGAGACAGGCTATGTTGGCCTGGCGATCGCCACCTTCCTTTTTGGTTCGGCGTTCGTGCGGATGGTTCGTGACTACCTCTCGCTTTCCTGGCCCGACAGCGAGATTTGCGTGATATTTGCGGTCAACCTCTTCGTGTTCCTCTTTGAGATGACTAACGTTGCCATCCTCGGGTGGGGTCAACAGAATTTCATATTGTGGGTGGTCATCGCACTCGCCATGAGTTATCCAGCGCTTTTAAGGCAAGAGCAAGCGGGTGGCACTCAGAACCGGACCCAGGACACAGCCAATTCAAAGTATTCGTGGAGCGAGACTCACTTTGGCCGCCTCCTTTTGGAGACGGGATCCACGGGCGCCGGTGGCGCGCAATGGCTTCGATGAACAGTGCGGCCAGCGGCATGATTTCCGAGGTGGATCCCATCCAGGATTCGCGATGGCCGCGCTTTCTCAAGAGCCATCCCTTCAGCACCGTCTTCCATTCGCAAGGTTGGCTTGAGTCGCTGCACAGGACCTACGGATTAAAACCCTTCGCTCTCACCACAGCGTCAACGGACGAGCCCATCGCCGACGCCCTGTTAGGTTGCCGCGTGGATAGTTGGTTGAGTGGTGTTCGTTTGGTTTCCATTCCTTTCTCCGACCACTGCCAACCCCTTGTTAAGCCGGGCGACAATTTCGTCCGCCTTGTAAACGCGATGAAGGCAAGAATGCGCAACTCGGAATACATGGAGCTCCGGCCGATCTCAATGCCGGAGGGTTGCCCGGGGGATCTCAACAAGAGCGCCAGTTTCTGCCTCCATCGGCTTGACCTGCGATCCAGCGCCGGTGAAATCTATAGCCACTTTCATCGCGATTGCATCCAGCGCAGAATCCAACATGCCGAGCGCGAGGGTCTTGATTACGAGATCGGCGCTTCAGACGGTATCCTGCGCCGCTTTTACGGTCTCATCGCGCTGACTCGGCGGCGCCAAGGTCTCCTACCCCAACCGTTGTCCTGGTTCCGGAATCTAGTGGCGTGCGTGGGCAAGGGCTTAACAATCCGCATTGTGTCAAAAGCCGGAGTGGCAATCGCCGGCATCCTGACCCTTCAGTTCAAAGACACACTGGTATATAAATACGGCGCTCTCGACCGGCGATTCAGCAGCACCGGCGGGATGCAGTTCCTAATGTGGCGCGCCATACAGGATGCAAAAGCCGACGGCTTGTCGGCACTGGATCTGGGACGCTCCGACTGGGACAACCGGGGGCTTCTGGACTTTAAGGATCGCTGGGGAGCCGAGCGATCCGTGATCGACTACTGGCGGTACAGTTCACCGAACTGCTCGCCGGCGGCACAGACCTGGCCACTCGCCGCCGCGGGCCGTCTTTTTAAATACATGCCCGATTTCTGCCAGCCCTTTCTTGCAGCAGCGTTATATCGGCACTACGCCTGAAACCAGGCACGCAATCAAAAAGCTTCGAGGATTTACTAAAACCATGAGAATACTTTTGACTGGCCATCGAGGATACATCGGCGCGGTAGCAGGTCCCATCTTGCAATCCGCCGGGCACGCCGTCACCGGCCTCGACACGGATTTATTTGCGGGCTGCGATTTCGGAGGCCCGCCGCCTGAATTCCCTGAAATTCGCAAGGATCTACGCGATCTCACCGTCGCCGACCTGCGGGGCTTCGATGGTGTTGTTCATTTGGCCGCACTGTCCAATGATCCCCTCGGCAACCTGGACGCCGAGCTCACCTATGACATTAATCACAAGGCGTCGGTGACGCTGGCCGCTTTGGCAAAGGAGGCGGGCGCCCGCCGCTTCGTTTTCTCCTCCTCCTGCAGCACCTACGGCGCAGCCGGGGAAGCCGTGCACGACGAAACGGCGCCGTTGAATCCGGTTACTGCCTACGCTGAGTCCAAGGTATTTGTAGAACGCGACGTTGCCCTGCTGGCCAGCGATGCCTTCAGCCCGACGTACCTTCGAAACGCCACCGCCTACGGTGTCTCTCCCCGGCTCCGCCTGGACGTTGTCCTCAACGATCTGGTGGCTTCGGCAATGGCCACCGGCCGCGTGTATATCAAGAGCGACGGCACTCCGTGGCGTCCCATTATCCACATCCGCGACATCATTGCCGCCATCGTCGCCGTCCTCGAAGCGCCGCAAGAGGCGATCCACAACCAGACTTTCAATGTTGGCCAGACCGAAGAGAACTACAGAATCCGCGAACTTGCGGCGATAGTAGCCGAGACCGTTCCTGACTGCGTTGTGGCCTATGCTCCCGATGGCGGTCCGGATAAGCGCTGCTATCGGATTAACTGCGACAAGATCCGGCGGCTGGTGCCCGGGTTCCAACCCCAATGGACGGCGCGCAAGGGTGCCCAAGAACTGTATGACGCCTACGTCGCTGCTGGTCTTACGTCTAGCGACCTCAGCCGCGGCCGCTTCGTTCGCATGAATCAGATCCAGCAACTCCTCAACGGAGGACGCGTGGACGCTTCGCTTCGATGGGCGTCCCAGCAGCAGCCGGCTGAGTCGGCACTGGCTCTCTAGCAGGTCAACGTTGAATCACTACTATGATCTTTACTGAAACCAAATTAAAAGGCGCTTTCTTAATCGACTTGGCGCCGCATCCCGACGAACGCGGATTCTTCGCCCGCGCTTTTTGCCAGAACGAGTTCGAATCGCACGGTCTTAAACCGGTCATCGCACAGGCAAACCTCGCCTTCAATCACAGCAAGGGAACACTACGTGGCATGCACTTCCAGTTTCCACCGTCGGCGGAAACGAAGACAGTGCGATGCACCCGAGGCGCAATCGTCGATATCATCGTCGACTTACGTCCGGAGAGCTCCACCTATCTGCAGCATGTAGCCGTCGAGTTGAACGAAGACAACCATCGGGCTATCTACGTCCCAGAACGATTTGCGCACGGGTATCAGGTCTTGGCCGACAAGACGGAAACCAGCTACCAAGTGGGTGAATTCTACACGCCAGGCTCGGAGGGCGGTCTGCTCTATAACGACCCCCGACTCGGCCTCTCGTGGCCTTTGCCAGTGACGTGTATCTCCGGAAAAGACGGAGCGTGGGCTCCGCTGGAAGAACAAGAAGAACTGATCAAAAAAAGAATGAGCCTTTGAGGGGCTCGAAGGAGAAGCGCAAATGGTACTTGTTGACACTGCATTAAAGGCCAGAGAGGCGGACGGACGCCCGATTCGGGTGGCTTGCATCGGCGCCGGCTTCATGGGTAGGGGTTTGACGAATCACATCGTGAACACTACGCCCGGGATGAGGATGGTAGCCGCTTACAATCGGACCGCTCAGCGAGCGCTCGATATGTTCGCCTACGCGGGACGAGAGGACGCTGTTGTAGCCACAACGGCGAGCGAAGTTGATGACGCCATCCGCGCTGGAAAGCCCGTTGTCACCGAAGACCCGTTCCTGCTGACGTCCTCTGACCATGTTGATGTCTTGGTGGACGTCACCGGCTCAGTCGAATTCGGGGCGCGCGTAGTTCTGGACGCGTTCCGGCACGGCAAAGATGTGATCCTGATGAATGCCGAAATCGACGCCACTATCGGCCCGATTCTTCAGACGTACGCGGCCAAATACGGCGTCATCCTGTCGGCCTGTGAGGGTGATGAGCCAGGCATTCAGATCAATCTCTATCGCTGGGTAAAAGGCCTGGGATTAATTCCGCGCGTGATTGGCAACGTCAAGGGGTTGCAGGATCCGTACCGCAATCCCACGACGCAGCGTGGCTTCGCGGAGCGATGGGAGCAGAATCCAGCGATGGTCACCAGTTTCGCGGACGGATCGAAAATCAGCTTCGAGCAGGCCATCGTGGCTAACGCTACCGGCTTCAAAGTGAAGACAAGAGGCATGTCCCGCGGACTCGAATACCGCGGCGACGTGATGAAAATTGGAAGCCTTTACGACATCGAAGAGGCGCGCGCTCTGGGGGGAATCATCGACTATGTCGTAGGCACGCCCCTCACTAAAGTCTATTGCCTCGCTGAACACCCCGATCCCAAGCAGCAGCACTACCTCAACCTTTACAAGATGGGTGAGGGGCCGCTCTATTCATTCTTCCTGCCCTATCATCTGGTGCACTTTGAGGTGCCCAATGCCATCGCGCGCGCGGTCATCTTCCGTGACTCGGTGGCCAAGCCGATTGGCGGACCTGTGGTAGAAGTCTGCGCCGTGGCCAAACGGGATCTGAAGGCCGGTGAAGTCCTGGACGACTACGGAATGTACATGACCTACGGCGAGGCCGTCAATGCCGATGAAATGTGCAGCCGGCGGTATCTGCCTGAAGGCCTTGTCGAGGGCTGCGTCCTGACAAGCGACATCGCCAAGGATGCAGTCATTTCCTACGATGACGTCAGGCTGCCGGGAGACCGCGTCGCGGATCAGTTGCGTGCTGAGCAATACCGTATCTTTCAAGGCGACGCCTGGCTCGAGCAGTTATTAGGGGCACACGTCTAGATCAATCCCTATTGGAGGCAAAGAAATGAAGGTAGTTCTCTTTTGCGGTGGCGCCGGGATGCGGCTTCGCGGTTACTCGGACGATGTCCCAAAACCGATGGTACAGATCGGGAACCGGCCGATTCTCTGGCACTTGATGAAGTATTACTCTCACTTCGGGCACAAAGAATTCATTCTTTGCCTCGGCTACAAGGGCAACGTAATCAAGGACTACTTCCTGCACTATGACGAGTCCGTCTCGAACGACTTTGTATGGTCGCAGGGGGGCAAGAAAGTCCAGTTCCTGAATCGCGATATCGATGATTGGACCATCACGTTCGTTGAGACAGGAAGCAGCGCGACGATCGGCGAGCGACTCAGATCCGCGGAGCCGCACCTTGGCGATGACGAGATGTTTCTTGCGAACTACGGCGACGGACTCAGCGACCTGGATTTGCCGTCGATGATCGACGTCTTTCGCGACAGCGACGCCCTCGCCTCCCTGTTGCTTGTCCAGCCTACAGCCAGTTTCGATATTGTGCACGCGTCGTCAGCCGGTACGGTGAGCGGCATTTCTCCCCTCACGAGATCCGATATTTGGATCAATGGCGGCTTCTTCGTTATGCGTCGCGAACTGTTCCGCTATATGAAGCCTGGCGAAGAACTTGTGCGCGAACCCTTCCAGAGGCTGATTGAGGCGAACAGGTTGCTCGCCTACCGCAACAGCGGCTTCTGGCAGTGCATGGATACATTCAAGGATAAGCAGAGTCTGGAAGAGCTGAATCAGGCCACTGCTCCCTGGAAAGTCTGGCGCCGCGGCAAATCGGCCGAATTGAATGATTTGGAGAAGGTGACCGCAACCGCATGATGCGACTTGACCTTCGCCGGACGCCAGGCGAGCCCTTCCGCATCCTCTGCCTTGGATGCCATTCCGATGACATTGAAATCGGCTGCGGGGGTACGATACTCCGTCTCCTTGAAGAGATTCCGGAGTGCGTGGTTCAGTGGGTTGTGTTTAGCGCCAAAGGCGACCGTGAGGGTGAAGCCCGCCGCGCGGCGAACCTATTCGCCGCTGGACGACATCTGGGAGAGCCAATTCTAAAGGCGTTTCCAGACGGATTCATGCCGTTTGTGGGCGCCGAGGTCAAAGCGGTGTTCGAAGAGCTGAAACCCGTTCAGCCCAATCTGATCTTCACTCACAACCGGCGGGACGCCCATCAGGATCACCGTTTGATTGCCGAACTTACGTGGAACACCTTCCGGAATCATTTGATTCTGGAATACGAGATTCCCAAGTACGACGGAGATCTCGGGCAACCCTCTGTGTTTGTCCCGCTGCCTGCCGAGGTCTACCAAAGGAAGGTTCGCCAGCTGATGGAAGCTTTCCAGTCTCAACGTTCGAAATCCTGGTTTACTGAGGACACATTCCTGGCCCTCATGCGGCTGCGCGGTATGGAATGCAATTCCCCAAGCGGGCATGCCGAGGCCTTCTACTCTCGCAAATTGGTGCTGTGATCCCGCGATGAACAATTTCAAGCAGAAGGCGATACGCGGCGGCGTGGCAAAAATGTGCGCGCAAGGAGCAAATTTTAGCCTTCGAATTGGATCGGTAATGATCCTCAGCCGCCTGCTGGAGCCAAAAGACTTCGGTCTCGTGGGAATGGTTACCGCTTTCACTGGAATCTTAAGCCTGTTCAAGGACTTTGGACTGTCAACGGCGGCCATCCAGCGTTCCTCTGTCACGGAGGAAGAGATCTCCAGCCTGTTCTGGATCAACCTGCTCATCGGCGGAGTGCTCGCCTTACTCGCTCTTGCTCTCTCTCCCGTGGTTGCCACCTTCTATGGCGAGCCGCGCCTGATGAAGGTGACCGCGATTCTTGCCACGGGACTGCTATTCAATGCCGCGGGAGTCCAGCATGCGGCGATTCTGCAACGTGACATGCGCTTCACGACAACGGCGTCGATCGAAATAGCAGCTCTCGCCCTGAGCATTGCACTGGGCATTGCGATGGCGTTGTCTGGCTATGGCTATTGGTCATTGGTTGCCATGACGGTGATTACGCCGGTGTTTCTCTCGACGGCCTTTTGGATTACCACCAAATGGATACCTCGCAGGCCGAATCTAAAGACTGAGATTCGATCGATGCTGCAGTTCGGGGGAGCAGTCACCCTCAACGGCCTCGTGGTGTACATCGCGTACAATCTGGAGAAAGTTCTCTTAGGGCGATTTTGGGGAGCTGACAGCGTGGGTATGTACATCCGAGCGTATCAGCTTGTGAGCATACCCACGGACAATCTCAACTCCGCTGTCGGTGGCGTGGCTTTTTCCGCACTTTCGCGGCTTCAGCACGACTTTATCCGATTCAAGCGTTACTTCTTGAAAGGGTACTCGCTGGTACTCGCGATGAGTGTCCCAATTACGATCACTTGCGCCCTCTTTGCCGACGATGTCATTGCAGTCGCGCTGGGACCGAAATGGAAGGATGCCGCGCTGATCTTTCGGCTATTGGCTCCCACGATCTTGATCTTTGCAATCATCAATCCGCTGGCGTGGCTGATGTTCGCGCTCGGCATGGTGGGCCGTAGCCTTCGAGTGGCTTTGGTCCTCTGCCCGATCGTGATTGGGGGCTACTTGTTGGGTTTGCCATACGGACCCAAGGGAGTAGCATTCGCATATTCGTCGGCGATGACCTTGTGGGTGGTCCCCCACGTTGCGTGGTGTGTTCGCGGAACCGGTATCAGCTTCCGGGATATAGCGACGGCGGTTGGCCGGCCGTTGCTATCTTGTGTCGTCGCGGGAGGATTGAGCCTGACGGTAGTAGCCAGCATTGCGGTCTCTTGGCAACCATTACCTCGTCTTATTCTTGCCACGAGTGTCCTGCTGACGGTCTACCTCGGACTTCTCCTGTTTGCGATGGGGCAAAAGCGATTCTATTTGGACTTGCTACAGCATCTAAAGCCGAACCTGCCAGTAGAACAGGCCCAATAAGAAGCTGGTATCAAGCGATCCCACGCGCCAATGACACGTTCGATGAACTGTCGTTCTTGCGAATTAAAGCGCGGAGGGTTCCCGTTCCGGTTGCGGGCGGAGAGTGGAAGAATTGCCAAGGGTATGACGGAGATAAGATTATGAAGACCGAATCGTTCAAGGCTGGGGATTGGGTAGAGGTCCTAAGTAAAGCGGAGATTCTGGCGACACTGGACGCCGAGGGCCGCCTCGACGGTATGCCATTCATGCCGGAGATGTTCCGCTACTGCGGACAACGGTTCCAGGTCTATAAGAGCGCCCACAAGACATGCGATACCGTCTTTCCGATTCGGGGCTTGCGTGTGCACCGCGCCGTACACCTGGAGACTCGCTGTGATGGCTCCGCCCACGGGGGATGCCAGGCGGGCTGCCTGATCTTCTGGAAAGAAGACTGGCTGAAGGCTTCCCGGCAACCAGCTGCAGACACCGTAAACATCGGGCGTGAGCGCTGCGAAGAAGTAGACGCAAGCCCATATCGGGAACTGACGCTTTGTGAACATGCCGTCAAACGGGATGCCGACGATGTTCCGAAATATACTTGCCAGGCGACACAGTTGCCGTACTGCACTACGGAGCTCCCCTGGTGGGAGATGCGGCAATATGTGGAAGATTACCGGTCTGGAAATGTCACGGCTTGGAGGATGTTGAGCGGCTTAGCCTATTCCGGATACTACCATTTGAGTCGGGCGGGCATTGGATTGGGACGGCCCATGCGATGGTTCTACAACAACTTCCACGGGCTCTGGAACGGCACACGGTTTCCAAGAAGTACGGGTACGATAGCGGCGGGTGAAAAAACGCCAACCGGCATGCTCAACCTTCAGCCTGGGGAACGCGTAAAGGTAAAGTCTCATGAAGAGATTCTTAAGACGCTCAATGTGGATTCCCGAAATCGCGGATTGTATTGGGACGCCGAACTCGTTCCCTACTGCGGTGGAACCTATAACGTATTGAAGCGGGTTTCGCATATAGTCGACGAGAAGACTGGCTATATGCAAGACATGAAGAATCCATGCATCATCCTGGATTCCGTTGTCTGTCAGGCCAGATACAGCAAGTGCCGAATGTTCTGCCCGCGGAGCATTTATCCCTACTGGCGTGAGATTTGGCTGGAGAGGGTGCAACCCGCCGTTCAGCCTGAGTTGTCACAACCCGAGTTATCGAGGATTAGGGAATGACAATCAGCGTGATTCTGTGCACCTACAACCGCTGCGATAAGCTCTACGCGGCGTTGGAAAGCGTCTCTCGTCAGATTCTCCCGCCAGAAATTGCTTGGGAGGTGTTGGTGGTCGACAACAACTCAAGCGACAGGACAGGCGATGTAGTTGCCGCCTATACCAAACACTCGCCGGATCGGTTCAGGTACATCCGGGAAACGCGCCAGGGGAAGTCGTTTGCGCTTAACACCGGTATACAGGAAGCACGGGGCGAAGTTGTTGCCTTCATGGATGATGACGTAGTCGTGGACGAGAACTGGCTCGCCAGCCTTATGTCACAGATGAATGATCCTGAGTGGGCCGGCGCCGGGGGCAGAATCGTGCCCACCTGGACTACCACCCCTCCCGAATGGATGTCTTCTGAGGATCGTTACTGTCTGGCTCCTATCGTTTCTTTCGATCTCAGGCGGGAAGCTTGCTGGCTTACGGAAGCGCCATGGGGCACAAACATGGCCTTTCGGCGATCAATGTTCGCCAAGTATGGCGGCTTTCGAACCGATTTGGGTCCCAGGCCAGGCAACGAGATGCGAAACGAAGACACCGAGTTCGGCTTGCGATTGTTAGGAGCGGGAGAAAAGCTGCGATACGAGCCAGAGGCGCTGGTGTATCACCCGGTCTGCGAGGACCGGACAACCGAAGACTACTTCCTGGCCTGGTGGTTTGACAAAGGCCGCGCCGACATGAGGCAGTTCGGTTCGCAGGAGCGTACGCGGTATAGCGTCTGCGGAATCCCTCCCCGCAAGGCTTTGAGATTCATTGCGTGGACACTTCGCTGGCTGGTGGCAACGACGCCGTCCGAACGGTTTCGTCGCAAATTGCGAGTTTGGTGGCACGCCGGGCAGTTTGTAGAGAGGTGGACTCTGAGTTAGTGCAAACTGCTTTTCATCAAACGTTGAAGACTGATCGAGACGAACAAGACATGACGTCAATTGAGGTACCGCCGAGGAGGGACATGGAAGAACCAAACCTGAGCGACATGATTCAAACGGTCGCCGGTGGCTTGAAGCGCAACAGGTGGTGGTTCATTGGCACCGCATGCTTCACGGCTTTGCTCGGCATGGGTGTTGTGATGGCCATCCCCGACAAGTACACCTCAGAGGTGATGCTGGGAGTGGTTCAGCAACAGATCTCGCAACGCTACGTCGATCCTGCCAGTTCGCTGGCCGGAGCGGATGCGCTGCGTGCTATAGAACGGGAGATCCTTTCCCGCGCCCGCCTGTTTGAAATAATCAATGCCTTCGGACTTTACCCCAAAGAGCGGCAGAGCATGACGCCCGAAGCCTTGGTCGCGTTGATGCGAAAGGATGTGAAGGTGGAGCCGGTGGAGCAGGTCACAGCACGCGGCGAATTGATCGCCTTCAGCCTCTCGTTCACTGCCAGGGATTCCAAGTTGGCACAAGACGTCACGGGCCGGTTGGCCTCCCTCTTCATTGAGGAGAATCTTAAATCGCAGGGTGCGCAGGCCACTAATACTGCGAAGTTCCTCACGGAGCAGTTGGCGGCCGCCAAAGCCAAGCTTGACGAGCAGGAACAGCGGCTCAGAAATTTCAAAGTGAGCAATCTCGGCGAGCTTCCGGAACAACAACAGGGAAACTTCGCCGCCCTCACCGATCTGCGCATCCAGCTCCAAACCACAATGGCGAACTCCAGCCGCGCGCAGCAACAGCGGATCTATTTGGAGTCTGTGATTAATGGAAACCTTGCCCGCCTGCAAGCCGAAAAGAACAGCCTCCTCTCGCGTTTAACTCCGCGTCATCCGGAGATTATAAAGAAGGATCAAGAGGTTGAGTCAATGCGCAATCTCGCAAACCGCCTGAAGGGTGACACTCTAGCGCCTGACCACCTCGCCGGCGCAGCGGTCCTTGAGGACCCGGCACTTTTGCCTCTGCGGGGTCAGGTGGAGGCCAATGCCGCCGATCTGCGACAGACCGTGGCGGACGAACAGCGGTTGCGGGCTGAGATGGCCAGGTACCAAGGCAAGCTGAGACTCACTCCCGTACGGGAACAGCAACTAGCGTCAATTCTCCGGGACTACGAAACCTTTAAGCAGGACTACACCGACCTACTCGGCAAGCAGCTCCGCTCCCAACTGACCGCCAACCTCGAGGAGCAACAGGGAGGTCAGCATTTCCGCCTCGTCGATCCGCCGACGCTGCCAACCAAGCCATCCAGCCCGAAGCGACAGGCTCTCGGCCTTGGCGCCGCGGCCGCCGGGATCGCGGTAGGGCTCGGCGTCGCCCTCATCATGAGTCTGCGTGACCGTTCCTTCTACACGGAACGGGCGCTCCGACTGCACCTCGGTGGGCCTCCATTGGTCGTCGCGATCCCAGTCCTATTGACGCCTGACGATGAGCGAAGAGGGCGTTGGGTCTCCGCGCTGGAGTGGATTGTCGCGATGAGTATGCTGATTGTTGTCTGTACGGCTGAATTGTATATCTACAGGCACGGTTAAATGGAGAGCGAAGTTGTTTGGTAAAAAGCCGATGAGTATCATTTCGATTAGTCCCGACGTTCCGGCCGCTCCGCGCAGCGAGCCCGTCCCTGCAGTCGCGCCGGCCAAAACCTCCCTTGATCCGTCCTCCCCATGGGATCTTAGCCGCGCACCGGTCCATGTAGCAGAGCTAACGCCTGCGAGTAGAATCGCCCCATTCACGCAACCACGAGGCCCCGGGTCTGATCGCTTCCGCTACCTGCGGATGCGGCTAAGGGAGTTACGAAGTAAGACCAAACTGACAAGCATCCTGATTACCAGCCCTCTGCCTCGCGATGGTAAGTCGACCGTCGCGCTAAACCTGGCCACATCGTTGGCCGACGGCGGGCAAAGCAAGGTCCTGCTGATTGAGGGTGACCTGCACCGTCCCACGCTTGCCAAATCGCTGGGGCTACCCGCTCGATCCGGATTTGCGGAGTGCATCGAGAGCGGTTTGGATCCTCTCCTGGCCATTGTGCGGATCGAACCGCTCCGCTTGTACCTGTTGCCGGCCGGGGATCCGAAGGGTAACGCGCCAGAACTCCTGCAATCCCAGACGATAGGAGCAATCCTCTCCCGTCTAGCGGAGACTTTCGACTGGATTGTGATCGACTCACCTCCACTGGCGCCCCTCTCGGACGCCGTCTCCCTCTCACGGCAGGTAGACGCGACTTTACTGGTAGTTCACGCGGACCGGACGCCTCGTGAAGCGGTAGACGAGGCGCTGTCGATGATCGGCCCCAATCGTATCGCGGGAATCATCCTGAATGGCGCACAGGGCCTCAATCGGCTCTACTCCAAATACGGCGAGTATTACGGCAAGAAGTAGTCGCCGGCCATTCGTCCAACACAGTACCAGCTAAGTCTCTCGATAAAAACATGCAGACAGAATCGTGCCCCATGATCGGTATTGTCACTCCGGTGCACAATGATGCCGAGTACTTGACGGAGTGCATTGCGAGCGTTCTTGCTCAGACGTATACGAACTGGGAATACACGATCGTCAACAACTGCAGCACAGACGCTTCGCTCGCCATCGCACAGGGTGCGGCTGCCAAAGACCGGAGGATCCGAGTCGTCGACAACGATCGGTTCCGGAACATCATACAGAACCACAATCATGCGGTCCGCCAAATATCTCCCGACGCGAAGTACTGCAAAATCCTCTTCGGGGACGACTGGATGTATCCCACCTGTCTTGAAGAATTGGTTCGGGTCGCGGAGGCCAACCCGTCAGTCGGCCTCGTAAGCGCTTATTCGATGAACGGCAGCGCTGTATTGTGGCAGGCGCCACCCTATCCATGCCCGAAGATGCCAGGCCGGGAAGTCTGCCGAAACAGACTCCTCGGCGGCCAGTATCTGTTCGGGACGATGACCTCACTGCTGATCCGCGCCGACCTCGTCCGCAAAAGATTCGACTTCTTCAACGACCAAAATTTGCACGCGGACCAGGAGGCCTGCTTTGAGGTACTGCGGGAATCGGATTTCGGGTTCGTTCACCAGGTGCTCACGTTCTGCCGGCCATGGGACAACTCAACCAATGGAGCACTCGGTATCGGTTACAACAGTATTCACTTGGGCGAGTACGTGATTTTCCTGAAATATGGGCGGGTATTTCTACCGGAAGACGAGTACAGGCAAAGAGAGAAACAGATCACGAGTTCGTACTATCGAAAGCTAGCCCACAATGTCCTTCGAATGCGCTCGCGGCGTTTCTGGAAACACCATTCCGATGGACTGGCTGCGTTCGGAAAGAAGCTCGACATTTGGGCTCTTCTGAAGGCGCTTCCATTGGAAATAGCCAGTTCTCTCACTCATCCGATACGATCCATTCGAAGGGCCGGAGCGTGGTGGTCTCAATATATCGCAGCAACGTTTTCAGGCAACTCTGGTTCCCGGCCACACCGCCTGCCATGACGGCGTTGCAGTTTGGCCTCGCAGAACACCGGCTATGACATCGCCCGCCATCTCGATCTGTCTGCCAAGCCTGAACACCTTCCGGTACCTTCCCGATCGGGTTGCCAGCATACTTGGACAAACGGAAACTGACTGGGAGCTGATTGTCTTCGACAGCTATTCCGATGATGGATCCTGGGAATTCTTTGAAGAAGTCGCTCGCAAAGACAAGCGTGTCTCGATTGCCCAGGCTCCACGCGGCCTATACGAAAACTGGAACCGGTGCATCGAACGGGCGCGGGGCCGGTATGTATACATGGCAACCAGCGATGACACGATGGCCCTGGATTGCCTTGAGAAACTGCGCGCGGCGCTAGACGAACACAGCGATTGCGACCTGGCACATTGCCGCCTTCTGACGATAGACGGAAAGGGCGCTCTGCTTGACGAGCAAAGTTGGCCCGGAAGAACATCGTTTGCCCAGGGTATGCCGCAGACCGTAGGCCAAAAGCACGTGCGACGCGCGCCGTACGATGGGCTTTTGCATCTTACCGGCCGAATGGTCTATCTGTCGATTACCCAGTTGCTGATACGCCGCTCGTTGTTTTCAAAAATTGGCGTATTCGATTCACGCTGGGGATCGATGGGAGACAGGCATTGGGAGATGAGAGCGGGCTTGGTCTCCAATACGGTTCACGTTCCCGATACGTGGGCCAGTTGGCGAGTCCATCCCTCCAACGCAACAGCGGCGCTCGACATCAGATCGGAGCGTTGCTTTGCAAACGTGGAAGAAATGATCGCCGATGCTATCTCGATGTGCGAAGGGCAAATCAATTCGGACATTCTCGCGACGCTTTATAAGAGCTGGATGAGCTGCAGCAGAGATATGCGGAAGTATTATTTCGAGCTACTTCGCCGGCAAGGCGCTGCCGGCAGACTTCTCTACCAGGCGACAGTGGTGCTGGGCGGCGGGACGTCGACGCGCTCCGAAGTTCTCAGGAGGCTGTGGGGCGGAGCGAAGTGGCCTGACCGCGCGCCCGGAGAGCTGCGAAAGTGGCTGGATTCCCTCGGCACCGGGCCGGCTGTCAGCCTTGGTCCATTCAATCTGGCGTAGCCTGCCCCTGCACGGCGATACTAAACCACGTTTTTCGAATCGCCCGCGAGCGATGTAGAGAGCAATCTAGAAACCGCGCGAGCCTGTTCCGCTCGCACATAGGAGATCTCCTGTTATGAAGTTCATCCGATACACCGTGTTCCTCTTGGCCAGCTTGCCCTTACACGGCGCCGATTGGCTGATCGGCGATTTGAAGGTTCTGCCCCCCGGAATTGTTAGTAATGTCGCGACGACGATAGTCGCCACAGTGGCTGTTCCGCCGAATCCCTCTCTCATTCCGGGCAGTGTCAAGCTTCTGCGATTGGATCGTTATGGTCATCCCGTTACTGTGCTTGGACTTCTTTACGACGACGGCACGCACGGCGACAAAGTGGCAGGCGATGGAGTGTATTCGGGTAGGTTTACCCTTACAGAGTCCAGGGGCCCAATCTTGGTCGCCGGTGGCGCCGCTTTCTCCAGTGGTAAGAGTGGCGCCATGTCGCCGGTGCTGCCTATTAGCGTCATACCCCCGGGTCTGGTGTACCCGTTAAAACGCAGTCCGGACCAGAGATCTTTGCTCACGCAGTCCGGGGCGCACTTCCTCCTCACTGGAGATGCGCCCCATTCCATGTTCGTGAACTTGAGTGTCCAGGACGCCGCAACGTACATTTCCAATCGTGCCTCACACGGAGTCAATGCTCTTTGGGTCCAAGTCCTATGCAACGGATACACCGCCGGCCGGTCGGACGGCAGCACTTACGACGGGATCCTGCCTTTCACCGATCCAAGCGACATTTCGACACCCAACGAGAGCTATTTCGCTCGCATAGATTCGATGATCCGTTTGGCCGGCAAGTATCACATGACGGTCTTCCTCGATGCCTTTGAAACGGGCGGGTGGATGGGCTTCCTCGAGGCGCAGGGCAACACGAAGGCGTTCAACTGGGGCGCCTACCTCGGAAATCGTTATAAAGCCTATCCGAATATCGTTTGGATCACAGGCAATGACTTCCAGACATGGAATACGAGTTCTATCGACAACGAGTTGATCAAAAACATCATGGCCGGAATCGCCTCGGTTGATTCGAGTCATCTACAGACGTTACAGCTAAACTACGATGCCAGCGGATCCCTGGACAATCCGCTAACGGTTCCCTACGTGGCCCTCGCGGGAGCCTACACTTATCTGCCAACCTATGCCGAGGTGCTGATACAGTACAACAAAAATCCCTTCCAGCCGCTATATCTACAGGAAGCTCACTACGATGGGGAAACCGTGGGTGGATGCTGCGGGGAGACGGGTACGCCGAATATTCTTCGACGGCAGGCTTACTGGTCACTACTCTCCGGAGCCGTGGCCGGCCAAATGTACGGCAGTTCGATCTGGACTTTCCAACCCGGCTGGCGAAGCAAGATGGACACTCCAGGTATCGTTCAGCTCGGTGTGTGGAAGGCGTTCGCTACGTCACACGCCTGGTATGACCTTGTTCCCGATCAATTCCACACTACGGTCACCGCCGGGTTTGGCACCTATTCTTTCTATGGAGCGCTGGGGACTAACGACTACGTCACAGCTGCGCGGACCCCGGACGGCAAGACCGTTCTGGCGTACACTCCCGTCAGCCATACCCTGACCGTGGATATGACCCAAATGCGAGGGCCGGTGGTTGCGCGATGGTTTGATCCGACCAACGGCGCCTACTCACCAGCGGGAAATTCCGCCTTTCCCAACACCGGGACAAAAGACTTTCCAACGCCAGGCAGCAACGCTTCTGGCGATTCGGATTGGGTTCTGGTTTTGGAGTCGCAGTAGAAGAAACACTCCGACTCCGCCTGGTGTGAAAACAGGCTGCGGCCCGATGCCGCAAACTGACACACCTCTTTATGTCGGCAGACCAAAGCGTGGAGTTGCTGTTCTCACCGAATGCCAGTCTATCGCCGCGATCCCCAGAAACTCGACCATTTGAAGGACTCCGTAGTGTTCCCATTCGAATTGTGGGACTATCAAGACGCCCCGGGGGATGTGAAGCTTGTGGTACCTCCCTCCTACGCGGGCGGCTGGGTGGCCTTCATACCTTCCGCTTGCGCTAGTGACCTGACACAGGTCCTACTGGCCTTTCTGACTTCCACCGGTGCAACCTTTGTTTGTTGCGAGACAGGCGACGACTGCACCGTCCTGGCGGGACCGTACACATCTGCCTCCTCATGACACGGCGCCACCTCTATTTGTTGTCGTTTACCGCCCTGTGGCTTGTCTCATTCTGGAGGTCGCTAAGCGCGGTTGGCAGCCTATCCTTGCGCGATAGTCATTACTCTCATACGCTACTGATCCCGGCCATCAGCATGTTGCTGATATACCTGGAACGGAAGAAGATCTTCGTTCAAAGCCGCTATTGCCTGTTGCTGGCGCTACCTCTCGTCGTCGCAGGCGTACTCGGCTACTTCCTGGACGGGCATCCCACTTCCCCGATGGGCGCCGACGGTCTTTACCCAACCGCCTTCTTCGCCCTTGTGACATGGGTCTCGGGATTCGGATTGTTCTATGGGTTGCGGGCGTTGAGGGCGGCCGCATTCCCATTGTCACTCCTGCTATTGTCGGTCCCGATTCCTCGCGAACTGATTGCTATGGTGGAACGCGGCCTGCAAGAAGGAACCGCGGATGCGACGCACTTGCTCTTCGAACTGGCATCGGTTCCTGTGCTGAGGGACGGATTGAGATTTTCCCTTCCTGGAGTGGACTTGGAAATCGCAGCCGAGTGCAGTGGCATTCGATCGAGCACAGCCCTACTCATCACCTGCCTTGTGGCAAGTCACCTCTTCCTGCAATCCACCTGGCGGAAGGCGTGCCTCGTTCTATTTTCGATCCCCGTTACCATTTTGAAGAACGCGTTGAGAGTTGCCACCATCTCGTGGCTGGGCATTCACGTTTCGCCAGACTACTTCAGTGGTGCGTTTCATCGCAATAGCGGCTTGCCGTTTTCGCTGTTGGCGCTGGCGCTGCTCGCTCCGTTGCTTTTCTGGCTGATGCGGCGCGAGTCCCATCATAGGAAGCACCCGACGCCGGCGCCTTAGACGGACACGATCGTTGGGAGACTCTTCTGCCCGATTTACCGCCGCCCTTTCGCAATTCTTCCCAGCGATTCCTTTGCCAGTGAAGCGTAGAGGACGCTGTTGCTTCCCGCGGCCACGCGAAGTGATTGTTCCGCGCCGCTCGAATTTCCCGCAGCGAGAAGAACGACACCGAGATGGTAGTGACAGGCGGGTAGTGCGGGTGTCGCCAGCGCGCAGAGTTTGAGTTGTGCGATCGCTGCATTCGTCATTCCGACTTTGTAATAGGCCCACCCGAGTGTATCGGTGATATGGGGAGACGCGGGCAGGGAACGTTTTGCTTGTTGCGCCAGCGCGAGGGCCGAGTTGGGATCACCGCCGTGGTCTAAGTAGAGATAGGCGAGCTGATTGGCGACAATCGGCGAAGCCGGATCGATCTCTCTTGCCCGCTCACAGAGCTTTTTCGCCTGCTCCCAGTTTGCCTCCCGTTCCAACTGATTGGATAGCGCAAGATAGCTTCCCACATTCGTCGGCGCCGCATCAATGGCAGCCCGCATCTCTCGTTTCGCGTCATCCGTGGAACCTTTGGCAAGGTATATGTTGGCGAGCAAAGAATGAGCCTGCGGCGTTGCCGGATCGAGTTGCAACGCCTCCTTCACGCTCGCTTCGGATTGGCCTAGCTGTTTGAGATCAAAATATCCTAGAGCGGCGAGAAAACGTAGACCGCCACTGCGCGGATACTGTTGCACCAACGGCAGGATTCGCTGCATTGCCACCTGCGTTTTCCCTTCTTCGGTGGAAAGACCAAGAAGGATCGTTAGCGCTTGCAGCGAAGTTGGATCTATCGTCAGAGCTGCGTCAAGTGTTTTTGTAGCCTGCTTGACATCGCCTTTCGCCAGTAAGGCTTGGGCCTTGACCGCATAGGCCGCCTGTGATTGCACGTCGGCTTGAAGAGCCTGCTCGGCCAGCCGCAAGGCCCCGTCGTGGTCCCCGCTTTCTAAGGCAAGACGCGCTAATCCGACTGCTGCCTCGGCCATTTGAGGATTAAGTTCAAGCGCTCGGGAAAACGCGGTTTTTGCCTGATTGTGAAGGCCCGAAGATTTCTGGGCCAGGCCTAGCCAATAGTGCGCCGCCGCGGAATCAGGGCGTCCCGCGACTGCCTTCTGAAGCAGCAAGAGCGCCTCCTGATAGTGCCCTTCCGCCAGCATGATTCGTCCTTGGGAAAGAAGTACCTGCGCGTCCTCGGGGGTCGCCTTCAGGGGGTTCGCATTCAATGCAGCCGCCTCCTTCAGTTGTTTCTCCTCAATGAGAACCTCAATCAACTGCTGCCTTGCAATGAGATCCTTGGGCCTGGCTGCGACGATCGATTGAAGCTCCTCGACGGCCTTTTGATTTTGCCTCGTAGATCGGTAGAAGGCCGCCAAAGCTCGATAGGCCTCGGGCACTTCGGGCGCCATCGCTTTCAGATCTCGCATCTGCTTCTCAGCATCCCCCACTCGCTTCGTTGCCGCATAGATGCTAGCCAATAAGTAGCGCGGAAGGACGGCCCGCGTATCGAGTCTCACGGCTTCAGTAGCCATGGTTTCAGCCCGAAGCATGTTCCCACGAGAATAGGAAAATTGGGCCACCAGCATGCGTGCCGCGGCGGATTTCGGGTTGGAATCGGCGGCGCTTGTGTAAACCGCCTCGGCCTCGTCCGGCTTGCCGCTGGCCATGCAGATCGCGCCCAGTGCGGCGTAATATTCGACTTTCGACGGATCTAACTCAATGGCCTTTCGGAAAGCCGCATTGGCGCCAGGAAGATCCCGCGCCGCCGCAAATTTCTGGGCTTGAATGGCGTGCGCCTGCGCATTCGCCGGGTTCGCGGCCAGCACCTGACTGATATGAACCTGCGCTTGCTCGTAATCGACCTGCATGATCAATTGCGAAGCCAGCTGAAGGCGCGCCGGCGCGTTCTTCGGATCCAGTCTGACCGTTTCTTTCAATTCGCGGATGGCGGTCTCCGAATCGTTCAGGCCCAATGCGGCACGGGCAAGACCGTAATGCGCTTCGCTAAAGGCCGGATCGGATTTGATGGCATTGCGAAACTCGATGACCGCTTCCAGGTACTTACCGTCCTGCAAGTACTTCTCACCGCTGCGAACATACCTAGTCTTTTCCTGATTGGGGTCTTTCGAACAGGCTGTGGTGACTAGTAAGATGATCGCGATGCCGAAGATCATGCGGCCTACGGCCGACGACCAGATCCGAAGGCCTTTCGTTGGGGTCCGCGCGCTCTTTGCGCGGGTTCGGCGACAATCCGTAACGTGATGAGAGGGTCCCACGGGATTCCTTCCGGACCAATGGTATCAAGCGCATCCTATAGAAGCCATCGCATGCCATCCGCCGACGTCCTGTATGGACGCAGTACAGCCGGTACTCTATTAGTAATTAGTGACTCTTTTGGGTGAAGCTTTGGTCTTGACAGATGCTGTTTTCGCTGTAGAATTAGGGTGTTTCAATAGATACTCGCGGTCAGACTACAATGACTAGTCGAGCGTCTACCAAGTTTGAGGGGGGCTCATGGCGCGATTCATTTCGAATCTAACGCAGGCTGTGGCGACTGTAGCCTTGTGTGCTGCAGTACCGTTCGCATACGCGGACACCGTCAACATGACGTTGACCAGCGCAGGGAACGTGGTATTGGGTGGCGTATACGTTAACCCGTACACCGCCAACATCAACGGTGTTTCGAGCAAGATCATCTGTGATGATTTTGCTGCCGAGACCTGGGTTAACGAATCGTGGAGTGCGAACGTCACGACGATTGATCAACTCGGCGGTACGAAATGGGGTAGCGTGTATGCCGATGCGACGCAACGGTACAATGCCTCTGCCTGGTTGATCAACCGCCTCCTCAGCGCCGCAAATGCCACCGAGTTGGGCCAGGTATCCTTCGCGATTTGGGGCGTCTTCACGCCAAGCGCTCTCAATACCTTGAGCACAACGGACCGCAATGCCGCACAAGGTTTGATTAACCAGGCGATGGGGAATACTTACGCGGCAGGCACGTTCTCCAACTTCGCCATCTTCACACCGATCGCCGGCAGTGCCACCAACTGCGGTGGCGGACCATGCGCAGCTGCTCCCCAGGAATTCATGGGCATCCGGAAGGTTGTACGCGCCGATGAGGCATCGTCAACGGCGCTACTGGGTTTGAACCTGTTGGCGCTGATCGGGTTTGGCTTGTTGTATCGCCGGCGGATGGTGGGATTGTCGTAAGAGTTGACTAAGAACTCTCCTTCGGCGTCACAATACTCCGAGGGGGAGTTCGGCAGATGTTGGCGGCGTGTAGAAACCGTAGGGCTCAGTGCGGGTCGTAGTGAGGTTGGCGGTCGCTCCGATCGCTGGACAAATAATCCGCGCCGTTCCGTACGTCCTATCAGTTGCGTTCCATCTTGGGTTGTTCCTCATTCTTGGCGGCTTGCCGAACGAGTGGACTCTTGGCCGGGCAATTCCTCCGGCTCAACTAAACAACCAGGCGATCAAGAACAGAAAGTACCGCATCATTTGGTTTGTAAAAGGGGAGCGCTTTCCTGTCGTGGATTCCGGGGAGACCCGACAGGTCAAGCTACCGAAAGCGGACGTCAAAACCGACCAGGTTGCCTTTACTGAAACAGCCCGTCCGGAGGCTCGCAAGCAGTTCATCCACACGGATATACCGCTTCCGGCGCCCCCACCCGTCGTGCCCTCAATGAACGTCATCAGCATTGCGGCTCCACGGTTGTCCTCGCCGCCTCGTGTCCCTCCACCTGAGGCGAAGCGTTTTCAGGCTCCAGAATCCAAGGCTTCCCCGCTCCCGGCACGTGCCGACCTGCCGCTGCCGGAGATACCAACGGCGCCCGCTGTGCAAAGTCCGGCGCTCATGGCGAATGACTCGGTGCTCAATCCGAAGCTGACGCGCCCGCCGGGGCAGAAGTTCACGCCGCCGCCGGGAGGCACCGGAGCAAGCAATCAGTCAGAGTTCGCCCCACCGCCTGAACTGCCGACTTCTTCCGATGGCATTGGTGTTGGGACGAAGAACCTGGCCATCCTCTCCGCGACTCCCGCTAGCCAATCGCCGCCACCGATGCTGGCGGGCGAGCGCCGGGATGCGGTTCAAATAGGCGGCATCCCGGGAGGGCCGCCGGGTGGGACCACCGGTGGCGGTGGCGGACCTGCCGTCCCAGGACTTACCATTCGTGGCGGTCACGGGCCGGCAGCGCCTACTGCTAACGCGCCCACACCTCCGACCTTGTCTCCGGTCTCACCTAACTCGATTCCATCGCGGACGACGGCCCCGATTGCGCCGCTGAACACGCAAACAGTTTGCGTCCCACAATGGCCCAACGCCAGGCGGGTGCCGCCTGTGGTCGACATGGCCTTTCGCGATCGGCCTGTATGCACAACCGTGCTGTCTCCACCAAACGGCCTTCCAAACTGGGTGCTTTGGTATAGTGATGCAACTCCGGTAAGTCCCGGCACGCGGGTGTTCATGCGGCCGCCGGTCCCCCGGCAAATGGTGTGGGCGAATGTCCCCGGAACCGTACCCCCAACAGCCGCCAGAACTTGGGTGCGGGCACGCTTGACGAAAGACGGTATGATGGTCTCGATCAGCGTCGAAAACAATGAAGTTTCCGCGGCAGCGATCTCGGAAAGCCTTGCTCGATGGGTGTTCTCACCCGCCATTCGCAACGGACAGGCGATAGAAGCCGACGTGCTACTGGAAGTGACGCCGATGGTGCGCCATTGATCGGTCCGTGGCGTAGTTGCACTGATCGATAGAGAGGGAAATTCGTGCTCACGCCAAGGGATAGTTGCTCTGTCATCCTGACGATGTTGTTGATTGCCCCAAATGCAGCGTGGGCGCAAGGCCGCCAGGCACAAGTTACAACTCCGCAGCAAGGCGCGGGGCGGCGCCCTCAAGGTCAGACATCCACGGCTCAAATCCCGCCGATGGCAGAGTCGTTGCGGCCCAGCTATGTCCTCGGTACCGGGGACGTGATACAGATTCGCGGGTTTGGCGATCAGGATTTGGCTGAGCGAACCTTCCGCATTGAACAGAACGGCGAGATCGTGTTACCGATCATCGACTCGATCAAAGCCGCCGGTCTGACTGTCGAGCAATTCCAGACGGAGCTTAATAACCGACTAAGCGCTTTCTATCGTAATCCGCAAGCACTTGTCACACTGGTCCAGTTCCGCAGCGAACCCGTGTTCTTCATCGGGGCATTCAACTCGCCAGGCATTTATCCGTTACAGGGACGTCGCACCCTGGTAGAGATGCTGACCCTGGTGGGCTCACTCACTCCCAATGCCAGCCGCCGAATCCGCTTGACACGTCGCAACGAGATGGGTCCGATTCCGCTGCCCAATGCCGTTGCGGACGCCACCGGAAAAGGCATGACAGTGGAGATTCCCCTGAATGCATTGACGCGCGACATCAACCCGCCTGAGGACCTCTTGCTGATGCCATACGATCTGGTTTCGGCGGAGCGCGCCGAACTGGTCTATTTGACCGGCCAAGTCACGAAGCCGGGTGGCTATGAACTCGGCGAAAAGGAGACGATTAGCGCCCTCCAGGTATTGAGCCTGGCCGGAGGATACACCTCCGACGCCGCCCCGAAGAAGGCGCGCATCCTCCGCCCGATCGCCAATTCCTCCCGCCGCGCAGAGATTCCCATCAATCTAAAAGAGGCCGTGGAAGGTCCGGCGGAAGACGTACGCCTGATGCCAGGCGATGTCCTCTTCGTGCCTCGCAACGCCAAAATTGGCAATTTGGGCCGTGTCGCTCAAATCGCGATTCCGGTCGTCTCAAGCCTTGCCATTGGCCTTCTGGTTTACAGAAGAACGCAATAGAACACGGGCTATCGCAATGTCAGGCTCGTGGCATTTGAGTCGCCCGAGGCATTGCTGATGGTCGCACTCACCGACTGCAGCGCCAGCACCGGTGCGGTTGCCCCCGTCCCCGTGTCCGACGTCGCCAGAACGAAGGGGATATCCAGCGTAAACTGACCGCCGAATGACTGCGAAGCCGCGGAATTAAACCACAACGAGGAAGGCCCAGTAAGGTCCAGCGTGAAGTTCAGGTTGGGAAGATTGAATCCTGTCGCACCCGTAAATCGAATGGTTGTACTGGTTAGCGATCGGGTGGTGGCAACTCCCAACAGCCGCAATGTCAGGCCGGTGTTGGTTTGAGAAGCCACTTGAACGCCGAGCAGACTGGGGGCCGAAGCGGGCATGGCGAACTTCAGCGTTGTCGGTGAGGCTGGCGTAACATCCACTCCCTGCTCCGTGGCAAAACTTGGCGTCAAGGTGAAAGCGCTGGCGACACTCCCGGTTTGCAAACGCACTGTGCTGCTGCCGTTCGAGAATACCGCCGCGGTCGAATTTGCCGCGATCGTAAAAGCCACGGTACGGCCGCCGGAACTAAACTGGACGGCCGGATCGGGGGCGTAATCCGATGCGACGGCCAAGGTTAGAACGCCAGTCAAATTCACAGGATATGCCTGGCTGAGAGTGAGCGTCACGGCAGGTTGGTCAAGTGCGGCGACCTGGGTTGGGCCGGTAAGGGTGTAACCCGGCAAGCCTGTGCCGGTACCCGCGACGGGAAACGTGTCTGACCCGATACGGATGGACCCGCTGAACTGTCCTACCTGGAGCGGGGCAAACGACGCTCCGAGAGTAACCGACGCTGCAGGCGCCAGCGTAGCGGGCAAGAGTGGCAAGTTCGTGAAGCCAAATGGAGCACCCGTCGTGGTTGCGCCGCTGAGGACGAAATCTGTCGAAGAAGTGTTCGTAAGTCGAATCTGGAACTGACTGCTGGAGCCGGAAGCCGTTTCAGGGAACTGGATCTGTTGGCCCGCCGGGAGCGGAATCGCACCAGTCGTCTGGACGATTTCATACGCCACCTGAGACACGATACTCAGCCCCTGCAGTTGGTACTGCTGAGTAACTCCGCCATCGAGTCCGATGGTAAGAGTGGCAGTACCGCCTCCGGTCTGGCGCGGCAAATAGGTGAGTTGAAAGGCAAGGGCGGCGGCTGGACTTAGAGTCAGCGGAAGGGCTGGCAGGCCGGCGATTGCAAATGTTCCTCCCGATAGTGACACCGAAACTACTTTGCCCGCGCTGCCGCCCAAGTTCACAACCGAAACCGGCACCACGGTCGTAGTATTGACCAGAGTATCCGGGAAGAGCAGTGTGCCACCGGGCGCAAGCGCGGTCACGTTTCCGCCTGAGCTTGTGCTGTATGATAGCGAATAAACCGGCACGCCGCCCGACAAACCGAGTGTCAAAAGTCCCCGCTGCGCCTGGGCGCCCGAGGACGACACTTCCAGGTAGCCAATATCCAGTTCGCCCGATACCGAATCGGTTCCGGTCGGCGTGTAGACGACCTCGACTGTTGCCGTCTGGAATGGTGTCAGTGCACCATTGCCCGATGTCAATTGCGCCGTGAAGGCTGGAGATCCCAACGTGGAAATACCAGAGGGGAAAGTTACTGAACCGGTGCCGCTATAAGTCACCAGAATCTGGATGGTGCGGGGCGTCCCGGGAGACGACGAACTGAACGTGACAGTCGATCCGTTGGCCACTTGAGTAAGGTTGTCACCTTGTTGCGCGCGAAGGACGAACGGAGCCTGTGCCTGAGCGGCAAACGGAAGCGCCGTTAGCGCCAACAGGAGTAACCGGGAAAGTGAACCCATTACTGTTCACCCCCGCCAGGAATGAAGTACACACGAGGCGCGTTACTAGCGTCCAGAATCAACATCGGGTCTTGAGCCTTCGAACGCTCGTGAACAATCCACACGGGGCGAGCCCCGATGGAGGTCATGCGGCCAGGAACCGCATCCAAATCCCAGGATTGCTCCACGACGCCGCTCGTGAGGCCGATCTGACGAATCCGCTGAGTCTTGCGGTCGGCAGCCAGAATGCTGTTTCCAGAAGTAACGATGGACGCCACGTCTGAAAGCGCCGCGGGATCGGCGGTGACCAGCCGAAGCTCCCCATATTCGCCGCGCCGCTGGACCACTTCCAGAATTTCGCCGGTGGCGCCGCGAGTGGCCCACACCCGCCCCGATTCTTCCAATAGATAAGTTACGCCCGAATCCGCGGACTTCAGGAGTTGCGACGAAGAGATTCCCATCCGGTAGAGCCCGGCGTCGGTGGCAACCAAGGTTATCGACTGCTTCCAGGAGAAGTCTTGCACGGTACCGCTAGCCGTATCCAGAATCTGTGTCTGACCAGTAAGCACTGGTTGGCCGGAGTGCAAGGTTACCGTAAAGAAGCAGGAACACGCGGCAGAGTAAATTCTAACTGCGTTCGAAGCTGCATTCCAGCGAGCTAGAAAGGGACCCGCACCGGGCGCCACCACGCGCGTCGCGGAGAACTCGTCTCCCGAAGCCTCCAACCACACAAAGTCACCGGATTGAGTTTCGGCGATGCCCCTCTTGCCACTGGGAGCGATCACGGCCCAATCAAGATTTTGCACGAGTGGCTTTGATAGAGACGCGGCGCCGGGGAAACCCGCAATCCGGCGAATCGACTGTGTGGGTGCATCGAAGACGATTCCGCTGCTTGGATCGGCCCATTGCGCCAACCCTTGGCTGGCCGTTCCCGCGAAAACTAAGATCAAACCTGCGAGGTTGACGTTCACTCTACCGCCCTCCGATCGTAATAGGCCCGGGCGTCAAAGTAATCGTGGGATTTGCCGGAGACGAGGTTGTCGACCTATATCCAAGGTAGGCTCCAGTTCCGGCCCCAGCGAGCACTACCGCCCAGAACTTCCAACTCTTGTACCAGTGGCGACTGTCAGGGCCGTAACGAACAGCTTCCAGACTGGTGCTGTTGGTCTGTCTGATCAGCGCTTCCGACGTCTGATCGTTTAGCTTCGCGACTACGCGGATCGTGAACGCCCCCGATAGGGTGTTCGGCATGAACTGGGCGACCGCCTGCCCGCGCGCACCGGTCTTAGTCGCGATCGAAGTTTTTTGATTCTCAAAGAAACCGCTCGGTCCGGCCGCGGGAACTTCAAAAACAACGTCGGCACCCTCCACCGGCTCACCCAGATAGTCCAAGACCTGAACGGCCGGGCTAGCCGCAGTGCGAGACGGCAAGCTGTTCACCGCATCTTGACCCTGAAGCACCAGAATCCGAAGTCCCCGCGAATTCGGGGTGGGGGCCTGTTGACGAGGCGTGGAAGCCGGAGTCGCCTGTTGGGAAAACAGATTGGCTGGGACTGCTAATACCAACACAAGAACCGAAGTAAGGATCTCACGCAACCACACGAAACCTCCTCGTATTTCACCAAGATGCGCACCGAAGACTGGCCGGCCGATCTCACGAAGCCATTGTATACGAGGGCGCGGGGGAAGTACGATAATGGCACGCCGCGCCCGACCGCCGCTCTCCATTGCGCCTGGCCAAAGATCATCGCAGATTGCGCCTCACGTACTATAACTACTCAACCTAATTCAGTGCAGTGTGGAGTGTTGTTTATCGACGTCGTAACTGCCCGGCACTATACTTAATGCACACAAGACCGAAGGGTAATCACCATGTCCGAGTTGATCCGGCGCTTACTAAATTGCCGCGCGGCTACCGCTGCGGCCTTGATTCTCTCAAGTCCATTCGTCCTCAGCGCACAGTCGCCGCCCGGACTGGTGGCGGCGTATGCCTTCAGTGAAGGCGCAGGCGGCGCCGTGGGAGACTCTTCCGGCGCCGGCAACAACGGCGCGATTGCGAACGCCACGTGGGCAACCGCGGGAAAATATGGGAGCGCCCTCGTTTTTAACGGCTCCAATTCCTGGGTCACAATCGCCGATGCCCCCTCGCTGCGCCTCACCTCCGCGATGACTCTAGAAGCTTGGGTGAATCCGACCACTGTAACCGCGGCTTGGAGGGACGTAGTCTACAAAGGCAACGACAATTATGCGTTGGAAGCGACCTCCGGCAACAATCGCCCCTCGGGTGGCGGACTGATCGGCGGCACGTTTACCGTCTCGCCGGGTACCGCGGCCCTTCAGACCAATGCATGGTCGCACATTGCCGTAACTTTCGACGGGTCCACAATTCGGTTCTATCTGAACGGTGTTCAGGTTTCCACCAAGGCGAAGACGGGCGCGATCACTGCGTCCGCCAACCCGCTGCAGATCGGCGGAGATCGCATATATGGGCAGTACTTCAGCGGCTTGATCGATGAGGTCCGCGTCTACAACGTCGCACTGACAGCCGCTCAGATTGTCACTGACATGAACACTCCGGTCGGGAATCCGCCCGCGGATACGCAGCCTCCGTCCACCCCTCTAAACCTGACAGCGACGGCGGTGAGCGGAACTCAAATCAATCTGGGTTGGGCGGCATCCACCGACAACGTTGGTGTCACCGCCTACCTCCTCGAACGATGCACTGGAGCAGCCTGCACCAACTTCGCGCAGATTGCTGCCCCTACCGGAACAGCTTACAGCGATCCAAGCCTTACGGCAGGCGCCAGCTACTCGTATCGGGTGCGGGCAAGGGATGGCGCAGGCAACGCGAGCGGCTATTCCAGTATCGCGTCGACAACTACTTTGGCGCCGGACACGCAGCCTCCGTCAACTCCTTTGAATCTGACAGCGACGGCGGTGAGCGGAACCCAAATCAATCTCGGCTGGGCTGCAGCTACCGACAATGTTGGCGTAACCGCATACCTCCTCGAACGATGCGCCGGAGCGGCCTGCACGAACTTCGCGCAGATTGCTACGCCTGCCGGAACCTCCTCCAGTGACACGGCACTCACCGCAGGGACAAGCTATTCGTATCGGGTGCGGGCGACGGACGCCGCGGGCAACTTGGGCGGCTACTCTAACATCGCGTCAACAACCACTTTGGCCCCGGATACGCAGCCACCGTCGGCGCCTTCCACCCTCACCGCGACGGTGATCAGTGGCGGACAGCTCAATCTCTCCTGGTCGGCATCTACCGACAATGTGGGCGTAGCCGGATATCGTCTTGAACGTTGCCAGGGCACCGCATGCTCGGTGTTCACGCAAGTGGCCGCCCCGGCCGGAACTTCGTACAACGACACCGGCCTGAGCCCGAATACGTCGTACAGCTACCGGGTTCGGGCCGCAGACGCGGCGGGGAACCTGAGTCCGTATTCGAATGTGGCCTCAGGCACTACTCTCGCTGTCATCTCAGGACTGGTAGCCGCTTATGGATTCAATGAGGGCGCCGGCACAACGTTGACTGATGCCTCCGGGAACGGCGTGACGGGAACGATGGTCGGCGCAACCTGGTCCACCGCAGGGAAGTACGGCAACGCTTTGTCCTTTAACGGGACAAGCAGCTACGTCGACCTCGGTAATCCAGCGTCGTTGCAATTGACCGGCAGCATGACGTGGAGCGCATGGATCAACGCCGCGGCTAATCCTCCAGACGACGGCCAGATCATCGCCAAGTCGGATAATTCCTCCGGTTGGCAGCTGAAGACGACTCCCGATACGGGTTCACACACCTTTGGGGTCTCCAT
>JBDTMC010000018.1:0-34887 GCA_039934475.1 Bryobacteraceae bacterium | reverse complement strand
GTGCCTGTACCAATTTTTCCGGCACACGGCGTTGCACCACGGGCTGCTAGTCTAGGCTAGGCGCAGCATGAATATTTTCATCGGCGGATCAATCGGGATCTCCAATTTGAACGCGGTCATTCGCGACCGGCTGGACGACTTCAGGAAGCGCGGCAATACGATCCTCATTGGTGACGCCAACGGCGCGGACAAGGCCGTGCAAACGTATCTCGCCAGGCACGACTACCGCAACGTAACCGTGTTTTGCATGGAGGAATGCCGCAATAACGTCGGCACATGGCCGGTGCGCCACGTTCTGCCCCCGAGCGGAAGAGAACGCAATGTCATGGCACACGAGGCCGGATGCGGCATGATGCTCTGGGACGCAAAAAGCAACGGAACACTGCAAAACGTGCTGAATCTTGTCGGCGCCGGTAAGCGCACGCTGGTCTACTTCGCACCGTCGAAGGATTTTCATGTGGTGGCGAACGAGAAGGACTTGCGATCGCTCCTTGCCCGGTGTCAAAGCCGCGATCTTGAGACGATCGTGCGCGGCCTCGGCTTGAAAACTCCCCGCCCTCAGCCCCACGCAAGACAGTTGTTCGATTAAGCCGGGCCCGTGCACTCATGCTGGCGCAATATTTCTGCCAGCCGCGCCGTGTTGGTCTCGATGTTGTATTCCCGCTCCACCTTCCGCCGGCCGGCTTCGCCCATCTGCAGCCGCAGTTCCCGGTCGTTGCGGAGACGCTCCACCGCCGCGGCCAGTTCGCCCGCATCCGACGGAGTCACCAGGATGCCAGTCTCCCCGTCGACAACCAGTTCCGGAATTCCTGTGATGCGGCTCGCTATGCACGGCAGACCCATCGCCATCGCCTCCATCATCGCCACGGGCAATCCTTCGGCGAAACTCGACATCACGAACACGTCCGCATCGCGATAGAGATCGGCCAGTTGCGAGTTATTCCGGAAGCCTGCGAACACCACATCGGTTTCCACGCCCAGCCGCCTCGCCTGCTCTTCCAGAGACCGCCGCATCCCCCCGTCGCCTACCAACCGCAGCCGCACCGGCATACCGCGCCGCCGCAGCAGGCTTACCGCTTCCACCATGATGTGCTGCCCCTTGGCCGGCGCCAGCTGTCCCACCGTAATCAACTCGAAAACGTCGTCTTCGCGGCTCCGCCGTTCAAGCTGTTGAAATCGCCGCACGTCCACACCCAGCGGGCAGACTTCCACTTTCCCCCAGTCCTCCGGATCCGAAAAGCGCCATACCTGGCTTCTCCCAAAGCGGCTGATGGTACAGATCATCTGAGCGTAGTGAGTCTTCTCGCGCAAACGGAACGCTCGCGGATTTTCAAACTCCCCCGACCCGTGAATGGTATGCGACACCCGAATGGGGAACACCCTTCCCACCAGCAGACCCACCGACGAAGCGTAATGAACATGGAGCCGGTTCAACCCAAGCCTCCCCACCTGCTGCCCCACCAGCACCGCCTGCACAAAGAAGAGCAGCCACCGTGGGACCTCACCCGGAGTGAAGCCACTCATGCGGAGGGCGAAGGCCAAGCCACCCAGGTATCGTAGCGGTGCCCGCAACAGCAGACTCAGGTGAGCCACCGCCGTGGCGACTGCTCCGCGTTGTTTGACATAGAACGTGCCCGCCTGTTCGGCCTTCTCTGCGTCGTTCAATTCCGAGAGCGGTCGGTCTGGCGCGTTGATGCTAATGGTATCCACCGCAACACCGTGCTTCCGCAGACCCTGAATCTCGCCCAGGATGTAAGTGTGATTGATCGCCGGGACCTGGCTGATCAGATAGGCAATGCGCATCCAGGCTCCATCATCACCGGGCTTGTCCCGCGGCGGCAACCCGTAGTCCTTATGAGATACTTCATGTTTGGTATGGCTGGGCCTCAAAGCCCGTGGCATGAACTTCCTATTCCTCGCCTTCCACTATCCCCCTTCTCAGGCCATCGGAGCGCGACGCCCGTTTCACTTTGTCAAATATCTGCGGCGTTTGGGTCATCGCGTGGAGGTAGTTACTACCACTCCACAGCCCGTCGCCGTTCCCGGCGTTCACTACACGCCTGATCCCGCCTCTCCGCTGCGCAAAACCTCCCTCGCCGGCATCGCCCACATGACGTTGCGGAAGTTCTTCTTTCCCTTCGAAGATTCGGTGATCTGCTCGTATAACATGTACCGGCGAGCCGAAGCCATCATCCGCGACTCGCCTAGCGAGTGGTCTGTGTTCTCTACCTTTCCCCCGGTGAGCACTCACCTCGCCGCGCTGCGGCTACGGCAGAAATACCCTGTCCGCTGGATCGCCGATTTCCGCGATCCCTATGCCCAGGCGCCGACGCGCCGAAATGCGCTGCGAGAACTCCCCCACCACTTCTGCCATTTCTCTCCCGCGGTCGATCAGTGGATCGAAAATCGCGTCGTCCGCTGGGCCGACTTGCTGCTCGCCAACACCGACGTCGTGGCCGCCCTGTGGCGCGAACGCTATCCCCAGGCAGCCCACAAGATCGCCCATCTCTGGAACGGCTTCGATCCCGACGAGACTATACAGGCCGAGCCAATCCCCTCTCGTCCCTTCCAGGTGATGTCGCACACTGGAGCCATGTATCATGGCCGCAACCCCGGTCTGCTCCTCAATTCTCTCACCCGCTTGATCGATCGCCGCCTGCTGGATCCGGCGCGGTTTCGCCTCCGATTCATCGGCGAAATGAATTACGATTCCATTCCCGATCAGGCGGTGTTTGATGGCCTCGTGGAAAAGGGCTGTGTGGAGGCCACCGGACAAATTCCCAGCAAGGAGATTCCCTGGAATTCCGATTTTCACCTCTTGTTGGATTGGAAGGAGGGACTGCAGGTGCCGGCTAAACTCTTCGAGTACATTCTCGTCGGCCGGCCCGTTCTTGCCATCACCTCTCAGAACTCGCCTTCGGCGCGCATCCTGCGCCAAAGCGGCACTCCCCATCTGATTCTGTCCGATGGAACTGCTCCCGCCGAAGTGGATGAACGGTTCCTTGCGTTCCTCCGCTTGTCCACCGATCCGGTGGCGCCCAACTCCTGGTTTGAGGAGCAATTCGACGGCTCCCGCCGCGTGAGCGCGTTTCTCGAAATGCTCGCTTCTGTACACCCTCCGGTATCCTGAATGTTGCGCCACCCTTGGCCCATTCTGCTACTCGTCCGAGAACTCAATCTTGGCGGATGCGAGCGCGATCTCACGAAGCTGGCCATCGGTCTGGACCGCTCTGTCTTTCAGCCCCACGTCGCCTTCTTTCAGCCCGAAGGGATCCGCCGCCATGAACTCGAGGCCGCCGGAGTCCCGCTGCTCCACCTGCCCGTCCCGTCGTTTCTCTCAACAGCCCCTCTCAAAGGGGGCCTTGTGCTGCTCGATTACATCCGGCGTCATCGCATCCGCCTCGTGCAATCCTTCGATGTCCCGCTTAGTATCTTCACGCCGCCCTGGGCGCGGCTAGCCGGTGTTCCCGTCGTCATCAACAGCCAGCTGTCTTACCGCACCCTGGTGAACCCCGGCCGGCGACGCCTGTTGCGGATGAACGACCGTCTCTGCCATCGCGTGGTGGTGAACTGCAAGGCGATGTGGACGCATCTCGCCACCGATGAGTCAGTTCCAGAAAAGAAGCTGTTTCTCTCCTACAACGGCATCGATACGGCTGTCTTCCATCCCGGCCCACGCGTTGTGCCGCCGGCATTCCGCTCTGAGGACCTTGTGATCGGTTGTATCTCCGCCCTGCGTCCGGAGAAACGGATCGATCTGCTGATTCGTTCGTTCGCCGAGGTCTCGGTGATGGCGCCGCAGGCGAAGTTGCTCATCGCCGGCAGCGGACCCGAATTGCCGCGGCTGACATCCCTCGCCAATGAACTCGGCGTCGCGCCACGGGTGGTCTTTGAACCAGCCACACAAGATGTCCCTTACTGGCTGCACGCCATCGATATCTTTGTACTTGCTTCGGAATCCGAGGCCTTCTCGAACGCACTCCTCGAAGCCATGGCCTGCGGTTGCTGCGCCGTCGGTTCGGCAGTGGGAGGGACGCCCGAATTGATCGAGGATGGCGTCCGCGGTCTTCTCTTCCCCGTGGGTGACCAGGCGGCCCTTACCAGCCATCTCCTGACGCTCGCCCGGCAGCCTGAACTGCGGCATCGCTTGGCCGACGCCGCCATGCTCCACGCCGCGCAGAACCTGTCCATGGAAGCAGCCATTCATCGCATGTCCGGTTTCTATGAGGAGCTACTATCTACCCATGACGCCTAACACTGAGATCGGCGCCGGCGACGCCTTCCGCAGCCGGTACCTGCTGGTCGTAGCAGGCATCTACGCAGCTCTTCTCCTGCTCACCAGTTGCCAGTACTGGGGTGACACTTACCTCTATGTGGGACAGATTGTCTCGGCGCGTCACGGCAGAATTAACCCCGTTCAATTGTGGGATTTCGGTCATCTTTTCTGGCGCCCGGCAGCCAACTCCCTTTCGCAGATGATGCCACTCTCCTGGTTCCAGGGTGACGAACGAGTCTCGGTCAGTTTCGCCTTCGCCCTTCTCAGTTCCACCCTATCCTTCCTCGCCGCCCTATCTCTTTTTGGGCTCGCCTGGTTCGCTTCCAGGTCCTTCTGGATCTCCACGGTAACCGCCCTGTCGCTGATATGCTGCAATACCTTCCTCAATCTATTTCAGGGCTCATGCTATCCCGCCGCGCTCGGCTTTGCTTCGCTCGCTTTGTGTCTCTGCCTCAGCGCTGTGGAGAGAGAACTTCCGCTGCGCTATGCCGTTTGGGCTGGCCTCTCTCTCTGCGCCGCGATGCTCATCTGGCTTCCGTTCTGCCTCATTGCGCCAGCCATCGTCATGGGTGCCCTGGTGTGGCGCGGAAGCCCCCAGTTTTGGCGTCGTCCCGACTGCCGGCAGCGGCTTCTCTTCAGCGTTCTGCTCACCGCCGCTACCGTAATTCCGCTCGCCGCCGCTTACGCCTGGGCCATCCGCCTCCATGGCTTCAGCAGCGTCGCCGATGTCAAAAACTGGATCGTCGATGCGCAAAACGCACTGGGACAAAATCGCAACCTGCTGCGCTTCTTCTTCGGCTTCCCCCGCACCTTCCTCGATATGGGGACCGATGGCATTCTCTTCAAACGCTACCTCTTCCACGATCCCTACGCGCAGGTTACTCTCTTCGACCTGGTTCGTCTGTCGCTCATCAAAATCGTGGCGTTCTACACCTTGGCAGCCTGGATGATCATTCGCTTGTTCCGCCAGAAGACCGGCCGCCAGATCCTGGCGATGTTCGCCACAGCAGCCGCGGTAGTGTTCTTTTTTGCCCTCGTGCTGTTTGAAACTGGAGCGCCGGAGCGCTTTATCGGCTTGCTGCCCTTCGTGGCGCTCAGCCTCGCCGGAGCGCTCAGCCAGGAAACGGTGCGGCCTCTACGGATCGCTGTAGCCGCCTGTCTGGTTGCCGTGTCGTTATCCGCAGTTGTGCAGTTACGTTCCCACGCCACCAATACCGTCGAAGCCGCGGAGCGGCGCATCGGGGATCTGAAACCTCGCCTGGTTCCGGGGAGCGTGTTGTGGGTTCTGACAAGTTTGGAGGATGTCTACCACTTCGCCGTCAACAATCCGTACCATCCTCTGAATCGCCCTGATATCCTGCCCGTAGACGACCTCATCTTCGCCGGCAGTCCACGGCAAAAGTTATGGCGTGAAGATTTCGCCTTCACCACGCTGCGAGCCTTTGATGGTCACGCTGAGGTATTGCTGTCGCCACGTTTACTGGCGTCAAGACCTCAGCCCGCCTGGAATTGGACGGAAGGCGATTCGCTCTACGTCCACTGGGCCGATCTGCGGCCATTCCTTTCGCAATTGGATTATGGGGAAACAGTCAACGGTCCCGACGGATTTACGCTCATTCCCGATACCCCGCACAACCGCCAGTTTCTTGGGCAAGTACTGGCGAAGGGACTGCCGCGCCCCACTTCGGAACACGATCCAATCCCATAAAATCTGCCGCTGTTCAGCGTCCTAAGCGTGAAGCTCTTCCATCGTTAACGGAAGGATGATCTGTGCCGCCTTGCGCCGCAGACGCCACTTCTCAAAAGCCGGAGCCTCCTGCCTGGCAATCTCCTGCAGAATGAGATTTTCCACTTCCTGTTCCCGCAATTGCGGAGACATGCGCTGGTAGCGCTCCTGCTGACTGAGGACTTCCAGTTTGTCCCGCTTCAGAAGACTCTTCTTGTCCTCCGGCAGCTCACGAAAGGTGTCGACGGCCGATTGCAGCCGGAACCGCTCGTATTCCAGAATCAGACTCCGCTCTTCCTGCAGTTGGTATTGCCGCAGCGCCGCCTCTTCCCGATGACGGAAGTTTTGCCGGTAGGCGTCTTCGTGATCCGGATCTACCAGGCGGCGTCGCGCCTCGGCATCCTTCAGGATCTTCACCACAAAACCGGCGGGATTCCGCAGCGACTGCCCTGCCCTCTTCTTCTCCCGGCAGATGTCTACAGCGATCTCACCCCAGTCCAGAAGGTCGCGCCCCTCGGCCGACTGCAACCCGCTATCCAAGGCATCGCGCACATAACTGACGCTCACAAGGGGCGAAACACCCTCTTCCTTCATCGACTCGAGCACTCGACCCGCCCGCTCCACTCGATACATCTCTTCGTGCGTCGTTGCTGTCTGGCAGTATTGCGCCGCCAACCGCGGTGGCAATCCGGCGACTTCGAGCAGTGTCTGGGCCGCCAGCCGGCGCGCTTCGTCCGATTCCGGTGCCAGTAACAGCAAGTGTTTACGCTCAGGCACATAACTGGGGTGCCGGTGCAACGCTACTTTCCAATCTTCGGTGGAAACTACGTGATAGGAAGTGATTACCTGGATGGTCACCAGTTGATCAAAAGCCGGTTCCAGGGTCTGCAGAAGCCGCGAGAAGTATTTCGGCAGATTGACTATGCCCAAATGCTCGGTCGCGAGTTTGCGCGCGTCAATCACCACCAGATCCGACTTTTCAAAAGCAACGGTGAGGAACCGGTACAAGTGCTTGGCCGTAATTCCGTCCAGCTCCATGTAGCGGCCGGCATCGAGCAGGCGGAAGAACCCACTATCCATCGACCGGATTACCTTGTCCGTCCAGGTCACTGAGCCTATACAGCGTCCCGAAGTGCGGTCTAACAGAAAACTTGCTTCTTGGAAGACGTTCAGCCATTTCACCTCTTCCTGCCGGTCAGTGGCGGTTAAAGCGCGGAAGCGCAAGGCAATAAAGCGGTCCATGGCAATCTTCAACCGCTTGTAGAATTTGCCGTGTACCGAGCCTATATTCAACAACTTGCCGATCTCGCGCCCGGTGAAGGATACTGTTTTAGCAAAATTATTGCGAAAGGTGAGCACACCAAGGGCGACGAAGATGTCGAGATCCTGCTCCGTCGGAAGACCGAGTTCACTATTGCCTTGGACTTGCCAGACAACCCTGCGCTCGGTGCCATCCGGCAGCACCTTGATGCCTTCGATTTCTATCTTGCTGACGGCCTTTCCCACCCGGCGTTCCAGCACGGCAAATGGGATCGCACCAAAGTTCTCTTCCTCGACGGAAAGATTCAGCATGCTGAGGTGGGGGTTCTGTTTACGCTTCATGACAGCATTGCCGAAAATCCTGTTGTACACTCCGCGCCTAGTCTACCGCCACTGCTTTACGATGAAGCACAAGACTTTACGATCAGACCCATGAATTCCACTTCCAGAACCCATGTTTAGACCATGGTTGTTTAAGAACCATTACCATGCAGAATCCGGTCATGAGTGGTTCGCTAGTGGTGAAGTATATGATAATAATCGACTTACGTCGTTTTATTGCGAATTTGATGGTGTGAGCTTCATCGTAAAGTGTGTGTGTTTCACCGTAAGGACGAGTTAAATCCAATGGCATCAGTAGGATGTCCGTGTGTACTTGAGCGTAAGAGTGTCTGGAGGGGCTTTGAAGGGTCTTTCTGCGTCTGGCGAGCGGGATAGTGGAGGGCGTTTTCCTGGCAAGCACGTAGGATTTAGCGGCAAACCCATGAAAAGATCCATATTTTACGATCAGGCACGATGTGCCGCGTTCTTTTTCCGATGGAACCCAAGGTCAGCGAAAACGTGGGTTTGAGCGTAAACAGGGGAGGTTCCACCAAGAAGAACTAAAGAGAAGCAAGTTCTTGGACGATCTGAGTATGGGGGAGTCCCGATGAGCCTCACGCCACTCACATTTACCGGAATCAGCATATATTCGTCTGATTTTCAGTCGATCATGGACCGCGCCGTGTCGATTGCCACCATCCCGATTAAGGCTCTTCAGAACCAGCAGACTGACTTGGTTCAGAAGAAAATGCTGGTGGGAAATCTCTCGACGGCGGCGGATAAGCTGGCTTCCAGCCTCAAGAGTTTGGGTAGCTTGGCCTCCAAGAAGTCCCTTGTCGCTTCGAGTTCCGATACCAGCAAAGTGACAGCAACGAATTCTGGCGCCAGTTCGACAGCCACGTACACCATCACAGACATTAAATCCTTGGCCAAGGTCGCTTCTGAAACGTCCGTATTGTCCTATCCCGATGCCAGCAGCACTGCCGTAGCGACAACGCCGGCGACAATCAAGTTGACTGTAGGGTCTACTTCGAAAACGCTCGACATCAGCCAAAACAATACGCTGGCGGGTCTTCGGGACGCAATCAACAATTCGGGACTGGACGTCACCGCGACTATTCTGACCGTAAGCGACACTGAGAGCTATCTTTCGGTAAGCGCCAACAATCCCGGGGCGAAGACGCTCAGTTTGGTAGACAATCCGGATGGTACTACGCCGGTTGACTTGATTAAGCATCTCAACCAGGGCTCCGACACGGTATTCACTATGAACGGGGCTCTGGTGAAGCGCGCATCGACACAAGTGAGTGACCTCATACCCGGTGTTGTGTTGAACTTCTCTGGAACGACGGCCTTGGGCGAGAGTGTCGATGTCAGCCTGGGGACAGATAGAACGGGCATCTCCAACGCACTTCAGGATCTGGTTACAAACTACAATGCGGTGGCGAGCCTGGTGAATGCCCAGATCGGTGAAAACGCGGGCCTGCTGTCGGGTGATTCGCTGGTACGGCAGGCGCAGAGCAGCCTCCGCCAGTTGGCCAACTATACCGGCTCCGGTGGGATCGCAACTTTGGCTGACCTTGGTATCGAATTTGACAGCACCGGGAAGGCTTCCTTCAAGCAGGGAACTTTCGACGCGTTGCCCGATTCGAATCTGAATGACGTGTTCTCTTTCCTCGGTAGCGCGAGCGCGGGACTCGGCGGTATCAGTTCTATTTTCACGCAGATTAGCGATCCGATCACTGGTTTGGCCAAGCTCCAGCAGGACCAATACACCGCTACCGATACCCGTTTGAGCGATCAAATTGCAAAACAGACCGATCAGGTGAACCTCATGCAGGCCGGTCTCGCGGCGAAACTGATTGCCGCCGATTCTCTCCTCGCCCAGATGGAGAGTCAGCAGAAGGTCATAGACGCCAGTATTCAGAGCCTGAATCTGGTTCTCTACGGAAAGAGCACGCAAAACTGATGAGGACGCTCGTCGAAAAGGTGGAAGCGTTGGACGCAAAGCTTCGCATCGCCGATCCGGGCGATGTTGCGACACTCGCTTCTCTTCTGGAGCAGCGAGGGACCGCGCTCGCTTGCCTGCCGCGCCTGTGCGCCACCGGTGAGGGTAACCCGGAATTGCTGCAACGGCTGCAAGCTATTTCGCAGGGAATGTCCGGTCTCTACCGTGGTGTTATTCTCGAGCGTTTGTTGATCGTGCAGCGACAGTCGGCCCTGGAACGAGAGAAAGCTCTCCTCAAGAGCGTGTCCGGGATTCTCGACCCGCCCCGTCACTCCGTCCTGGTGAACGAAGAGGGATAATGCCCCCTGTTTCCCACTTTGCCACAATGTGCACACTTTGCGCCTTTTTTGCTTGACCCGCTCCGCCATCACGGTTAGAGTAGAGTCATACCGGAAACGGCATGCCTGTACGCTCACGGCGAGAACAATCCTACCTCACCTCCGCGAAAGTCGCGCTGATGCTCGGCATCAGCAAGCGTACACTGCACAACTGGGTGAAAAGCGGTAAGATCACGCCCCCGGAAGTAGATGCTTCCAATGGCTACTACCTGTGGAAGATGGCAGATGTCGATGCGGTTCGGAACATCCTGCAGGAGGAAAGCAAGTGATTCGCATCGTGGTGGCCAACCAGAAAGGCGGGGTGGCTAAAACCACGACCTCCCTTAGCCTCTCGCGGTGCTTTGCCGAGCTCGGCTTGAAGGTCTTGCTCATCGACATCGATCCACAGGGTTCCGTCGGTGCGTCGCTGGGGCTGAAGGCCACTAATTTCCTCTACCATTTCGTCATTTCCAACTACCGGTTCAAAGATTGCGTGATGGCGGCGCACCCGAACATCGATGTGGTTTGCAGCAATCGGGAAACACAGGACGTAGAAGGAATTCTCACTCCCCGCACCGGCCGGGAATTGATCTTCCAGGTTCTCTTGGCGCCGGTGGAAGCCGCTTACGACGTCGTCGTCATCGATTGCCCGCCTGCCATTTCCCTGCTCCAAAGCTGTGCCCTGATGTACGCGCAGCAATTGGTGATTCCGTTGACGATGGATCCGCTCAGTCTGCAGGGTGCCTATGCGGCCATACAGACCACGGCCACACTCAACCGCTTGTTTAAGGTGAATATCCGGCCCGTGGCTGTTCTTCCGGTCCAGGTGGACCGTCGCCTCCAGATGACCGAGGTCATCCTCGAAAGCCTCGCGTCGATGGCAGCCGAATACGGCATTCCGCTCTTGTCCGCCATACGCACCGATTCCACCGTTCCGAAAGCCACCCGGGCGCGGCAGTTCCTGGCCGATTACGATCCGAAGTGCAAAGCGGCCGAAGACTATACCGCCGTGACTTTAGAGCTTCTGAACCATTTGAAGGACCAGTTGAATGACAGCCAACAGCGCACGCTCGAGGCGCAAGTCCAAGCTTGAGCCCATCAGTCTGGCCGAACTTGCCGACACGCCCGGGATGTCGGGCTTCTGCACGTTTCTCACGCGTACGGCTGACGAAGCGGTGCAAGTGTTGGATCGCGTGGAGCGGGAAACCGCTTCCAAAGCCCCTCCCGTAGCAGAACCCCCGGCGCATCCGGAACGAGTGTCCGACGATGCCCCGCCCGAGCCAGAAGTTAGCGCATCCGTATACGATGCCCCTCCCGTATCAAATTCACCCAGCGTGCCGGCTATTAATAAGGATACGGCTGGGGCATCTTCTACCCCTACCGTTCTAGCTGCGCCTCACCATTTTGATTCGCTGGTCCTTTTAGAAGCCCCTGTCGTATTTAAAGCAGCTCCCGTTATTAAAACGGCTAGCCCCCAAATCGCCCGCCGCTTCCAACCTTTGCAGAACGCCCGCGTGAAAGCGGCCGTTCTCGCTCAAGACGGACACACCATGGCGGAGCAGATCATCTTTTCCGCCCTCTGTAACGCCGCTGAGGGGCAGGGGGCGTTCCAGGACGTGGCTGTAGGAAACCGCTGGATCATGGCCCGCACCGGCCTCTCCGAGCGTACCGTTCAGCTCAATCTGAAGTCACTGCAGCTGAAGCTCTCCATCGAAATCCTCCGCCGCCACAATCCCGACACCAATGAGCCGACGGTCTACCGCGTCTACAACTTCGAATCGATTCTCGACCGCCGCCGCGCCGCCGGTCTGGATATGGTGGCAAAGAAGCGAGGAGGAGGCGTCCGCCTTCTGTCTTCTAAACCATCAGCCCAATCAAATGCCCCTGCCGTATCTAAAGCGTAGGGGTATTTAAAGCATCATGGTCCAAGAGTCGCTCGAAACCCTCGTAGTCGCTACTCATTGCCTGAGTCAGGCGAACCAACTGTCCCAACAGATCGAGCGCGTCTTTGAACGTCACCTCCAGCCGCTGTGGTGCCAGTCGTATCGTGTCCGGCAATCCCTCCTGCGCTACCGGAATCACCACCTGGCGGCCGGCCCAATCCTGACGCATCTCCGACAACCGTTCGGCGACCTTCTCGCGCCGCCGGACCTCCCACTGCCACGTGTCACCCTCGGCGATGGCCCCCAACGCCCGCCGCAAGTCTTCTTTCCCAATAACGAAGGCGCCACCACTCTGATAGCCACCCAGCCGGTGCATCAGCCGGATGGCATCCCGACGGCCCACACTCAGCAAAGTCTCCAGCCCGGACCGATCCACGACCGGGGCAGGGAACTCCGCCAACGCGGCCAAAGCCTGCGGAACTTGTAGAAACCACTGGGGCCGTCGGGGCATATTGCCCCAGGGTAGCATCTGTATGTGTTCTGTCACAATCGTGCCACATAGAGCTACCGGATCATCACTTATCACTTCCGAGAATGTCTCTTATCGGATATAATCGACTCGTGCTGTGCACCTGCGGTTCCCGCGCCATCGCTGCCGGCCTCTGCCGCCCTTGCTACCGCCGTGCCGCTCATTCCACTACTCGCTTCGGCGGTCATCGCACACAGGTACTTCTCCGTGACGACCAGTCCTGCCGTGTCTGTCGCTCCACGCACCGCCTCATCGTGCATCACCGCCGGCCCGGTACCAACCGCCCCGCCTGGCTGGTCACTTTGTGTGCAGCTTGCCACGCCCGCATCCATCGTCTCGCCTCGCTTGAGTCCTGGATGCCCCGGCCCTTCCGCCGTCTGTGGCGCGAGCAGCACCCCACGGCCCCCTACCAACTGCAACTCCCCTTCAAGGAGCAGCTGTGAGCGCTCTGCCCGTCCCAGGCTTTGCCGCTCTCACCGAACTCGTCCTATCCGCTCTCTCCTCTGCTCACACCCGTCGCGCCTATCGCCATTCTCTCCACAGCTTCTTTGAGTGGTACACCGCCGCAGGACGCCCGACTTTCGACAGAACCCTCCTCCAATCCTGGCGCGCCGAGCTCCAACGGCGCGCCCTCGCCCCGTCCTCCATCAACGTCAACCTCGCGGCTGTGCGGCGTCTCACCAATGAAGCCGAGGCGCACGGAATTCTGCCGCCTGGAACCGCCGCTCACATCAATGCCACGCCCGGAATCCGCCAGCAGGGAATCAGGGCAGGGAACTGGCTCACTGCCGACCAGGCGCGCCGGTTGCTCCAGTCCCCCGATCCCTCCACGACGCGCGGCAAACGCGACTGTGCCATCCTCGCTCTCCTAGTCGGCTGCGCCCTCCGCCGGGCGGAAGTAGCCGCCCTCCAGTCCACGGACATACAACTCCGCGAAGGCCGCTGGGTCATCCCCGACCTCCTTGGCAAGGGTAACCGCCTGCGCACGGTTCCCATTCCCGCCTGGGTAAAAGGGATGATCGATTCGTGGATCGCGGCCGCGCCTGTCTCCTCGGGTTCCCTTTTCCGAGCCATCGGCAAATCGGGAAAACTCTCGCCCGCCCCCCTCACGGAGCGCTCCATCTGGCAAATCGTCCGCGCCCACGCCGCCCCCCTCGGCTTCCCAGATCTCGCTCCCCACGACCTCCGTCGCACCTGCGCCAAACTCTGTCGCGCCGCCGGCGGCGACCTCGAACAGATCCAATTCCTCCTCGGCCACGCCTCCATCCTCACCACCGAACGCTACCTCGGTTCCCGCCAGAACCTCGAAACCGCCGTCAACGACCACCTCGGCATCGAACCCCGTGTAGTAGCCAACCGCGCGGTAGACTAAACCGAACAGGCTCAGTGCGTTCATGAAGACAATAAACATTCACGAAGCCAGAACTCACCTCTCGCGCCTGATCGCGCAAGTTGTCGCCAGCGGCGAACCATTTGTGATCGCGAGGGCAGGTAAGCCGCTGGTTAAAGTTGTGCCTTTGGAGGTGACGCCCACCGGGCGCGTTCAGCGTCTGGGATTCCTGTCGGGCCAGATTACGGTACCTGAGGATTTTGACCAGATGGGAAAGACTCAGATAGGCCGGCTGTTCTTTGGCGAAGAGGCGTGAAACGTTCAGTACCCGGCGGCCATACAAAGAGTCTGATCTGACTCCGAAGCCCCGGAATACTCCCTCAGCGCACAAGCAATCCGCTCGCTCGCCCGGCCATCTCCGTAAGGATTGTGGATCTGGCTCCGCCGCGCATACTCCGCCTCGTCCTCCAGCAGCAACACCGTCTCGGCAATGATGCGGGCTGGATCCGTCCCAACCAACCGCACAGTCCCCGCCTCAACCGCTTCCGGGCGCTCCGTCTTCTCTCGCAGCACCAGGATCGGTTTTCCCAGCGAAGGCCCTTCTTCCTGGACCCCCCCCGAATCGGTCAGCAGCAGCCACGCCCGCCGCATCAAATCGACGAACGAAACATAGTCCAGAGGCTCTAACAGCACTACATTCTTTAAGCCCGCCAGATGACGCCGTACCGGTTCGGTCACGCGCGGGTTCGGATGAACCGGATACACAATCTGCACATCGGGCCGCGCTGCCAGCCGCGTCAACGCTTCGCAGATATGCTCAAACCCAGGGCCGAAACTCTCCCTCCGGTGCGCTGTCACCAGGATCAATTTGCGGTCCCGATCAAGCCATGGCCACTCGCCGCCAGCCAGCGTGCCCGATTCCAACTGCCGCCGGACACTCAACACGGAATCAATCCCGGTATTGCCCGTTATCAGCGTGTCCCGCTTTAAAACCCCCTCCCGTAGTAAATTGGCCTGGGCCCACTCCGTGGCGGCAAAATGCAGCGTGGCGATCCGCGCGGTCATCACCCGGTTCATCTCTTCCGGAAACGGCTGTCGCGGATCTCCCGTCCGCAAGCCTGCCTCTACGTGGGCCACCCGGATACCGGCGTAGAAGGCCGCTAACGCACCGCAGAGGGTACTTGTGGTGTCGCCCTGAACCACAACCCAATCCGGTGGATCGTCGCGAAGAACACCTTCCAGCCCAACCAGAATCCGGCTTGTGGCCTGGGTCAGACTCTGGCCCGGACGCATGGCATCAAGGTCATAATCCGGACGCACATCGAAGACCGCCAGAACTTGATCCAGCAACTCCCGGTGCTGCGCCGTCGCGCAGATCTTCACCGCAAAGGCTTCCGGTTCTGACCGCAACCGCCCCACCACCGGGCAGAGCTTAATGGCTTCCGGCCTGGTTCCGAAAACGAAGAGGATCTTTTGAAGATTCAAAAGAAGCAGTGTGATCGCCCGCCGGCAATTCGCACTAGTGAGAACAAATTCTCTTTCGTAACACTCTTTGTATACGTGTATGTCAGTCACTCAACCACGAATGCGGGTTGTGATGTTCCGCATCAGCGAACCGGAGTTTGAAGCGATTCGCACAGCCTGTGAAACCTCAGGCGCTCGCAGCTTCTCCGCCTTCGCCCGCAATGCGGTGCTCAGTCAAACCTCAGCCAGCGCGGGTGCCGATCCCGTCAATGAATTGCAGTCCCGCGTCGGTCGTCTCGAACAGAGCCTGCTAGCGCTCCATTCGATCCTCCGCCCGCGACAAGTCCGGGCCATTGCCTCCGACTGAACTTAGGCGAACGCTCCGGTAGCGCGCTCACGCACCGAATAAGGCTTCGGTAGCGCCACCCGCAGGCGGTCGGCGAACTGCAACCCGTGTGCCTGGCAATAAACCACGCACACCACCATCGGATGGGTCTGGGAAAAGAGATAGACGGCGGGTTTGCCGCACCCGGGATCCTCGCATAGGACGGTGCTTCCATCCAGCGGTTTGACAGTCATCAAGGCCTCGCAATTCAGTAGCCGGGGGAGAGTAAGAGGTAGTATAGCCGACCGTGTGAAGGTCACAACAGCCTTACGTCCAGCGGATGCGTGTGAGACCGTGTAATCGTTGCTCCGCCGGCCTCCGGATGCCGTGGGTTGATCACAATGTTCCACGTCGACGGCACAATCACCGAGGGCACCAGCAGGATGGCGCTACGCAAAGACCGCAACCACTCGTCACCCACCTCGCGCGTCACTTCCATCCGCGACGCCCAATCCGCCGCCAAGGCGGTCGCCTCCACCGTCTGCCGCGACAGGCCGTCCGGGATCTCGATTTCCAGATAGCGGTACGAAGCCGGCAAATCTTCCAAATCGATCTCGGCATGGACCAGGATCTCCAGCAGTGCCGCCGCCGGATTCGGAGCGCAGTACACCACCCGTTGCCCCCGGCTATGCCACCGTCCGGAAGTACGTAACCCCCCGGCTCCGTCCAGCGTACGGTGATTGCTGATCCGCCAAACCGTCACGCCGCCAGGCCGTCGTCAATCCGCGCCAGCAACTCCTCCACCAGTCGCGCTCCGGCTTCAGTCGCCAGCATTTCCAACGGAGTCCGTCCCTCAAACTGGTGTTTCGTCTTGCGCATCCAGCGCCACGACCGCGCCGGGTCGGCAAACACTTCCTCCGCCAGCGTCACAATCCGAGCCACCCGAACCGCTTTATCCGATTCGTCGCGCGACAGCGGTTCTTGCCGTGCAATGCGGTGCGCCAGCGTCCGCCGCGGCACAATCAAATGCCACGCCTCGGCGTCGGTTAACCCCCCCCGCACCAGCGCCTTCACCGCGCTCGAAGGCAAGCGCTTCTCCACCAGCGAAACCAGATCGCCATCCGAGTGGATCCCATCCACCCCGAGTTTCGATTCCAGCAGCGTATAAGGTCCGTGTGCCATCTGCCACTATTATATTGGCAAGTTGCATAAACGACAAGAGAAAACGCGCTACGGTGTGGTCCCACCCCAATCCCGGCTGATCATCAGGAAGAAGATCGCCAGCGCGACCCCAATCACAGTGAGCACAATCACCTGCCGCATCAGCCGTTCACCGGACCGCCGTCGCCACCGTCCCAACCGCTCCTTCCAATGCCGGCGCGACCTCCGCTGCCGTTCCCCCTTCGCCGCCGGTGTGGCCCCAGCGGTCGCCGCCGGACGGTCCGGATCATAGCGTTTGCCGATCATTCCCGACATTTGGTAGAACCGCTTCCGGCACACTTCACACCGGTAGGGACGCATGCCGAGAACGGAAACCAGCAAGTCCATCGGCCCACGCTTAGTGGAAACCCGGATCAGATCGCTCTCGCAATCGGGACATCGCATCAGCCCGTCACCGCGGCTCGATTTCCAGCCGGAGCTGTCGCCCGACCGCCACCGCCGCGCGTTGCAGCGTATGCAAAGTGACGCCCGTATTGGTTGGATCCAGCAGCCTGTCGAGCGCCCGCCGGCTGGTCCCCATCCGCAGCGCCATCGCGGCTTTGGTCACCCGATCCTTCTCCATGGCGGTCCTGATTTGTTCGGTCAAAGCCTGTTTGATGGATTGCTCTTCGCTCACAAATCCCCTGCAAACCCTTCTATTCTTCGCCGGCTTCACACCGGCATTGTGTCAGAAATGGCACATCCAGGCAACAGCCCTCGTCCTAGTGCTGTTGGGCTGCGAGCAGATGAAGAATCAGCGACTCTGAGATTCGAAAATTGGTTCTCTGCAATCGGTGAAGTGCTTCACGCAGATCGACTATCCAGTCCGAGCGGCAGCCTGCAAAACGCCAAGAGTAACAGTATGTGGAACACGGAGTTCCGCCGCAACTGCGATGACGACGGTCGTTTGACGCGATGCAACAGTGCGGCCTCGGCGTCACGGTTGATGTCCTCCATTGTGAGCGGAAGCAGAACGTCATGCGCCTTCAAGAATCCATCCATCTCATAGCGCGAGGATATACCGAGGAACTCTCGACCCTGGGCCACCGTTAGCCTGCCGGAGCGAATACCCTCCAGCGCCAGCGCCTCAAAAGCTGCTCTTGTTAAACTGCCTGCATCGGCCGCCATAAGGCGGGCGAACTCCTCGGGTACTTCCAGTGTCAGCGTCATCGCGAGGCCTCGCCCCCTATTGTCATGCTTTGCTACAGCATCAGCCAAGCGACGAAACCACTTCCAAAGTCCTGTCAATGTCGGCCGGACTCACATAGAAGTGCGCCGACAATCGAACCCCGCGGTCGCCCTGGGCGCGAACGCGGATCTTCTTCGCCCACAGTGCGTCCTGCAACTCGCGCCCCGGCTTGCCTTTGATTCCAAACGTGGTGATAGCGGAGGCGAACTCCGCTTGACTGGGTGAGGCGAGCCGGACCGAAGGAATGCGCGCCAGACCCTCTCGCAAGCGGTGCGAGAGCATCAGGTCCCACCGTTCAATCCGTTCGACACTGAGGCGGTTGACGAAACGCAGCGCGGCCCGAAGACCGTAGACCACCGGCACGCTGCCGGTGCCGTATTGCATAAACCGGAATGCGCCCGCCTCGTTATCCATCGCGCCGCTGGCGAGCGTATTCCAGACGCGCGGTTGCACGTCGCGCCGGATATAGAGAATGCCGGTGCCCTTCGGCGCGAGCAGCCACTTGTGAGGGCTTGCCACATAGGCATCACAGCCGAGAGCCTTCACGTCCACGCGCCGCTGTCCCACCGCCTGCGCTCCATCCACGATGGCCAGCGCCCCGTGTGCCCGGGCGAGACTACAGAGCTCCTGTGCCGGCAGAAGCATGCCCAGGCCCGATGTAATCTGGCTGAACATGATTATCCGCGTCTTCGGCGTGATGGCTCGGTTGAAGAGGTCCACCACGCCCTGCGGTCCCTTTTCCGCGACACTCATCACCGGCAACTCTTTCACAACAATGCCGTGGCGCCGCGCCCGCAGCCGCCATCCCCCGATCCCGCCGCTGTGCTCTTCATTAGTGGTTAGGACCTCATCGCCCGCGCTCAGGTCGAGACCATTAGCGAGGAAGCTCATACCCATGGTGGCGTTCTGAGTCAGTGCAATTTCGTCCACCGTTGCGTTGATCAGCGCGCCTGCTTCAGCCCGGTATTCGGCGAGCTTCTGGTATCCCGTCAGCGGCTCGCCATCGGACTGAAAATAAGGCCAATCGGGCAGCTCCCGCTCCAGGCTTTGGAGTCCATTCACCATGGCTTCCGTGACTTCGCGCGGCGAGGCCCCGAGCGTCCCCGTGTTGCAATAGGTCACCGTCTCCGGGAACTGAAAATGACGGCGCGCCTCCGCGAAAACAGCTGCGTCAGACGTCTCTGTTTGCGGAGCAGCCTGTGCAGCGAGGGCGAGCGAACCGAGAAAAGCACGGCGGTGAAGCACGGGAGTTGGCATGTGGGTATCCTGGCAGATCAGCGTACCACCGTATCAGCGATGACTTCGGCTTGTCACTGAACAAAAAACGTCAGAATAAAAGACCGCTTGCCATCCGCGGGACAACTGGATTCTTCGTAGACCCAGACCCCTGACTCATGGCCCTCACCGCGACAGCGTTAAGAGCCTGCCGCAGGGTGACATTGGTGAATGTCATCGGGATCACCGGCTCGATAGTCCCATCTCTACGAATCGCAGTCATTCCTAAGTACCTGGTCGCCTCGTGTAGTTGTAAGGCGTGAAGCCGCGACTGAATTTCAGGCGTGTTGAGCAATGCATTCACCACGGCTGGGCCCACCCGAGGATGCGCGATGGTGACGCTCAGGATCCTTGTTTCCAGGAAGTCAGAAGAGGGGTGGATCGCTTCGGACGCTGATCGCTTCCGTGACTGAAGTATCCATCCACAAGTCCGGCCTCACAGCCTTGATGAGATCAAATGCTTGTCTCACCGTCGTACCTTGTTCAATCTGCACCAAGGCTTCGGACTTGCCACAGTGTGAAAGCTCAATACCGCCCGCCAGATGGGCACCACTGAGAGATTGAACAAGTGCCTCACGAACCGGCAGAGGTTTCGAATCCACAAGCTCAGCGGCGGGTTGCCCGCACAGAAATCCCGTCGCGCAGACGTTCAGTAGGGCTAGGGTAATCAGTTTCATCTTAGGTCCCGGAAGAAACTGGTCAGGTCTCCTGCCACCGTCGCCGGTTCCTCCACCGGCGCGAAGTGGCCGCCGTGCGGAAAGACCGTCCAGCGCTGAATGTTATACGCGCGTTCCAGATAGCAGCGCGGCGGCGCGCCCTCCGACACAGTCTCGTGCGCGAAGACACCGAACGCTGTCGGTGTACGGATATAGGAGGGGTCCACCGGGTACCGCCGATTATCCCAGTAGTCCCGCATCGACGAAGTGATCGTTTGCGTAGCCCAGTACAGGGTGAACGTTGCGCAAAGGAAGTCGGGGCATGGCGTGACATCGCTCCAGGAGCGCCACTTCTCGCCCAGATAGGCGGCCAGCCCCGCCGGGGAGTCGTTCAATCCATAGCCAACGGTCTGCGGCTTGGTGGACTGGATCGCGCTGTAGCCCCGCTCCGTCCTGCTCCACGCCGCGTTCGCCTCAAAGTACAAACGCTCCGCATCGGACAACTCCGCGTCGCCCACCGCCGGGGCAATGTCCGACTCCAGCGTAGTGAGATGGATACCGATCACCGACTCCGGATGGTCGAGCGCAAGGATCGTCGTCACTCCAGACCCAAAGTCATAGCCGCCCGCGCCATAGCGGGAGTACCCAAGCTCCGCCATCAGCCGGTGCCACCGTTCCGAAACGTACCGGTAGTTGATGCCCGTTGTCAGCGGACGCGGCGAAAATCCATACCCGGGCAGCGAGGGGATAACTACGTCAAACTCCTCCAGCATCGGCAGCATATCCACGTAGTCAAGGAAACTGCCGGGCCAGCCATGCGTGAGCAGAAGCGGCACACCCTGGCCCGATGCCGCGCGCCGGTGCACGAAGTGGATCCCCTCCCAGGTGAAGTGGTTAAGCTCGTTAAGCTTCCGCTCCCAGGCACGCCAGGAGAACTCATCGGTCCAGTAGGACACAAGGCGCCGCAACCAGTCCAGCTCGGTTCCCTGCTCCCAGCCGATGCCAGGTATTTGATCAGGCCATCTGGTGAGGCGCAGGCGAGCCTTCAAATCGATGAGCACCTCATCCGGGATATGAATCTGAAAGGGTTCCACAAACACTAGCCAAACATATTTGAAATTTTGAAACCAAGCGACCCCGGTCAGCAATCGAGGTTTATCGCAATGCAGACGCCCCACCAAGGTCGGAATACGTGAGTTTCGCAAAAACCTGGCCAACTACCTGAAATCGAAGACGCCGGTGGCAATTACACGGCACGGAGCGACGATTGGCATCTACGTCCCGACCAAGCCCAAGCCAAGCCAGGCTGACTTGGAACCGATGCCTTTCACCCTTCGCTGCCCGCGAAGCCCCGCCGCGTTGACAAACTTCACCAGCGCCGTACCCCTCGAACAGAATTAAACATCCCTCCGCCATGCCTCCATCCAACGCACCGAACGCTACAGGAGAGTATCCCAAATACTCACCGCCGCCCCTTGCGATTACCTCGGGGTCCGCGCCCTCGATTAAAGATTTTCGGTTTTACCATCGAACTCATCAAACAGTTGAATGGCAATTTGAAGGAAACTTCCATGTGATCCGCCCGTCTTCTAGACGCGCGTCTTTACGTGTTCGATGGTGTGGACGTTCACTGTCGCTTTTCGATAACAACAAGGAGGAAAAGTATGGATCGCTTAGACGAACTCAAATCAAAGTATCAGTCGGTGCTGAACCTAATCCAGCAGAAGGGCGTTCGACTCGCTCATCTGCACGTGCAGGATAACAAGCTCTTTATCCAAGGGGCGGCTCCGTCTGAGGTCATCAAGAACGCCGTCTGGGATCAGATCAAGTCGGTCGATGCGGGATTCGGGGATCTCACTTGCGACTTGACCGTGGACGAGAGCCTCGCTCCTGCGGCGGAGGTTCGAACCTATACCGTCAAAGCAGGGGACTCGTTGTGGAAGATCGCCCAAGAGTTCTATGGCAACGGCGCGCAGTACAACAGGGTCATTGCGGGAAACCCTGGCAGGCTGAAGGATGAGAAAACGGTGATCCATCCGGGTGACGTTCTAAATGTTCCCGAATAGGAATGGCGTGTTTAGATTCTTAGATCGGAGATTGTAAACAACACTACTTCAACATTTGACGTGTACCATCAGGCTGCAGCAATCAGTTCAACCCTCTCTTCAATAGCCTTCAGCCTTATGATACGCGGCCTCGAGTTTGCTCTTGGGCCGGTTGGCTGGTTCAGGTTTGTGGGGGAAGAGGCTGTTGGCGAGGGGACCGAGCCGTACAATCTCTCCCCTTTATCTTTCCTACTCATACGCAATAGAAGAGTAAAAGATCTGAAAGAAAAAAGGATTCTCGCCCAAACAGTGAAAGGCAAAACGTTAAGGTGGTTTACGACTGGCGAAGCTTAACAGGCCTGTAACCGAATTGTCATCGACCACAGGCCCGCCAACATCCACTCCTACTTCCCGCCCTTAGTCAAAGCAAACCGCGCCCACGCAATCTGGCTCTTTCCAATCTCCTTCAACAACTTCAGAGCCGTCACCTTATCCGGCGGCACCAATTCCCCCGCCACATACTTCTTCAAAGCATCCGAGCGACGCAGCTTACCCGAAGACGTCCGAGGCAAAGTCCCCGGAGGCAACAGCTCAATGTGATACGGAGCCAGCGACAGCCCCGTCAGCAAGCGGTTCCGGATCTCCGCCAGTACCTCTTCTTCCGGCCGCTTCGACATCGAATCCAACTCAGCCAGAATCAACAGATCCTCGCCCGAGCCTTCCACTTGAATGCCCAGCGCCACCGCGCATCCGGTCCGCAGCCCGGCAATATCCAGCAGTAACTCTTCCATCTCTTGCGGCGCGTAATTCCGTCCGCGAATAATAATCAGATCCTTCGCCCGGCCGCCAATATACAAATTCCCTTCAAAGAAGAACCCGATATCGCCGGTGTCCATCCAGCCATTGCGGATCATGGTCTCGTTCAGTTCGGGGTCATTGAAGTATCCCTTAGTAACTGACGGTCCCTTGATCATGATCCGGCCCGCCAAGCCCTCCGCCACTGCCTTGCCGTTCTCGTCCTGGATCTCTACCGACAACCCGATCATCGCCTTGCCCACCGAAGGCAGCTTACGGCCTTCGCCGCGGATCGCCTTACCCTCGCCCGACAACGCGGCGCGGTCGAACTCGGTCACCACCGGAGCTTCATCCATCGCTGAGAAGCTCACGCCCAGCCCGGCCTCGGCCAACCCATACACCGGCTTCATCGCCTCACGCTTGAAACCCCAGCGCGCAAACCGCTCACAGAACCGCTCCATCGTTTCCACGTCAATCGGCTCGGCGCCGTTTAACGCCGCGCGCCAACTGGAAAGGTCCACGCCTTCCATGTCCTCGTCGCGCACTTTCTTCAGGCACAGCCCATAAGCGAAGTGCGGCGCCGGAGAAACCATGCCATATCCGCCTGGCAAGCGCTGGTCATTTAACCTCAAGCTCGATTCGGTTGGAGTACAAGTTACCGAAGTCGATAAGGTCCCGGCACGCTTGGACGCTATACCATCCTTGTTCTTTCACGACATAGACCCGGGTGAGCTCCTGCTCGTCCCGGACTATCTGGCCGGGGGCAACGGTGATTAGCATGTTTCGATAGTTCCTGAAGGGCGGCGTTCTGATGCTCTTGCCGAAGTCGGTCAGCGGTGCCTCCGTGCCATAGGGCGCAACAACGCGCAATTCGAAATCGCGTTCGACAAACCGATCCCACATTCGCAGCACCTTATTCGATTTATTCTCCAAACGCAACTTGACAAGAACTTTGCCGTTGGCCTTAATGGGAACTGATTGATCAATGCTGATTGTCAGAGAGACGCCTTTCGGCACCGTATCGGATGCTTTGTCCTGAATCATGCACTGGGCGTAACTACATGCACAACAAACCAGACATGCAGCTGCAACGAAAAGAGTGTTGATCACCCGGTGAAACAAATTATAGTTAGTGACAGGATTGAGACGTAACATTTGTGCTCCAAATTGGAAAGATACTCGTGGAAGTCACGACGGCGCCGGGCGCGGTTTGAGATTTCAGTGACCACCCTGGCCCGGAACTGACTACGTCGGCGGCCCACGACCAAACTGCGTGGGCAATAGAAACAAAGATCCCATCAGAGTTTGGTTTCCACAGCAAATAAGTGTTGTAGGAGTCGTCTACTTGTTCTTCGACGTTGGAGATTGGATCAAGCGTAAGGTTAGGGCTGTCAGTGAATGTTGAAAGCGTAGTTGCTGGGTATTTAGTATCTAGACCGGAACCACTACATGTTTGATAAGGGGCATGATTCAGAGATTTGAACAGTGATAGAGTCGACGACGGAACCAACTGAACCCACTGGATTGAACCAGGACCAAAACCCTGCGGGGGGGTAACCACGGCTTGCAGCGTCATACCGGGACCGCTATACTGGAGCTGGTTTCCGGTGATGGTGGTGGTTCCGTGGTCTGGAGTGATCTTATAAGTCGGCGTGACCACGATAAAACTAGTTGTGGCGCTTCCCGTTTGTCCATTAGCTCCAGCGGCTTTGGCCGTATAAGTCGCAGTTGATGATCCCTGAATTGTATAGTAGTATACGACGGTTTGCTTGTCAGTCGCGGCGGGTGTTGTTGTGGCCTTAGAGGAATCAGGGAGGACGGTGTAGTCGCCTATCGTGGTTCCCGTCAGGTCCCAGTTCTGGCTGGCGAGTGTCAGTCCGGCGGGTAGGCCAGTTGCGGCGAGAGATATTTTCTGGCCGATCGCCACGGTAGTCGATTTGCTGGTAACATCGACATTATCCAACATGATTCTGGGTGCAATGGGCACCGGCGCGATAGATACGCTCCCTGTGCCCTGCTGCGACTGGCCGGCCCCGCCCTGAAACCCTTGTCCATAGCCGTTCGATTTAACAGCAACGATCGTTGAGGTTGCACTATCATTGGCCGGGACGGTTGCCGTTCCGGTGATCTTGTTCGGATTGCTAACACTATCAACGCTGGTCACGCTGAATGCGACCAGATTGTCGCTGACGGTCACGCCGGGATTTGTCCCGAACCCCATTCCCGTAATGGTGACTGGCGTACTAGTGCCGGCCTGCCAGGTAGACGGTGAAATGGAGGTAATCACAGGCGTCGGGTCCCACACCATATACGTACCGGCATTGCTTGGGCCCGCCACCGTGGTCACCCACAGCGAATGCTGACCAGTCCGCGCGGTGTTCCCTACCGTATAGTGTACGTTCACCTGCTGCCCGTCGGCGCCTGCGTTATAAAACGACAGCGGAATAGCGCTGTCGTCGCCGCTAATGGTCGGGGTAGGAGTGAGCCCGCGAGCGGTCAGCGCCCAGCCGTAGATGGCCAGATAGCCTGAACGTACCGACGTAGATGGTGTTAGAGCCGGTCGTGTTGTCGCCAACTCCGTGAATGATCGGGGGCACCATGACGGTAGGTTGCTGCTCACCGGTGTCATAGAAAGGGAAAGAACCCACAAACGTGCAGAACGCCCATCCGTGCCGGAGAATGCGGTAGCTCCCAGGGGCGAGGGAACTGATCTGGGTATCGCGCCTGAGCACGGCCGGAGTGCCGGCGTTTATCGATAGGTATGAGGTACCGTCGTTGGTCCCATAAGTTCCGTTTGGGCCGGTGATTCCTATAGTTGCGTAGTAGCCGTGAGTATAGGAGGAGGTGCCGCTCATGGAACCTTGGGTGATCGTGTAGGCGTAGAGTGTGGAACCGTCCGCGGAGTTGCCGAAGTAAGTATAGGCGGTCTGGGCGCTGGCAGCCTGCATGAGGCCGAAGAGGAGGGTGCTGACGAGCGCAGCAAAGTGCACTTGTCTGAGAGCAAAGGATCTGATGGGCATGTTTGTGATCCTGGTTGTTCCTACTCCATCTGCGGGAACGGCATCGCCTTCATGTTGGCCTTTTCGCGTTGAACCAGCCGGTCCAACCGGGCGAAGGCCCCCGGGGCGAGGCGTGCCTTGATGGCCGATTGGGTGCGACTAACGAGGGTGTCCATATCGTCCTCGAATGTTGAGTTGGGGCCGATTGCCTGGCTTCCCCCGGTGGGTTGATGCTTCCGAAGCAGATCGGTGCCGCGTTCCTGATAGTCGGCGAGCGCGCTAGCGATGAAATCGATGTCGTCGCCGGAGAGTGCGGCAAGAGTCAGCTTGGCGGACAACCGCTTACGCTGTTCGGGGGTTGGGTTTCTCGGCTCCGCCAGGGCGAGGAAGAAGAGTCTGTATGCAATGCGGTCCGAAATCAGCGTTGGATTCTGGGAGCCGTCGATTCGTGCCTGGCGGGTAAATGACTGTCGCACGGGTTACGCTGCCATCAACCGGAGCTTTATGGCTGCCGTGATTATGAACTTGCGATAGTAGGAGAAAGGAGGAGAGCGCGGACAACAAAGTAGTTCGGATAAGTGTCATGGCTAGGACAGTAGTAACGTGTCCATTAGCAGACTAACCCAGCGGGGGGGGGGGATGTCAATAGAAGAGTGGAATATCCGAATACAGACAAGTACTATCCAAACAATTCCAACAATACGGGCCAAAGGCGATGGCTGTGAAATAGCTCACATTGGGGGGAATTAGCGGGCCCGGTGCCAGATCTTCCGGCGACAGGCCCGCCAACAACCACCCCTATTTCCCGCCTTTGGTCAAAGCAAACCGCGCCCACGCGATCTGGCTCTTTCCGATCTCCTTCAACAACTTCAGAGCGGTCACCTTATCTGGTGGTACCAACTCACCGGCGACATACTTCTTCAAAGCATCCGAGCGACGCAGCTTACCCGAAGACGTCCGCGGCAAAGTCCCTGGCGGCAGCAACTCAATGTGATACGGAGCCAGCGACAAGCCCGTCAACAGCCGGTTCCGGATTTCCGCCAAGACCTCTTCCTCCGGCCGCTTCGACATCGAATCCAATTCAGCCAGAATCAAGAGATCCTCGCCGGAACCTTCCACCTGTATGCCCAGCGCTACCGCGCATCCGGTTCGTAGCCCGGCGATATCGAGCAGTAACTCTTCCATCTCCTGCGGTGCGTAATTCCGTCCGCGAATGATAATCAGATCCTTCGCCCGGCCGCCAATATACAGGTTCCCTTCAAAGAAGAACCCGATATCGCCGGTATCCATCCACCCATTGCGAATCATGGTTTCATTCAGTTCGGGGTCATTGAAATACCCCTTAGTAACTGACGGTCCCTTGATCATGATCCGGCCGGCCAAGCCTTCCGCCACCGCGTTGCCGTTCTCGTCCTGGATCTCTACAGACAACCCGACCATCGCCTTGCCGACCGAAGGCAACTTACGGCCTTCGCCGCGAATGGCCTTGCCCTCGCCGGACAAGGCAGCGCGGTCGAACTCCGTCACCACCGGAGCTTCATCCATCGCTGAGAAGCTCACGCCCAGCCCGGCCTCGGCCAACCCATACACCGGCTTCATCGCCTCACGCTTGAAACCCCAGCGCGCAAACCGCTCACAGAACCGCTCCATCGTTTCCACGTCAATCGGCTCGGCGCCATTCAACGCCGCGCGCCAACTGGAGAGGTCCACGCCTTCCATATCCTCGTCACGCACTTTCTTCAAGCACAGCCCATAAGCGAAGTGCGGCGCCGGCGAAACCACGCCGCGGTACTTTGAGATCGTCTGCAGCCACATCGCCGGCCGCCCAATGAACGATTCCGGTCCCATATAGGTCATCGTGCCCGGATAGTGCAGCCCCAGGTACAAACAACCCACCAGGCCCATGTCGTGATACAACGGCAGCCAGCACACGCCGCCGCCCGCAAACTCTTCCGGAGTGCCGCCGCCGATGCCCGCTTCCATCATCGACAGGTTGTGCATCAGGTTGGAATGCGAAACCGACACCGCCTTCGGCTCCACTGTCGTCCCCGAAGAGAACTGCAGGAACGCGATATCCTCGGCGTCCACCGCCACCTGCTTCCAGCCGCTGCCCTTCTTCAGGTTCGTCGCGTCGATCACGTCCTTCAGCGAGCTGACGCCTGTCACGCCCGTCCCCAGCAGCCGGCTGATGCGCGCATCGGTGATCAGGAACCGCGCGCCCATCTTGTTCATCATGCGCCGCAATCGCGTAAAGTATTCGTCCAGCTTGCCCAATCGGAACGGAGGATACAGCGCTGCCGGAATCCCGCCCGCCAACTGCGTGCCGAGGAAGGCGTCCATGAACTCCACCGATGTCGGCAGAACAATCGCCACCCGGTCGCCCTTCTGCAATCCCGCCGCCTGCAGAAACCCCGCCGCCGCCTTCGCGCGGTTGGCGATATCCGCATAAGGATAGAAGGTTTCCTGCCCGATGTTATTCAGAAACCGCGCACCCAGTGTTGTCTGCTTCTCCAGGCCCAACACCATGTCCACGGTCGTCAAATGTTTGAGCTTCAATTCGCTCATGCTACCTGCTCTCCCGCAATCATCTTCACCAGGTCCTTCACTGTTGCCAGAGCCTGCCATTGCTCCGGTTCGAACGTCCGCCCGTAGTCGTTCTCAATTGTCGAAACCAGAATCACCTGATTCAGCGAATCCAGCGGCAGCGCCTCCAGTAACGGCGTATCCGCCTTGATCGCCTCAATCTGCTCTGGAGTCATGTTGAGCTGCTCACGGGCGACTTGCTTCAGGTGTTCGAGAATCGCGCCCTCGTCATGTGGTGTTGCGGTTGGTTGCAAGATAAATCCTCCGGCACTGAACTTAATCACCCGCCCCGGAATGGTGGCCCATCAGGGCTTCCGTTTTTTCCACCGGCGGCGGGTAGGGAATTACAATGGGCGTCGTCTGCTCCATCATTTGCTGGATCCAGGGCGCAAATTTACGCCCAAGCACATTCCGGCGCACTTTCAGCGTCGGAGTCATCAATTCATGGTCTAAGAGTGCTTCCTCACGAAGGTAACAGAAACGCTTCACTTGTTCGTAATGCGACAAAGAGGTCTGCTGCGCTTCGATCTCACCCTGATACAGCGTCACCACTTCCCGGCACGTCAACAGCTCGTCCAGGTTGCGGAAAGAGAGTCCGCGCGACGCCGCGAATCGCTCTACCAGCGAAACCTGCGGCACAATCAGCGCGCTCAAGAACTTCTGTCCGTCGCCCACCACAAAACACGTCTGCACATAATCGCTCCGCAGCAGCGCTTGCTCAATCAGGGCGCACGAAACGTTCTTGCCCGTCGATAGAACCAAAATCTCTTTGCACCGGCCCGTGATGACTAAGTGACCCTCTTCATCAAACCGCCCCGTGTCGCCGGTCTTCAGCCAGCCGTCTTCAAACGCCAGCTCCGTCGCCACCGCGTCGCGGTAATAGCCCTTCATCACCATGCCGCCGCGCACTAGAATTTCGCCATCCGGCCCCAGTGTCACTTCCGTGTCATCCAGCGGCAGCCCTACCGTACCGGGGCGCTGGACATCCGCCGGCGACAACGCGATCACCGGTGATGTCTCCGTCAAACCATACCCTTGCACTACAATGAAGCCCGCCGCACGGAAGAAATACTCCACTTCCGGATCCAGCCACGCGCCACCGCACACGAAATGCTTCACGCCGCCCAGTTGCCGGTGGAACTGCGGATACACCACTTTGCGCGCTAAGGTCCGCAGCAGCCGGTCTCCCAGCGTCGGATTCTGTCCCTTCGCTTCCGCCTTATCGCAGCGCACCGCCGCCCCAATCAGGTTTCCTGAGAGCTTCTGCTTCCACGCCGGCAGCTTATGAATCTGCAAGTCAATCGCTTCTCGAATGCGCTCCATTACCCGCGGGACACAACCCACCACTTGCGGCTGATATTGCCGCAGTAGCTTCTTCAGGTCATGGGGATCACCGTACGCGATGCGAATCCCGAGCACGAAGTACGCGTAACCCAGCAGCCTCTCCAGCACGTGCGACAACGGCAGCACAGAGAGCGCCTGCCGCACTTCCAGCACCCGTGACCCCAGCCGGTGAATGCACTTGTCCAGATCGAAGATGATGTTGCCGTGCGAGAGCATCACGCCCTTCGGCGCGCTCGTCGTCCCCGAAGTGTAGACAATGGTCGCCGTATCGCCCGGCAGCGCATGCAAGGCCGTCTCTTTGATGTCATCCCACTGCGCCGCCGTCGCCGCAGCCAGTATCTGTGGCAGAGACATCGCGCCGCTGCCCGCAATCTCCTCCATCGTGATCACCTGCCGCAGCTCTTTCAGATTCGGCAGCAGCGGTTCCACTATCTCCCATTGCTTGCGGTTGGAAACAATCAGCGCATGGCACCCGCTATGCTCCAGCAGATACAGAATCTGCGATTGCGACAGCGTCGAATACACCGGCACCACCACAAAACGGTTTAACAGGCACGCAAAATCGCAGATCGGCCACTCCGGCCGGTTCTCCGAAAGAATCGCCACGCGGTCGCCAATCTCCAGCCCTGACGACGCCAGATACCGGTTCACCGCATACACCGCCTGCGCAAACCGCTCCGTCGAATAGTTGCCCACCGGCGACTGCAGCAGCAGCTCTTCGCGATGCTTCTCAATCGCTTCAAAGAACAGGTGGCAGAGCGTGGGAATGGCTTCGGACATCGATTAGGCTGCCCCCGTCCTGACGACGATGCCGCCCACTTGCCCCGCCAGCGAACCGGAAAGAAATAACCCTACCGGCGCACGCCCGTTCAACGGCCGCGCCTCTTCTTTAACCAAGTCCAACCCGCATTCGGCATCGGCCTCGCCCAGCCGTGCCACGGCCGGTATAAACCCTTCCCGAGCCGCCATCAACCCCAAGGCCACTTCCGCCGCTCCCGTAGCCGCGCCCAGGTAACCCGTGCGGCTCTTCAACGCCGTCACAGGTACGCGAGGCAGCCGTCCCTCGATGGACTCGTACTCCGCCCGGTCGTCTTCCGGAGTTCCGAATCCACGCGCCACCACGTAATCGATTTCCCGTCCATCCACCAGGTGCTCGGCCAGTTCGCCCGCGCTTGTCATGCGGCAATCCGCCGCCACAATTTCGCCCAGAATCCTAGCCCCGCGGCGCTCGGCATGCCCGCGCTCTTCCAGCACCAGAAACGCCGCGCCCTCACCCAGCACAATGCCATCCCGCTGGCGATCAAACGGACGGTACGCACACGCCGCCGGAGTCATCGATAGTACTCCGCGCGTCTGGAAGTCCAGATGCGTCGCCGGCATCACCAGGCAGTCATAGCCGCCCGCCACCGCCACGGTGCACCGTCCTTCCGCAATGTCGTACCACGCGTTTTCCATCGCCATCAAAGACGCCGTCTCGCTATGCACATAGTTGGCGTTCGGACCCTTCGCCTCCAACTCATTGGACAACAAACCGACTCCCGCATTCGCTAGCGTTCGCAGCGAAAAGTACCGGTCGATCATGCGCGACGCCCGTCCACCCAGATACTTGTAGTCCCGCTCTTTTCCATCCGCCCAGGCATACGCCAGCGGCCCCGTAAGGTAACCCGCCTCCATGCACGTATTTCCCGTGCCGGCAAAAATCCCTAACTCTTCCGGCGTCACCTCGCCCGGCTTCAAACCCGCCGCGCGGAACGCCTCTAAAGCCGCCTTCATGCCGCACAGTACCGCGCGGCTCATAAACTTCGTACTCTTCGGAAACCGCAGTTCGCCGGTCACATCAAACTCCGCCACCTGCGCTACTGACCGGCACATCCGCTCGTCCAGCTCATACGCCGTCAGAACGCCAATGGCAGACCCCAGGGTCCGCAGGCTGGCCAGATTCTCACCAGCCGTCAGACCCAAAGGGGTAACCAAACCAATCCCAGTTACCGCAACAGACCGCATCAGGTTGCCGCTATTCCACCGGAGGGCGCCACCACACGGTGCCCTTGCTCGACGGACCACTCGCCGCCACCGCATCCGGATCGCCCAGGAACTCAAGAATATGCTGCGTCAGTAACTCCGGCTGCTCCAGCGGCCCAAAGTGCTCACCGCCCGGCAGCAGTTCCGCCTTCACGTTCGGCAGCGTATTCTTCAAAAACTCGTACGCCCCCAGGAAGTGCGATTTCTCTCCGTACACCAGCAGCGTTTCGTGTTGTATCGTCGCCAGCGCTTCTTCCGTCAGCTCACCCACAACCTCGTAGTCCTTGGTCAGCGTGGTGTTGTTGATCAAGTTCAGCAGCGGCTCACGATTACGCGGCAATCCACGCGCCGGACCGAAGAACTTCGGCGTCTCCAGACTCATGTGGAGTAGATAGTTGAGGTCGGTCTTCTTGTCTTCCGGAATCGTCAAACCGCACTCTTCCAGCTTCTCTACCCAATACGCCCAACCTTCCCACGACGCCTTCTTGCGATCCTGCACCAGCGCCGCCAGTCCCGGTTCCAACGCGACTATTCTATCGACGCGCTCCGGGTACTTGAGAGCAAAGTACAGGCACACGTCGGCGCCGAAACTATGTCCTACAAGGTGCGCCTTCTGGATATTGAGCGTATCCATCAGGTTCTTTAGATCTTCCGCCATCTCCCCGGCGCTATAGCCGGTCGGCGTTACCTGGCTGTTTCCATGACCACGCAAATCATAAGTGGTCACCTTGAAATGTTTACGCAATTGCGGCGCCATAAAGAGGTGCCAAACGGCCAGATTTCCCAGAAAGCCATGCAACATGATGACATCGGGACCGGCCGTTCCTACTTGAATCGCGTGAAAGGTTAAACCGTTGACGTTATATTTTGGCATTTGTTTTTAGCGGTTCTCCCCGTACTTACTCGCTCTCTAGTCTACGTATCCCAGATCGCGGAGACGCTGCAGAACGATCGCTTCGTCCTCTTCGCTCATCTCCACTTCGGGTGCTGTGTCATCCGCCGGCGCGGCCGGTTCGTTGGTCTCAGGCGCCGGCTTTGCGGCGTCTTTCGGCTTCTGTTCTTCAGGTGTGCTCATACGGTTGCTCCAGAACTATGGGATTGGGCGGTGCCGTCGGGGACGGCTATGTCTCCCCACGGACCCGCACCGAAGGCGACAACGGCATCGGAACCAGCGCCACGCTCAATTTCACGCAACACCGACTCCACACCGCCATCCACCGGAATCATGTGAATGCCCCGGGACAGAAACTGCCGGCGAACCTCATCGGTCACCATGCCGTGCTGGTCCCAGGGACCCCAATTCATCGCCACCACGCGCCCCGGCCACTCCGCGGCCAGCTTCGCCGCATAGCCGTTCATCACGCCATTGGCGATCGCATAATCGGCTTGCGCGCGATTCCCAAAGGCGGCGGTGATCGATGACATGAAAATCAGAATCTGCAAACCCTCCGGCTTCAGCAGCCGGCTCAACAGCCATGAGCTGTCGGTCTTGGTATGCACCACGCGGTCAAACGATTCGGGCGTCTTGTCCTTCAACAGCTTGTCTTCAATGATGCCCGCGCCGTGAATCACAGCGTCCAAACGTCCATATTCGGCGTAGATGCCTTCGATCAGCGACTTCATCGCCGCCTCATCGCGCACGTCGAGGGAATGGTATGCCACTTTCGATCCGGCATCGCGGATCTGCTGCACGCTGGCGCGAATCTCGCGATCTTTCAACAGCCTTTGGAATGCCGCCTCAACCTCTGCCGGCTTCACCGGACCGCCCGCCGCCTTCAGCTTCTGCATCACTGCGGCCTTCAATGCGTTCCGGTCCGTGATCGCCGCAAACTCGGCCGGCTCTTCCGGAGGCAACGGCGAAGCACCCGCCAGAATCAGCGTCGGCTTCCATCGCTCGGCCAACTTCAGCGCCACACCTGCTGTGATGCCGCGCGCTCCGCCCGTCAACAGAATCACCCAGTCTTTCGTAATCGGACGCAACGTCTCGCCATTCACCGGAGCATGCTCCGGCAACACCGTCAATCGTTTATCGCCCGGTAAACCAACCTGCAAGGTGTCATCGCCGGAAACAATCTCATCGGCGATCTTGCGCCGCAGAATCGCCACCGGGTCAGTCGCATCGATGTCGATCACCTTACACGCCACGCCGGTAAACTCCAGCGCTAGTGTCTTGATGAAGTCGGCGATCGCGTGATGTGTCGGGGGAACAGCCGTCGCCGGTTCATAACCGAAATACCCGCCGCGAGCCGTCACGACAACCACCAGACCATGGCCCGTCTTCTTCAGATCGGCTTCGCTCGCCCGCGCCAGCGCATAGAGACTACGCACATCCTGCCGCACATGATCGCGCCATCCGCTCAGCGAGTCTTCCACCGCACCCAGTCCCGCCCGCATCGGCAGTAAGTGGACGATGGCGCCAATCGGCCCCAATGTAGTTCTGACTTGCTCGACAATCTTGTCGATAGTCGCCGCGTCCGTGAGGTCCGCGCTGATCACCCCTTCGGCCGCCACAATCCCACTGCCTGGCGAATGCCGTAGCAGCACGACTTTTTCACCGGCCCGCTGATGCTCCTCGGCGATACCTGCCGCCAGTCCCGCTTCATCGTCGGTGATCAGACACACCCGGCCCGCCACATACCGCGGTCCGCTGGTGGCCAGCTTCTTCTCCACCGGAGCCATGCGGAACCGCGGCACTAAGGGAAGCTCCGGCTCGGCCGCCGGCTGCATCGCCTCGGTAATCCGGTCGATCACTTCCCGCAGCGTCCTGGCGCTAGTCAGCTTATCCATCACGCCCTGCATGCCCACCTGCTGATCCGGCGAACACATCTTTTGAAATTCGCTCAGAATCTCCACGCGCTTAATCGAATCGATCCCCAGATCCGACTCAATCCCCGCATTGAGATCAAGCATATCGGCGGGATATCCCGTCCGATCACTAGCAATCTTAAGTAACTCCCCCGCCACGTCGAACGAGGAAGCCGTATTGCTAACGGAGCCGCGACCGTCAGGGAGCGTCACCAAAGCCGACCCAACGACCAAAGTCAATCTCTCAATAATCTCTTTCAACGTCTTAGCGCTAGTCAGCTTCTCCATCACCCCCTGCACGGCTGCTTGTTGCTCACCCGAACAAAGCTTCTGGAACCCGGTCAAAATCTCGACCCGTTTAATCGAATCAATCCCCAGATCCGACTCAATGCCCGCATTCAAATCGAGCATATCGGCCGGATACCCGGTCCGGTCACTAGCGATCTTGAGTAACTCCCCCGCCACATCCAAAGAGGATGCCGTATTGCTAACAGAGCCGCGACCGTCAGGGAGCGTCACCAAAGCCGACCCAACG
>JBDTMC010000017.1:0-35173 GCA_039934475.1 Bryobacteraceae bacterium | reverse complement strand
AATCGGGAAGAATATTGAGATAGTTCAGGCCGCCGGGTCCTGTGCGATGTGAGAGCTTTTCGACCAGGCCGGTGAGCCCTCCCACTTGCGGCAGGTTGACTGCGAAGTACGCGGCGGCAATGACGGCCGACATCTTAATGCCGAACTGAATCATGTCGATGACAAGCACGCCCCACAGACCGGAGTGCGCGGCGAAGACGACGTTCAGCAATCCTACGGCGAGCAGCGTTTGCCAGCGGTCGAGGCCGAACAGGACGCTGGCGATCTTGCAAGCCGCCAGGTTCACCGTCGCCATGATGATGCAGTTGAACAAGAGACCGAGGTAGATGGCTCGAAACCCACGCACCGCGGTGGCCGCCTTGCCGGAGTAGCGCAGTTCGTAGAACTCCAGATCGGTAAGCACGTTGGAACGGCGCCAGAGGCGGGCGTAAAAGAAGACGGTGGAAACGCCGGTGAGCGTGAATGCCCACCATTGCCAGTTGCCGGCGACGCCTTGCGTGCGGACGAAGTTCGCGACGAGGTTCGGCGTGTCGCTGGAGAACGTCGTCGCCACCATCGAAATGCCGGCTAACCACCACGGGACCGAACGGCCCGAAGCGAAGAATTCGGCGGTGCTTTGACCCGATCGCTTTCCGAAGAAGAGTGCAGGAAGGAAGCAGATCAAGATGGATGCGATGGCTATGACCCAATCGATGGTGTGGAGAATCATGGAGACGGCCTGAAGTGGGAGCATACCACGGGCGACAATGCATAGTAGGAGGCAGGGATGGAAACACGGAAGATCGGCCAACTCGACGTTACGGTAGCCGGGCTAGGCTGCAACAATTTTGGGTGGCGTATTGGGCCGGAGGAGACTACGCAGGTAGTGGACGAGGCGCTGGAAGCCGGGATCAACTTTTTCGACACCGCCGACATGTATGCGAAGGGTCAGAGCGAGCAGTATCTGGGGAAGGCTCTGGGGGCGCGCCGGAAGAGCGTGATCATCGCGTCGAAATTCGGCTTCCCGATGGATGATACGAAGAAAGGCGCCAAGCCCGCATATATTCGCGAAGCCATTGAGGACAGCCTGCGGCGGTTGAACACCGATTACCTCGACTTGTATCAATTGCACACGCCCGACCCGGAAACGCCTCTGGCGGATACGCTGGGCGCGATGGAGGAACTGGTGCGTGCGGGGAAAGTACGCGAGATCGGATGCTCCAACTTCAGCGCGGCTCAGTTACGGGAATCGGATTCGCGGTTTGCCAGCGTACAGAATAACTACAGCTTCTTTCACCGCGAGCCGGAGGCCGAAGTGTTACCGGAATGTGTCCGGCTGGGAATGGCATTCCTACCCTATTTTCCTTTGGCGAACGGTCTTCTCACTGGCAAGTACAGGGCGGGCCAGCCACTGCCGGAGGGTAGCCGGGCTGGGGATGGATGGGGGCCCAAGGTATTCACGGAGGAGAATCTGGCGATTGTGGAAAAGCTCATCGCCTTTGTGGAGTCGCGCGGCCATACCTTGTTGGAGCTTGCGAATGCATGGCTTCTGGCGCAACCCGCGGTAGCTTCGGTAATTGCCGGCGCCAAATCGGCTGACCAGGTTCGGGCGAACGCTACGGCTGTGGGATGGAAATTGACGGCGCAGGATTTGGGTGAGTTGGCGCTGATTAGTTAGCCTCTGTGGGGGGTAATCGATAAGTCCCCACGATCTCCCCCTTTTCCTGGCGCCCCATTTCGACGTCCACCCGTCAGGTGCGCATCTCCGGGGCTGTATGTTCTCATTGGAAGTTGAACATGTTGAAAGACATTATCCGGCGGATGCTTTGGAGGGCATACCAGCGCCTCTCGCCGAAACCGACTGAGCCTATCGCTTTGCCGGACACCAATCCGATACTCCGAAAACAAGAAGAAATCCAACCGAAACCGAGTGGGCCTGCCGGTCTCCCGGATATAGTCCCGGCACTGCGGGGACAGGAAGAAATCCGGAGCTTTATCAGAAGCCTCGACATGCCGGGTGACGACGCCCGGCGCTATTTGGAAATCCATTTAGAGCGGATAGCCATTACCCTTGGTTTGACCCCACCACCGCAAAAGACCGGTAAAGTGCTGGAACTCGGCGCCTACATGCACATGACACCCGCGTTGCAGTGTGTTCTTGGTTATTCCGAGGTGCGGGGGGCCTACTTTGGCCCGCTGGGGAAATCCGATCTGAAGAAATCTACTGTCGCTGGTAGACCCGTGTTTGAATGCTGCGTCGATTCCTTCGATGCGGAGAAGGATTGCTACCCCTATGAAGATTCCGCCTTCGATTGTGTCTTGGCCTGCGAAATCTTTGAACATTTTTTGCATGACCCTATGCACATGCTGGCTGAAGTAAACCGTGTTCTGGATGTAGGCGGCCATTTGGTTCTGACGACACCCAATGTTGCCAGTGCAACCGCCGTGGCCCGCATCCTTGAAATGAGTGGCAATCCGCAACTTTACGCGAAATACGCCGACCCGCGCGGTGCCGATGCGGAATCGGAGGTCGGCCATATGCGGGAGTACACGCCGGATGAACTCAAGCAATCGCTGCACGCCGCGGGATTTGAGGTTGAACAGCTGTTCACCACAGTCGCCCCTGAATACAATTCGCATGCGTGGGTACTGCGCCTGCTGAGCGACCTCCAGTACCCGATTCATCTTCGCGGCGAACAGATGTATTGCCTCGCGCGGAAAGTATCTGCTGTCCGCGAGCGCTATCCAGGCTTCCTGTATGAATAGGGCCTAACAAAGTCCCCCACAGCGCATTTCCCAGAACAAGCTGCGATTCGGTAAACTATTGAAAGAAAAGCTCGCCCGGGTGGTGAAATCGGCAGACACAAAGGACTTAAAATCCTTTGCTCCGCAAGGGGCGTGTGGGTTCAAGTCCCACCCCGGGCACCAACAATCGCCAGCCAGCTTGAGCCAATCGGCCAAAGTTTCCCGCGTACTACTAGCGGGAGACAGAAAATGAAACAACTGCTGGATCACATTGAGGAATTGTGGTGTGTCAATATGCATGGCGAGCTGATGTGGCCTATCCATGGGTCTTACCAGTGCGGCGTTTGTCACCGGCATTACCCTGTGCCCTTTGCCGCACAGCCCGTGCAGCAGTCCGCGCGCCAGATTTCCTAAATTTCTGAGGCCGCGGAAATCCAACCGCTGCCCAAGTCCGTACTAGGCATGAGGGAACACTCATGCTCAACCTGCGATCCTGGTTTGCAATGGCGGTCTTCGCCGCCACACTCTCGGCCCACCCGATGGGCAATTTCAGTGTCAGCCATTATTCCCGTCTCACCGTTACGGCTACTGGGTGTGAGCTAACCTACGTCCTGGACTTGGCCGAGATCCCTACCCTGGAACTCTTCCAGCAGTGGCAGGTGGACGGCAAAGACAGCGAGGCCGTGCAGCGCAAAGCAGCTTCGCAAGCGGCGTCGTGGCTCGAAAACCTGGTCATCGCCAGTGGCGGTCACCGCATCCGCCCGGCCCTGAAATCCACACACGCCGTGTTAATGGATGGCGCGGGCGGCATGTCCGTCCTCCGGATTGAGATGGCGGGACGGCTGCCGGCCACCGCCGCCGAATTGACTCTTGAGGACCGCAACTACGCCAATCGCACGGGGTGGAAAGAGATTGTCGTCCAAAGTGGGGATGGCGTGTCGATTGTCCGTTCCACCCACACGGCACGCGACCTCAGCCATGGCCTGACTCTCTATCCGTCCGATCTGACGATCAGCCCGCCCCAGGATCTCCATGCTTCGGTCTCATGGAACGTGATCGTTCCGCCGGTACCGGTTCCTATGATCACCAAGGCCACACCGCGTTCACCAGTTGTGGCGCGCACGGTTGACGCCGTCCTTCCCCCGGCGCATTCGTTCGCGGAAAGCCAACCCTCGGCTCCAGGAACGGTTACACGCGGGGACTATCTCTCGAGGATGCTGAAAGAGAAGAATTTCGGGCTCGCCACGATTCTATTGGCTTTGCTGGCCGCGTTTGGACTCGGAGCCATGCACGCCTTGTCCCCCGGTCACGGGAAAACAATCGTCGCCGCGTACCTGGTAGGGACGCGCGGCACGCTGAAGCACGCCCTCTTCCTCGGTGGGATGGTGACGTTCACCCATACGGTCAGCGTATTTCTGCTTGGCTTAGGTGTCCTGTTCTTCCAGCAGTACGTTGTGCCGGAGCGGATCATTCCGGTCTTAGGCGCACTCTCTGGGATGTCCATCGTTGTGATCGGCGCGTATTTGCTCTATCAACGTTCGAAGACCCTCATGGATGGGCCCGCGACGGAAGCGTCGCAAGATCATCACAGCCACGCACACCACGATCATCCGCATCCCCACCCTCATTCACACCAGCACGACCATGGTCACGGGCATGCTCACCAGCCTCATCATCACCACGAAGGAGCAGTGGCTGTAGCCGTTGCCGTCGCGCCTGTAGCTGTTGCGGCCCATAGCCATAAGCACGATCATCCACACCCGCATCCCCACGATCACTCGCACGCGGAAGGTTTCGTGCACACCCACTCCCACGACGGCCACACGCACAGCCATGTCGTGCCGGAGGGGAAGATCACCATGGGCAGCCTCATCGCGTTAGGAGCCAGCGGCGGACTGGTCCCCTGCCCTTCGGCGCTCATTCTGCTTCTAAGCGCCATTGCGGTCGGACACACTGGACTGGGCTTGCTGCTACTGACGGGCTTCAGCGCGGGACTGGCTTTGGTCCTGATGGCCATTGGCGGACTGGTGATCTACGCCAAGCACCTGTTACCGCAGACCGAAGGCACACGGCGTCATCCGTTCTTCCGTCTGGTGCCTGTCTTCTCGGCGGTGGTGGTCATCATATTGGGCCTGCTCATGACGATGACCGCGGCAGGCTGGATCCAACCGGTCCGGTTCCTCAGTTAGTTGGCGGCCAGCTTCGCCAAGGCGGCCTTCGCTTCGGCGGCATGTACGAAATCGAAAGCGGGATTCAAGGCCAAGGCATGTTCCAAATGTGCTTTGGCCTTTTCCTTGTCCCCACTCGCCAGCGCAATCATGCCGGCGTGGAAGTAGAACGCCGGTTCCGGAGTGCCCAGCAACAGAGATTTCTCCGCCGGCTTCTGCGCCTCTTCCGTCTTCCCGTTTCGATGCAGAACCCAGGCCAGGGCGTCGTAGCTGTAGACATCGTCGCGCACTTCAAACTCTGCCTGTGCGATCTCCAGGGCTCGCGCCAGATTGCGCCCCTCATCGGCATAGACGATAGCCAGTACGCGATTCGCCTTCTCACCGTTAGCCTTCATCAACTTTTCCACGGCGTCCACCAGCGCATCCTGCCGTTTCTGTTCCGCTTTGTCTCCTTTCAAAGCGGCCAGTTTCGCCAGCGCCCCCGAATATTCGGGTAGAGGCACCGCGGCCTGAGCCTTTCGCAGGTATTCTTCTGCACCCTTGATATCCCCTTTGGCGGCGAGCAGACGTCCCAGACCGCCAGCAGCGCGGTGATGGCCGGGAAACGTGGAGAGCGCCCTCCGGTAGGCGGTCTCGGCATCCTTAGTCTTGCCCACCTTAAACAGCATCTCGCCGAATTCGTACCACGCCCACGCGGTGTTTTCAGGAACCTTGCTGCCGGCCTCCACGGCTTGCACCATCCATCCCAGGGCCTCGTCAGGTTTGCCGGTCACAAAGCGAAGATACGCCATACGGTTGTAACTGAAGAGACTCGGAGAAAGCTCCAGCATGCGCTGGTAATCGCGTTCGGCTTCCTTCGTCAGGCCGCGCTCCATGAACGCGTCACCTCGCAATCCCGTTACTCCTGAATCGCTGGGATTGCGATTAATCAGCTCAGTGGCGTAGTCCACTACTTTTGGGAATTGGTGATATTGCATGGCGATCTCAATACGCAGGCGGAGCGCCATGTAGTTCTGCGGATCGTCCGTTCGCATGCGATCGACGGCCTGAGAGGCACGGTCGAGGTAGGCGAAGTCGCCTGTCTCGCGCACTTTCTGCAAAAACGCAGTCGCCAGGCCACTTAGTAATTGCATGTCCTTGGGATTCGCCTTCAACTGCGCTTCAAAGAACGTGATTTGGTCATCGGTCTTCGCCGGTACCTCCATCTGCCGGTAACGGCCCCGCACCGCGGCCAGGCCTTCGTCTCCGCGAACGTTCTGCGGCACTGCGGGAAGAGGCAGCAGTAGCGTCACTGCGATGGCAAAGCGAATCAAGAAGCATCCTCCGGGTGTACGTGCATAGCGCCGCCGCCATGTGTGCGGTGGGCGTGAATCAAGTTGGCGCGGCGTAGCAGCGACGCATCGTGCAACACTTCGTCCGGCGTTCCTCGCGCAGAAATCTGGCCGCGCTCCAGAATCACGCATTCATCGGCGATATCCCGCAGGGTGTGCAGGTCGTGAGTCGCGGTGATAATCGTCTTCTCCCCGGCGCTCCAGCCGATCAGGAAGTCGATGATCTGTGTCTGGCTCCGTGGATCCAGCGCCGCGGTGGGTTCGTCCAGCAGGATCACTTGAGGATCCAATACCAGGACCGACGCGATCGCTACTTTCTTCTTCTCGCCGCCCGACAAGTGATGTGGTGCGCGCTGCTTCAGATGGGTAATTCCCAGAAGCTCCAAGGCGGCGTCCACGCGCTCGCGAAGCTCATTCTTCGACCAGCGCATTTGCAGCGGTCCGAAAGCGACTTCGTCGTAGACCGTAGGACAAAACAGCTGCACGTCTGGATTTTGGAACACCAACGCCACTTGGCGGCGGAAGTTCATCGCGAACGCATCGTCGCCGAACGCGGCTTCCGTAAGAGCCTCGCCGCGATATCGAACTGTTCCGGCATCGGCGAAATAGAGAGCGTCGAGCAGACGGAGCAGGGTCGACTTCCCCGATCCATTCGCGCCCAACAGGGCCAGTCGCTGTCCACGCGGGATGGACAGCGAGAGATCGTCCACCGCCGCCATCACGCCGTAGCGAAATGTCACATGCTCAATCTCGAACACATTTGAAGCGGTCATCGGCCCCCTACCAGCGCCAAGGCGCCGGCTACGGCGAATCCGGCCAAGCCCACCCAATCGCGGCCTCGCCAGTTAAACTCATCCAGAAGATAGACCTCTCCGCGATAACCGCGCGACTGCATGGCTAGGAATACATCATTGCTCAACTGGAAGCTCTTACCCAGGAGCACGCCGGCGCTCGACACGAGCAGCCTGCGCCGGTCGGCCGCCTCCATTTGGCCGACGATGCGACTGCGCCGCGATTCGATCATCTCCAGAGCAGTTTGCAGCAGCACGAAGATGTAGCGATACGTCATGCCCGCCAGCACCACCACCGTCACCGGAACACGCAAGCTTCGCAACGCTTTCAGCAAGTGAGTAGAAGGCGTTGTGTACACCAGGAGAAAAGAGAGCGTCACCGTGGTCTCCGCGCGCAATGTGAGGAAGGCTGCGCTTCGCAAGCCAGTCGTAGTCAGTGCCCATCCGGTAATTGGGAGATGCAGCAGCGCTGGGCCCGGCGTCAAAAACACGGCTGGCAGCGCAATCGCGCCGCTAAACAGCAGGGCGCCTACCCACGCTCCGGCCATCTGGCGCAGGCGGATCCGCGACAGAAACGCCAGCACAATGCCCGCGGCTAGCAGTGCACACAGCGCGTTGAATTGATTCCCGCTCGCTGCCGCCACAATCAACAACAGAAGGCCAACCAGCTTGACGCGCGGATCGAATCCCTGTAGAAACCCAGCGCCTTGAGCCGAACGATTCGCCTCTTCGGCCCGCTCGACTGTAGACAGAATCTCAGCCAGGGTCTTTTCCAGGACACTGCGCCGCCCGCCTTTACTGGCTGTCATCGGCATGCTCTTTGCCGCCCCGTCCTATCGCCCAAGTGGCGCCGGAGGTGACGAGGATAATGAGTCCGGTTCCTACGATGGCGGACATCGCGTAACCGAACGACGTGCTCTTAAGAACGGGCGGCGCGTAATCGGGAATGGGTGCTGTCCAGACGGAAGAAAGGCGTCGCAATCCGGACGGGGCTTCTGCCGGCAGTGGCACGCCCCCGGACGCCCGCGCGATCTGGTCTCTGGAAGCCAAGTCGCGGAAATCCTCGGGCGACCACTCGCCCCAGGCCGACCCCACGGCAAGCAAGCCCAGCGGCGTCAAGACCATCAACATCGCCAGGGCAACCCAGAGACGTTTGAAGCCGGCCGTTCCCTCCGATGACACTGCTCCGGGCGCCGTGCGCGCCAGCAAGCTCGAGTCGCTGCGTTGCAGGTATGCAACAACGCCGCTAGTGATCAGCAACTCGGCCAGGCCGGCAATGGTCAAGTGGCCGATCATCATCGCCGGCACCGCCACATGTAATGGATACGGCGCGTACAGCGGCGCGCCTGACGCGGTGTGGAAGAACAGCGGTTGAAGACCAAACTCTATCGCAGTAAATAGCGCCGCAACGTTGATCGCCACGTAGCCAGCGATGCCGGCAGCCACCACGCGACGCCGTGACTGGAGTGGGGCGTTTCCAGAGATTGCCCGGTAGACAAAGGCCGCGGTCAAGCATCCGGCAATCGCCATGTTGAAACAGTTGGCGCCCAGCGCCGTCACTCCGCCGTCGCCGAAGAACAGCGCCTGGATTAGCAAAGCCAACGAGAGTGCGAGTACGCTTGCCCAAGGTCCCAACACAATCGCCGCCACACCCATTCCGGTTGCGTGGCCGGTGGTCCCGCCCGGCAGGGGCAGGTTGAACATCATGATGACGAACGAGAACGCGGCGAAAACGGAGAGCAGAGGCACGAAGCGGGTGTGCAGCTGGCGCTTCACTTTTTGCAGCGCCACATACCAAAAGGGAGCGGAGGCGGCATACAAGCCGGCGCACGTCGAGGGACTCAAGTAGCCGTCAGGGATATGCATTCACTTCCGCCGCATCGACCATTGTAACGACAGCCGATTACACTGAAGACCATGCAACCGTATCGCGCCGAATCCAGCCGCTATCAATCGATGACCTATCGCCGGTGCGGACGCAGCGGACTGCGCCTCCCCGCCGTGTCGCTTGGGCTGTGGCACAATTTCGGCGGTACGCACGGTTATGAGAACGGCCGTGCGATTCTGCGGCGCGCCTTTGACCTGGGTGTCACCCACATCGACCTGGCAAACAACTACGGGCCGCCGCCCGGGTCGGCCGAAGAGACATTCGGCCGCGTGTTGAAGCAGGACTTGGCGCCGTACCGCGACGAACTCATCATTTCCACCAAGGCCGGCTACGAGATGTGGCCCGGGCCTTATGGCGAATGGGGTTCGCGGAAGTACCTGCTGGCCAGTCTCGATCAAAGCCTGCGGCGCATGGGCCTCGACTACGTGGACATCTTTTACTCGCATCGACCCGACCCTAACACGCCGATCGAAGAGACCATGTCCGCACTGGATTCGGCGGTACGGTCCGGCAAGGCCCTGTACGTAGGGATCTCCAACTACAGCGCGGAGCAAACACTCGCCGCGGTGGAAGGTCTGGGCGTTCATTGTCTCATTCATCAGATGCGCTATTCCATGTTACGGCGCGAACCTGAAAATGGATTGTTTCAGCAATTGAATTCCAGCGGTATTGGGGCCATCGCCTTCTCACCGCTGGCGCAGGGCCTGCTGACGGACCGCTATCTCCATGGCATCCCCTCAGATTCGAGGGTGGTCACCGACGGCCGTTTCCTCAAAGCAAACGACATCGACGACAGCCGCCTCAGCCAGGTGCGCGCACTGAACCAGATAGCAACCGCGCGCGGGCAGACGCTGGCGCAGATGTCCATCGCCTGGGTACTGCGCCAGCCCGTGATGACCAGTGCGCTGATCGGCGCCAGCAAGGTGGAGCAACTGGAACAGAACATCGCGGCGGCGCGGAATCTGTCATTCGACGAGGCTGAGCTCGCGGCCATCGAAGCCGTCCTCAGCGGATCAGTAATCCCTTCTTAGAGCCAAAATCCCGCAAGCGCTGCAAGACCGCGTCGTTCGCGGCGCCGTAGCCGGCGAGCCTAAACTCCGTCCCTTTAGGGAACTGGCTTAGCTTGCCCTCCAGCGCTTCCAGGGTTTCGATGCCACTGTACTGCGCTACCTGGCAGCGGAATCCATTCGGAGAACTGTCAATCTGAATCTTCAGCGGACTCTGCCAACCTCTCAGATCGTCCTGGGTGTCGTACCGGCAGCGGTCCGTCGAGCAGAGCGACTCGATCGTATGCAGCGTGGCCTCGGTGGTCAGCCAGTTCTGGCCGCGGGCAAGCGCATTGCGGTACATGCTCTCCTCGACGTCGCCGCTTTCTGCCACTTCGGCCTGCCTGTTCTTCCAGTAGGCATTGAAGTAGCGGAACGCCTTCCAAAGGGGTTCCGCTGCTGCCGGCGATCCATAACGACCCAGTGAATGCGCGGCTTCCATCTTGAGCGCCACATCCCCGGAACCCAGAAAGGACGTTATGTATTGCTCCAGGACCGGACCCATCGCGAGCGGTGGCGTACGTTGCATGTACTGCAGGATGCACCGCTGGTCCGCGCTGCGTGCAAGCGCCTGTTGCGCATAAGCCGGATCGATACGGATAAAGTAGGCCATCAGCTCGGGCTGGCACTGCTCACTCTGCGATTCAAAAATTGCTTTGACCCGCGGCAACGTGAGAGACGCCCCGAACTTCGCCAGTGCCGTGGTCCTCAGCTGAGGATCCCATCCTCCCGGGCGTAGCGCCGCGGCAAGCGCTTCCACCAGCGCGCCGTCGTTGAAGTGCGTTTGCGGCGGCAGCAAAGCGAGAGCATGATCGTCCAGCCATGTCTTCTCACGTCCTAGCTCTGTCACAATCCGCGCCTGGGCCGCTACGGGGTCGATCAGGTTCAGGTCATATAAAGCTCCGCGAGGCCCCTCGTAATAGGCGCCTGGTTTCCAGGCATCCATTTCGGATTCCAGCAACGGCGCAAGATCGGGAGACCGGTACGTGGTGGCGAAAAGTGAGAGCATTTGCCGTCTACGCCAACCATCCAGAAGCGGATAGACCTTCTTGAACTCGTCCTTGGTAGCCGGAAGCCACGAAGGAATGGACGCCGTCGGCTCGTTCATTCTGAGGTGCTGAACCCGGTTTACTAACGTCTCCAGAGCGGCTACTTTGGCTGAATTCTGTTTCGATGCCAGGCTCGAAGCCAGGATATCGCAGGCCTTCGAGGTCAGTCTCTGCTCGTAGGCGCGGCGCAGCTCCCAGTAGGGGTCCTTCTCGACGTTTGGACCCGGCGCGGGCGGAGGTGGAAGGTCCGCCTTGGCGCAGGTCTGGGTGAACGCGTACAAGTAGTAAGAAGACACGGCCTGGGCGGGCGCGGCGATGGCAGTCCGCATCAACTCGCAGACGTGCGCCGGTTCGTGGCTGGCGGCTAAACCCTCCAATAGCGTGTATTCTTCCGCGGGCATCATCGCCAGCGAAGCGCGCCACGCCTCTGGCCTATCGAATTGGCGTAACTGTTCGGCGGCGAGCTTTCGCCGATCATATTCAGGTCCACCGTCGGGTGGCGGTGAACTCAGCACAGCGGTGCTCGCCGCGATCGCCTGCTTCACCCATGCGTCCGAAGCCGGTACGATCTCAACTTCGACCGCATTGGAAAGCGAATAACGAGGCGGGTCCGCAGATCCGTAGCTCGACCTTAGTCCTTGTCTGGTCAACACCAACTTTCGCGCCAGCAGGGCGAGTCGATAGTGTCCCGGCATCAGCGGTGGCAAATAGTGATTTAGGCAGACGATGCGTGGTGCGGTTGCGTCACCAAACCCCAACATTGGGTCCGATTTGTCGAACCACAAGGCCATGGATTGAAAGCACGGAGTCGCCAGGGAGCCGCATTTCCGGGGCGGGTCCAGCAAGAAGCCACCGTACTGCCAGCGTTCTTTTGCGAGCGGTCGCCCGGCCACAAAGGGCTGTCCCAGGGGTTGTACCTCCGCGAGGATGAGTTCTCCCTCGTGGTAGCGTCGGTCCTCCAACAAGCGAATAGACACCTGGGCCATAGCGCCAGCCGCCAGGCACAACACGGCCAGCACAAGCCTCAACATGTTCTGTTAGACCCGTATGGGCGCGAACCGGTTCCCGGCAAGCTTACTCAATCGTCAGCCAGGTGAATCCATTCGCCGCAATCTTCACCGGAACGTCAATGCGATACTGACGGTCCAACCGATAGCGCTTCGGCGCGCCAGCTTGCTCACGAACCACTGCCGTCTCCGTCAGTCCCGAATAGTAGACCGGCAGCGTGATCGTGCGCTGAATGGGTTCGTTTTGCGGATTGTAGAGCATCACCAGGCCCTTCTCCCGGAGCGCTGGATTGACGTGCATGATGCCGTCCCAATCGCGCCCGTCCGGACGCCGCAGGTGGATGATGTCGCTGTCCAGGATTTCACGGTGGGTTTTGTAAAAACGAACCCATTTCGCCACCACCGCCCTGGTCTCCTCAGAGTCATACAGGCGCGGCCCGCGGTAGCACGCCTGCACGCCAGCGCCGAAGTTCTGCAACAAGTGCTGTTCGTAAAACGGTAAGTGGTCGCGTAGCGGTTCCAGAGTCGCGGATTCCCCACCGCCCTGATACTGCACCAATGGGACAAACATCCAGCCCATGCTTGGCGTCTTGTTCCACGTGCCATCGAAAATGTTCTGGCGCGCCAGAATCACCTGGCGTTCGCGCGGCAGGCTCCAATTCACCTCGCGATAACCCATGGCGGACTTTGTCGAGCCGTTGAGGAAGTACCAATCGGGCACATTCAGGTAAACGCCCCGGGCGCGGCACCACTTGTGGAAGTCGCTGCTGAGGGACCATTGCTTCCATTGCGAATCATCCAAGCCGTCATGCCCCGGATGCTTCGTCGAAGCGCAGGTGTCGCCGGGATAAGACCCGTCATGCTCTAAGACGGAGATGCCGGTGGCTTCGATGAAGTGCCGCAATTTGCGAAAATACTCAGCGCCCCAACGGCTGGCCAGGCACGGGGAGTGGTCGAAGATCGGTTTGTCGTTCACCACGTCGTCTTCTGGGCCAATGGTCCGGCTGGCGAGCAGCGAATAGCCGCCCAGGGCGATCCCTTTCGACTTCGCATAGTCAGCCAGTTCCTTCACTTGCTGCAAGTATGCCGGGTCTTCGTTTTCGATATCGAAGCCGCTGCCAAACGTCATAATGACCATCTCGAACCCGGTGGCCGCGCTTTGGTCGATCGCCAGTTTCACGGCGGCAGGATCGGCCCGCCGGACATGCATCAGAATTGGATTCTCCTGCGACCACGGGGCAATCACGCGGTACATGCGGCGCTGGGCGAGGCCATTGCGTTCGCGATCTGTGCTGTCGAGCGCCAGTTCGAAAATGCGGAACGATTCGAAGGCCGCGCCGGGAGCCAGGCGCGCCGCAGGTCCGATCGGCGGACGGCATTCCAGCAAAGCCGGTGTCGCTAACCGGTAGTTCACCTGCGTCGTGTACCCAGGGTCGGCTACCCATTGTGCCACCAATGTTTCCTCAGGCCGCGCATGTGTGGCGACGAAGGAATAGTCGCTCTCTACCAGCAAGTTCGGCTTCTTCCACGTGCCCGGGTTCTCCACGAGCGACTCGCCTTCCACGGCGGCTAGAATTTCGCTGGTAAACGAGTCGACCTTCACCGCGGCGGCGGAGCCATTCTTCACTTCCAGCCATTTTGCCAGCAGGGGAATGCCGTCGTACATCTCGTAATGAACTAATACGATGACTCCGGGCAGCGCCGTGTGGGCGAATCGCAGCGTCAGGGACACGCCGGGAGGAGGCCATGGCTGCTTGCCTGACCATGACACCCGCTTCCAGGCGAACCTCTCACTGGCGCGCCCGGCCTCGAAGCCGGCGAAGTGGAAGGCACCTTCTATCGGCGTCATGGCGTCCAGCCATTCTCTGCGCAAATACGCTAGGTCCGGCTGTCCAGCCAGTCCACCTACGTCGTAGCGGTGCCCATCCAGTGTGACGGAAGCTTCCGGCTTAACCGCGCGCAGAATGCTCTCACCGGTAACCAGGTTGTCGAAGGCAACTGTAGCCGCGTCAGGCGCGATGCGCCACGTTCGCCGCAGCAGGCCGTTCGTCATTACGATCTCTTGACCCTGCCGCGATACCGAGGCGTGGAACGAATCCGGGTGGATCAACCAATCGGCGGCCGGGACCGTGGGCGTCAGGGCGAGCAACAGAATCACAAATCGGAACATGAGGAACCAGTGTACGCCGGTGCAAATCGGATAACGCTATTGCAGAATTACTTGGTCGCCCTGTTTCAGGCCAGCCACTAATTCCGTCTTCACGCCGTTGGAGATCCCCAACGTCACGGGCACCTTCTTGCGGCCTTTCTCGGCCGTCACGTCGGGTACTTCGACGGATGCCTTGCGGTCCTTGTCGTAGATCACCGCGGTTTCAGGCACCAGCAGCACGCCCTTCTTCTCTTCCAGGATCACCTCGGCGTTGGCGCTCATATTCGCTTTCAATTCTCCACCCGGATTCTTGATGGAAACGCGGACTTCGAACGTGGTAACGTTCTCCTTCTCCACGCCCAACGGGGAGATCTTCGTCACCTGGCCCTCGAACTTCTTGTCCTTAAAAGACTCCACCACAATGCGCGTGCGCTGGCCCAGGTAGACCCTCCCTATGTCCGCCTGATCCACCTTGCCTAGAACATAGACGTCACTGACATCGCCCAGGGACATGATCAACGTCGCCTGCGATCCCAACACCAGAATGGAGCTCACCGCGTCACCCACTTCGACGTTGCGCGACAAAACCAAGCCATCCATCGGGCTGACGATGGTGGAGTTCCGCAAGTCTTCCTCTGAGCGTTCCAGGACGGCTCTGGCCTGTGCCATCTGGGCTTTGGCGCGAGCGATCTCCGCCCGCGACACACTGACGTTGCGCAGCGAAGTCATCTGCCTGTTGAGGGCCATCTGATACGCCTTGTCCGCATCTTCCAGCAGTGCTTTGGCGATTAGACCCTGCTTTTGCATCTGCGCGGCGCGTTCCATGGCGGTCTTCAGGAAGGGAATATCCGGCCCCTCGGCTTCCACCCGGTTTCGTTCATACGATGCCTGCGCCGATTGCTCGGCCGCCTCGGCAGCTTGTAGTGTGGCTTGTGCTTCCCGCAGGCGAGCTTGCAAGTCTTCCTTGTCCAACTCGGCTAGCAGCTGGCCCGCCTTTACCGTGTCGCCGTAATCGACATACAGCTTCTTGACGATGCCGCTGGCCTTGGATTTCACGTCCACCTTGGAACGTGGTTGAATCTTGCCAGTCGCCACGACGGACCGCGCGATGTCGCCCTTGTCCACCGCCGACAGCTTCGAAGCCTCGATCTTATTACTCGGTTTCAGCGACGCCCGAACGGCCACGGCGGCACCACCTAACACTGCAACAACTACGACGCCGATGATCCAGCGCCGCCAGCCCCGTTTGCCATTCTTACCATTCGTCGCCATATTGATACCTTCTTGCTGCCAACTTCGGGGCTCGTCTGCCCCCTCACTCGTCACTACGAACAACGGCCCCCATGAGGTTCCAAAAAGATCACATGGGATAATGGGTTTGAACAACTTCAGACAATGATTCAACTTGCCGGCGCCGGGAAACGATTCGGCCACAAACTGTTATTCGAAGACGTGGATTGGTTAATCACAACCAAGGATCACATCGGCTTGGTGGGCGGCAACGGCACCGGCAAGTCCACGATTCTCAAGGTGCTGGGCGACATGGAACACCTGGACTATGGCCAGCGCAACGCCACCAAGGGCATGAGCGCCGGATACCTGCCTCAGGATGGCCTTTCACTCACTGGCCGTACAGTTTTCCAGGAATGTATGTCGGTCTTCGCCGACTTAAAGGACATGGAGAAGGAGGCGGAGGTTCTCTCCCACAGTCTGGCCGACATGGACCCGGCTAGCCAGGAGTACAACTCGGCTTCCGAAAGGCTCCATCGCATCGACAGTGAATTCCGCACCCGCGATGGCTACGCGCTGGACGCTCATGTCGGCACGGTGCTCTCTGGTCTCAGTTTTGCGAAAGAAGACTGGTCCCGGCCTACGGAGGAGTTCTCCGGCGGCTGGCAGATGCGCATCGCGCTGGCGAAGCTGTTGCTTGAGAAACCAAACCTACTGCTGCTGGACGAACCCACCAACCACCTCGACCTGGAAGCGCGGAACTGGCTGGAAGGCTACCTCACCACCTATCCAAATGCCTTTGTCCTGATTTCGCACGACCGCTACTTTCTTGACGTCACCGTCAACCGGATTGTGGAGATCTGGAACAAGCGTATCCATTTCTATCCTGGGAACTACGAGAAGTACATCCAGCAGAAGACGGAGCGGCGGGAGCAGTTGGAAGCGGCGGCACGCAACCAGCGCGAGCGCATTGAGCAACTGGAAGCCTTCATCAACCGCTTCCGCTACCAGGCTACCAAGGCAAAGCAAGTGCAAAGCCGGATTAAGGAACTGGATAAGATCGAGCGTATCGAACTGCCGGCGGAAGAGAAGACCATCCATTTCAGCTTCCCGCAGCCCAAGCCCAGCGGCCGCATTGTCGCCGAGTTTCGCGGTGTGTCGAAGAGTTACGGCGATAAGCACGTCCTCAGCGACGTCAACTTCGTCATCGAGCGCGGCGACCGGATCGCCCTGGTCGGCGTCAACGGCGCCGGCAAGTCCACGCTCATCAAGCTGCTATCGGGCGCGGAATCGCTCACGTCGGGCGAATACAAGCTCGGCCACAACGTGGAACCCGACTACTTCGCTCAGGACCAGTACAAGGAACTCAACCCCGATAACACACTGCTCGAAGACATCTCCGAGGTTTCCCAGAAGACGACGCAGACCGAGCTTCGGAACATTCTCGGCTGCTTTCTCTTTTCCGAAGACGATGTGTTCAAACGCATCGGCGTGCTGAGCGGCGGTGAGCGCAACCGCTACGCTCTTGCCAAGATGCTGCTCCACCCGTCGAACTTCGTATTGTTGGACGAGCCTACGAATCACCTCGACTTGCGTGCCAAAGAAGTCCTGCTGACTTCGCTGCAGGAATACAATGGCACCGTTGTCTTCGTCTCGCACGACCGTTACTTCCTCGACAAGCTCGCGACGCGAGTCTTTGAAGTCGCCGGCGGACAGGTGAATATCTTCCCCGGAAACTACGAAGAGTACTTGTGGCGGAAGGCGGGCGGCTTCGCTGAAGGTGCGCTGGTGCTGCCCGATCTGCCCGGAGCCGAAACCGTGCCCGGCAACGCCAACCGCAACCTGGCCGCCGCCGACGCAGGCAAAAAGCGCCTCAATCCGATGAAGGTGAAACAGTTGCAGGACCGCTGCGCGGAGATTGAGCGGGAAGTGGAACGGGTGGAGGGGAAGATCGCCGAGGGCGAAGCAGCCCTAGGAGTGTTTGTGAACGCGGAGGAAACACAGCGTGTCAGTGACGAACTGGCGCGCCTGCGCTCTCTGGTGGACACGCTCACGGCCGAGTGGGAGGAGATTTCCGCTGCGCTTGAGTCCCAATAGAAGGACTTTATGAGTCATTCCCTGCGGCGTTCTCTGGGCGTAGCCATCCTGCTAGTTGCACTAGCTCTCTTCTTGCGGCTGGCCTGGATCTCCGCTGAGAGTGTGGATGGCGATGAACTGTTCTCTCTTCGCGTTGCCTCTGCTGACGTGCCGCAGGCATTGAATCTGATCAAGCAAGATTTGGTGCATCCTCCCTTGTATTATCTGGCTCTAAAGCTTACGTTGCCGGATAGCCGCCCTGTGTCTCCTACACGTATCAGGTTTCTGTCTCTGGCCGCTGGGGCAACCTGTATCGTGATTGTGATCCTGGCCGGTTATATCGCCACTCCGCTCAGGAGCCCCGCGATTCTGGCTGCCTTGTTGCTGGCATTGAACAAGACGCACATTTTCTATAGCCAACAAGCGCGCTCCTATGCGTTGTTCTGCCTACTCGTTGGTATGCTCCTTGTCTGGTCCTGTCTGATGGAGCGTCACGGGTATAAGTGGATGTATTGGCTCACCGGAACGACTGTCATGGTCGCACTGTTCTACACTCACTACTTCGGCATATTCTACAGCGCCGCAGTCGTTCTTCCGGTCGTATTGACGAACAATTCGAAGCGGCTCCGGATGCAAGCCGTAGCTTCCCTGGCGCTCGCCTGCGCATTGTTCCTTCCCTGGGTATATCAGATACTCCCCGTCTATCAGAACAAATCTGGTATCTCTTCGAATCTTGGATGGCAAGGACTGCCGACGCTTTACGACTTGAAGATGACCTTCGCCGACTATCTCGGCATACCCGATTTCACAGGAGCCACGACTCTGGTCCTCGTAGCCGGAACGATACTCATCGCTATAGCGTTGCTGCCGGCCTTCCGTAACGAGCATCAGCCGCTCGGTTCTCGCACCAAGTTCACCCTGGCCCTGATGCTGGTGATGCCTCCGGTCCTCGCTTTCATTCTGAGCCGATGGCCATTCAACCTACCCATTTTCGGTGAGCGGCACGTGCTCCCGTCGATTCTCGCGGCTCTTCTCCTTGCGTGCTACGGCTTATGGCGACTATCCTCGCTCGCCTCAAAACCGTCGCGGGTATTGGCAGGCGGCGTGACCATCCTGTTCCTTCTTCAAGTTCTCCCCCTGTGGAATGACTGGCCCGGACCGTCGCGAGTCCCGTACGCGGCAATCGCAGATACATTGGGGCGCACTGATCGTGAATTACCCGTGTATACTACCTGGCCTTATGGCATCGGAGAGCCCGTAGCGTTCTACCTGCAACGAAGCCGTCCAATCGATGAGCTTCCCGCTGACCCCACAACGTTACCGGAAAAGTGCATTGTCCTTTACCGCCCAGCGGCACCGCGAGAGGACACCGCTGTGCATTCGCTGTTTCATCAATTTGAAATCACGAGCCAGCAGTATTATTCACCGCACAATTCCGTCTGGGGGACGCGATTGCTTGTGCTCCACAAGCGGAAGGCCGGCGGGGCACTCTAGGCTAGGCTAGGCCCCTCCGGATCGGGCCAGCCGCCTGTACCGTTTCAGCCTGTCGCGAAAGAACAGGAGATATACGCCGAGGTAAGCGGTTCCCCCAGCCAACACCTCCGCTGCTAAACGCAGGGGAATCGGCGCGGCCGGCAGCAGCGATTTCGCTGCCAAGGCGCTTATCACCATCACGCCGCTGGCTAGAATGGTAGGCCACAGTGCGCGCAGGTAGTCCACCGGATTGAGGTGAATCAGGTGGAACGTCCGCCAATATACGGGAAAGGCCACTACCGGATAGGCCACCACCCAGGCCCACGCAATGCCAGTGATACCCCAATGGCTTCCGATGACAAAGGAAGGGATTAGCACAGACAGCGAGAAGAGGGCACTCCACATCCCGAAGCGGGTGTCTTTTCTCGCCACCAGGATGTGTGGAAGGACGGTGGAGATTGACCGCAGAGAAGCATAGCTGGCCAGCAGCCTGAGAGGCATCATGGCGGGAGCCCACTGTGGTCCCAGCAACGTGACCAGTGCGTCGGGGGCCACCACCGCCAGTCCGAACGCCGCCGGAAAAGTCACGAACGCCAGGGGCCCTGTAATGCCTGTCAGATAGCGGCGGGTTTCCTCATCGCTATTCTTCACTGCCGAAAAGATACTCGGTGTCACGCGCGTGAGGATGTCTGAGATCTTGTCCACCGGCATGCTGGCCAGGCTCCAAGCCAGGTTGTAGGCGCCCAACTGCGACGCGCCTTGCGTCTTGCCCGCCACCGCGAAGTCCGCGTTCGAGTACAGGTACCAGGACAGACGCGAGACCAGCAGGTGGGAACCGAAGACAAGCGCTGGTCGTACCGCCCGCCACCTCGGGCGCGCGAACGATTGTGGACTCCAGCGCAACAGAAGACCCGCGTACACTACGCTTCCAGCCACCGCCGGCCAGACAAGAGACCAATACCCAAAGCCCATCCACGCAAGCGTTATAGCGCCGCACGCCTGAATGATCGATTGCATGGCCTCGGCGAAGGAGATGAGCTTGAATCCCATTTCCCGTTGCAAGATCGCGCCCGGCACCGTCCGGAAACCTCCTGGCAGGAAGCTCAGGCTGGCCACGGCGAGTATTGGCGCGAGTGCCGGCGTACCGAAGAAGGACGCCACTGGGAGGGCCGCGGCCAGCGCCAGCAGCCAAGCTCCTAAGCCGAAAAGCGCCGAGCACGTATGCAACTGGCGGATCTCGTGCTCCGGCAGTTCGCGCATCGTGACAACGGCACTGCCCAGGCCGAATTCACTGGCCATCGTCACCAGGCCCAGGAACACACTGGCCATGCCCACAAGGCCAAAGTCCGCCGGCGTCAGCAGCCGCGCCAGCACCAGCATTGAGCTCCATGAGACGACTTGCGCTGACCACTTGGAGACTGCAGTCCAACCCACGCCGCGAACGAGATGGGAGTCGAGGCTGCGAGACCGCGCCGAAGGCTCTGAGTTCTGCGCGTTGCCGGTCTGCAGTTCTTCAGCCAAGCGCAGGCGCCGCCTTCAGCACGAGTTCATCCCAACCCCTCTGGGGGTGCGGAGAGGGCCACACGCACCTCACACGGAGCACGTCGTTGTGTCCGAGCTGCCCGTAGATTCCATTAGTAACGGCCAGTATAGCGGAGTGGTCAAACCGCCTATTCAACTCTATAGACCCGAATTTCACCGGAGTCAAGGCGATACTGATAACTAGCCGTGCGAATCTACGTCTACTTCATCGGCAAGCCCCGCGACCAACACGCCAATGCGATCGCCGCAGATTTCCTGAAGCGCTGCGAGCGATTTGCGCGGTGTGAGATGCGGGAGATCCAGCCGGGCCGCTTCGATTTGTTCGCCAAGCACCCCTCAGCCAACCGTGTCTTTCTCGACCCTGCGGGAAAGGCGATGGACTCGGCCTCGTTCACGGCGCTAGTGGCGAAAGGCGAGCAGGAGGCTCGCGATCTGGTCTTCCTCATCGGCGGCCATGATGGCCTTCCGCCGGAATGGCGGCCACGCGCGGACCTTTTGCTCTCCCTGTCCCCAATGACATGGCCGCACGAACTCGCCCGTGCCATGCTGACCGAGCAGATCTATCGCGCCTTCACAACCTTGCGGGGGCATCCTTATCCGCGTTAGCCTTGAGACTGAGCACTCCGTAGCGTCCTAGCAGCAAGAAACAATCACCCATGGCCTGGTTCACAAGAAAGAAACTCAACTTAACAAAGCTCGACAGCGGCGAGAAGACCGTGCGCACCGAGGGGCTTTGGATGAAGTGCGACGGCTGCGCACAGGTGATTTGGCGGAAGGCCCTGGACGACAATATGAGCGTCTGTCCGAAGTGTGGATACCACTTCCGGTTGGATGCGGCGGCGCGACTCCGTACGCTCTTCGACGATGCATGGCAGGAGCACGACGCGGAGATGATCTCCACCGATCCGCTCGAGTTCGTCGATTCCAAATCTTACAAGGATCGTCTTATCGGCATGCGCAAGAGCACATCCTTGCCCGATGCCGTTATCAGCGCGAGCGGCAACTTGCACGGCCGCCGCGTCAATATCTGCTCTCTCGAGCTTAAGTTTATCGGCGGCAGCATGGGCTCGGTGGTCGGCGAGAAGATCACGCGCGCCATTGAACGTTCGATGGAGTGGAAGGCACCCATCATCATCGTCTCAGCCAGCGGCGGAGCGCGTATGCAGGAAGGCGCTGTCAGCCTGATGCAGTTGGCGAAGATCTCCTCGGCATTGATGCGCCTGGACGAAGCCCGCGTGCCCTTCATCAGTGTGATGACGGATCCAACCACCGGGGGCGTGACCGCCAGTTTCGCCATGCTCGGCGACCTGAATATCGGTGAACCCGGAGCGCTCATTGGATTTGCCGGTCCCCGCGTCATCGAACAGACGATCCGCCAGAAGCTGCCTGAAGGCTTCCAACGCAGCGAGTTCCTTTTGCAGCATGGTTTCCTGGACGCGGTAGTGCCCCGGCCGGGCCTTAAGACATACATTGCCAGCTCGCTCACGTTCATGTGCGGGCCGGCGAACTAGGAGCGGCCTTTGAACGATTCGAACGACATCGTCGTTTCGAGTTGGGGCGAGTTGCACGACCGTCTCTACGATAACGCCTGGAACGACGAGATCGGCCGCTTCCGCAGCAGCGTCGCCTATCGCGGTCTGTCGAACAAAAACTACACCCTGAAGACGAGTCTTGTTCGCCTCGGCGGCTGCTTCACCAAGCTAGAGAACAACCTGCTGCGCAACTTTCGCAAGTACGCGCATCGCGAAGTTGTGCCGGCTGACTCGGTGTGGAACTGGCTCGCCACGGCGCAGCACCATGGGTTGCCCACACGGTTGCTTGATTGGACTTTCTCCCCCTACATTGCCCTTCACTTCGCCACCGCGAATGTAAAGCGCTTCGACAAGGATGGCGCCATCTGGTGCGTTGACTACATCAAGGCGCATCAGTTTCTACCGCCGCAGTTGCGCGATTTACTGGCACGCGAGGGTTCCAATCTGATCACGGCCGAGATCCTTGGCCGTGCCGTCAATACTCTTGGCGAATTGGACAGGCTCGCCGAGCAGACGTTCGCGGTCTTCTTCGAGCCGCCATCGCTGGACGAACGCATCGTCAATCAGTACGCCCTGTTCACGCTGTTGTCCGACCCGTGCGTACTACTCGACGAGTGGCTGCAGCATCGCCCCGGTGTGTACCGCCGCATCATCATCCCCGCGAGTTTGAAGTGGGAGATCAGGGACAAACTGGATCAGGCGAACATCACCGAACGCGTGCTGTTCCCCGGACTGGACGGTCTCAGTCGCTGGCTGACCCGGCACTACAGTCCTAGCGGATCGGCGGCCCGGTCGTTGGATCCTTACCGGCAGTCGCCGGATTCAGTTCCGCCGTTGGAGAACTTAGATCAAAGTTAAATAGCGCGCGCCTTCCCGCTCCAGCTTCGTCCGATCTAACGCCAGGCGGCCGTCCAGAACGATCCTGGTCTTCATGGACTTCAGTAAGTCCTCCCACGGCAGATCCCGGTATTGCGGCCATTCGGTCACCAGCACCAGCGCATCGGCGTGGCGAAATACCGCTTCCACCGAATCGCAGAGCGACCCGGCCAGATCGGGGAACTCCCGATGCGCGCGCTCCAGGGCCACCGGGTCGTGGGCCCTCACCTTGCAGCCGCGCTCAATCAGCCGCCGGGCGATGTCGATTGCCGGAGCTTCGCGCAAGTCGTCAGTGTTGGGCTTAAACGCTAAGCCCAGCAATCCCACTGTTCTGCCCTTCAGGATTTTCAACTCGCCAAGCAGCTTCTCCACCACACGTTCGCGCTGCTGCTTGTTGATCTCGCGCGCCGCCGAAACAATCGGCATGGCGAGGTTGTACTCGGCCGCTGTCGATATCAATGCCGAGGTGTCTTTCCCAAAGCAAGAGCCGCCCCAACCGAGTCCGGCCTGCAGAAACCGCATGCCAATTCGAGCATCCAAACCAATGCCGCGCGCCACCTGTTGAATGTCCGCGCCCACCTTCTCTGCCAGGCGCCCTACTTCATTGATGTAGCTGATCTTCAGTGCCAGGAATGCATTGGCGGCATACTTAATCAGTTCCGCCGACGCCAGGTCAGTCGACACCATAGGCACCGCGCCCAAAGACTCCGGCCGCGGCAGGAACGTCGGCGCGGCAAACGTCTGGTCCAACACCGGGCGGTAGAGCGTGTACAGGACTTCCAGTGCCCGCGCTTCGTCCGAACCCACCACCACACGATCCGGATACAAGCTATCAAGCAGCGCCGAACCCTCGCGAAGAAACTCAGGATTGGAGGACACGGCGAAATTCGCTTCGCTACCTGCGTGAGTTTCTTCCCATGTCTCACGCACCAGCGCGCCCACCCAATTACCACTGCCGATTGGCACTGTGGACTTGTTGACCACCACCGTAAATCCCGATCCCATATTGCGGCCAATCGCCTGCGCAGCGGAGCGAAGATACTTCAAATCGGGACTGCCGTCCTCCATTGGCGGCGTGCCCACGGCGATGAATATGACTTCCGCATGCGGGATGGCCTCTGCGTATTCCGTGGTGAAGACGATGTTCTCTTGCGCCTCTTCCAGCAGGGTGTCCAGATGGGGCTCATAGATCGGAATTTTTCCCTGTCGCAGGCTCGCCACCTTCGCTGCATCCAGGTCGATACAAGTCACTGTATGTCCGAGGTAACCAAGGCAGACCCCCGTTGTTAAGCCCACATATCCCGTTCCGATGATGGCAACACGCATCCCTCAATGATACAGTCCTTCCCTCCGCCGCCTACCTGCTTTCAGTACTGGTCGCGTACTGGCGCTACACTGGGCGGCATGGTTCTTCGGCCAATCGGTGTCGTGCGTTCCGGCGTCAAAGAGCGGCGTGCCATTCCCTCGCACGGTGCGCCTGCGGCCATTGAATTGTTACCCCAGTTCGCCCCTGGACTTTTGCATATTGAGAAGCACTCTCATGTGTGGATAATGGCGTGGCTAGATGGCGCGGAACGCGATGTCCTGCAGGTTATCCCGCGCGGTGCTGCCGACCGCGGCCCCAGCGGTCTCCATGGCGTCTTTGCCACGCGCTCGCCGGCGCGTCCTAATCCGATTGGGCTCACCGCGGCACGAGTCTTGCACGTGGATGGGTTGCGGATTGAAGTCGATCGCCTCGACTTCTCAGACGGCACCCCGATTCTAGACCTGAAACCCTATTTCACCACTCGCGACATGATCTTCAGCGCGACTAACCGCGCCGTGGGCCGCCCCGTCAACGCCGAGGCGTTGCGCGAAGCACTGCTGATGCAAGCAGAAAATTATCACGGCAAATTGTGCGCCGACCTCGCTTTGGCGGTACGAATTGTCGAGCACTTCCGTACTCGCTTCTACGCCCTGGAGGAGCCGCCGCAGTGGCACGTCGCGGCGCCTCTGTCACGTCCGTGCCTTTTGGACGCCCTGATCGGCATGACGCGCGTATCCAGCGGCCGCGGCACCCTGCGGTTATGGGGGCGCGATGCCGTCGGCTTCATGCAACCGGAGAGCCTGCTGCAATACGAACTGGCGACCGTCGATCCCGACATGGACTACGCTCGGATTCTCGCTGCGCCGGAACGCGCGCTCTTTACATTCTGGCCTGCACCCCAAATAACGTGAAACGGTAGCGGCACTTCCCTCACCAATACGCAGTCAGAGGGAAGGGACCATGTCATGAATAGTAGGAGCCTTCTGCTGTGGACCGCTGCGCTAGTGGTTGCTTGCAGTGGTATTTCCTCACAGCCGGCACCGGTAGATGCCCGGTTTGACCAGCTTTCCGCGTCTGTTAAAACGCTAGGGCTGGAAGTGGATGCGCTGCGGACTGAGGTTCGTACTGTCCGCTTGGAGGCCTCCACGGCACGCGCCTCCCAGATGCAGGAGGAGCTGCGCAGCCTGGTTGCGGAACGCCATTCGCTGGAAGAGCAGGACCTGGCGCGCCAACAGGAACTGGCCGAAACGGACGACTATCTGGATACCGCCAAGCCGCGCGGCGAGCAACGCGAAGCTGCTGACCAGACCCGCTATGAGTTGGCTGTGACGCGATCCTCGGAACTCTCCCGCCAGCGGGCCCAACTCGACCAACGCGAAACCGAACTCCGCGGCCGCCTGGCACACGAACAACGCCAGCGGCAGTCGCTGCTCTCGCAGTAACTCAGGCCGTCCGCACGGGCAGCGGTCCCGGCTATCCGGTCGCCCTCGCCCCATCGTTGTTCGTGCGGACATACGGCCAGGCTACCTTACGGGATCGCGCGGGCTGGGCGCATCGGAAAGAACCCATGAACACACTTCGCAATACCCTTCGAACGGCGTCCTTCGTGCTGGCCTTCGCTTGCGCCACCGTCGCTGTTTTCACTATGGCTAATCGAATAGCCCTTGACGGCGGTGAACCCGTCCACGCGCAAGTCCTTGCTCCGTCACCCTGGACGGCGGCCGGATCGACGGGCGTGGTTGACGAAAGCACGGTGGGCCGATATTCGTTCACCAATGCCAGCGCGGGCTTCCTCGGCGGCATCGCCTCAATCACTCCGCTGGAGCTTCGCTACAACGTCACCAACACCTACGACAACAACTCCAATCCCGCCGCACCGGGTTGGACCACGCTGGAGCTAGGGGCACAGGCCCCGGGCGGCAGCATCGTCGGCGCTTTCCTCTACAAAGTGAACCTATGTACCGGTGCGCAGACTCTGCTCTGCTCCACTCGCGTCAATGCAGCCGCCGCCGGCACTTGCACCAAGTGTTCTTTCGCCGCCTGCAGTATCGATTTCAACAAAGCCGTCTACTACGTGCGGGCGACGATCAGCCGCACCACGCCCAATGAGCTTCCGCTCCTCCATACGCTGAGGGTCTACTAATCCATGGAGAAGCACCGCGAGATCGGGTGGACGCTCTCGCGGTGCTCCTTCCCTGGCGTAACGGCTCCGTAGCACTTCAATCCGGTCCGTCAGCCGGCTCCACTTTCCCGTCTCCCGTTTGCCGCCGCTGCCCGCCCTGTGATATTCCCAATGAGGGCCGTCCATCGCGGCCTTCTGAGGATTCATGAAAATCGGCGTTAATACCATGGTTTGGACCGGTTCTTTCAACACCGGCCATTTTCCCCTGCTTGCCCGCATTCGCGACTGGGGCTTTGACTCCGTCGAAATTTCCATCTTCGACTACACGGATTTCCCCATCCGCGAGACGCGTCAGGCGCTTGAAGACCTTGGCCTCAAGCTCTCGGTTACCTCGGCTATGCCGGCTGGCGTCAGCCTGCTGGATGAAAGCGCCGAAGTCCGGAAGAAGTCCATGGACTGGATGCGAACGGCGCTGGAGACTGTCTCCGAATTGGGCGGGAGCATCCTCGCCGGGCCCTTCTATTCGCCCGTGGGCTTCCTCCCTGGAACCCGTCGGAGTGAGGACGAATGGAAGCGCGTTGTCGATTGTTATCGCGAACTCGCGCCTTACTTCGAACGCCTACCCGCTAAGGTCGCGGTGGAGCCTCTCAACCGGTTCGAGACTTTCTTTCTCAACCTCTGTGAAGACGCTGTCCGGCTGTGCGACGAGATCGACAGTCCTAGCGTCGGCGTCCTCTACGACACTTTCCACGCCAACATTGAGGAGAGAGATCTGTTCGAAGCTTGCCGTTCCACGCAGCGGCACCTGCTCCATGTCCACACCTGCGAAAACGACCGCGGCGCGCCAGGTAGCGGGCACATCCCGTTTCCCGGTGTCTTTCAAACGCTGAAGTCCATGCGCTACGACGGCCTCTGCGTCATCGAGAGCTTCGCTTCGAACATTCCTGAAATCGCGCGCGCCGCCGCCATCTGGCGCGACCTCGCTGCCGGGCAGGACGACATCGCCGTCGATGGTCTGGCCTACCTGCGCCGCGTGGATCGCGAATCCGAAGAGACGTCCACCGTTTTTTCCGTGTAACCTTCGGGCGGCGATTTGCGCTACAACGGTATCGCCGCCATGAAATATCTCGCCGTACTAGCGCTAGCTCTGTTTGTCTTGCCGGCCCTGGCGCAGGACACACCCCCAGCCGCTGACGCGCCCGCTGCGACACCCGCCGCCGGGCGCGGCCCGCAACAACCGCAAATCAAGCCTTACGACAAGGTCATCACGAAGGAAGCAGTCACTAAAGAAGGACTCTTCAAAGTGCATCGCATCAAGGAGAAGTTCTACTACGAAATCCCGGTAGCGCAACTCGGCAAGGAGTTCCTTTGGGTCAGCCAGATCGCGAAGACCACTATCGGTGTGGGATACGGCGGCCAGGCGCTTGGCAATCGCGTTGTGAAATGGGAGCGGCATGGCGACCGCATTCTGCTGCGCAGTGTCCTCTACGAAGTTGTGGCCGACCCGAAAGAGCCTATCTCTCGCGCCGTGCAGGCTGCCAACACCGACACGATTCTGATGGCCTTCAACATTGAGGCTTTGGGCAAAGACGACGCCCCTGTGATCGAAGTGACCAAGCTGTTCAGCACCGAGATCCCGGAATTCGGTGCTCGGGTCCGTCTGCGGGCGCGGGGCTTCGATGCCAGCCGCAGCTTCCTGGAGCGCGCCAGTCCCTACCCCACGAACATTGAAGTGGAAGCGACCCATACCTACACGCTTCCAATTGAAGCGCCCAGCACGACCCCGCAGCGCCCGGATCCCACCACTTCCTTCTTCGGGAATGGGATGCGTCCCGGTAGCGCTACCGTTGTCATGTACTACAGCATGGTTGCCCTCCCTGACAAGCCGATGATGCCGCGGTTGTTCGACGAACGCGTCGGTTACTTCAACCAAAGACAGATCGATTACGGAAAGCCCGAGCACCGTGCCAAGACAACTACTTACATCCGGCGTTGGCGTCTGGAGAAGAAGGATCCGTCGGCCGACATCTCTGAGCCGGTTAAGCCCATCGTCTACTACGTCGATCCCGCCACGCCCGCGCGATGGGTGAAATATGTGAAGCAAGGGATCGAGGTTTGGCAACCCGCTTTTGAGGAGGCGGGGTTCCGCAAAGCCATCATCGCCAGGGACGCGCCGTCGCCCACGGAAGATCCCGATTGGGCTGCCGAGGACGCCCGCTACTCCGTCATTCGCTGGCTGCCGTCCACCATCGAAAATGCGTCAGGACCGCACGTTGCCGATCCCCGCACCGGCGAGATTCTCGAATCGGACATCCAGTTCTATCACAACGTAATGAACCTCTCGCGCGATTGGTATTTCGTGCAAGCAGGCCCTCTCGATCCACGGGCGCGCCAACTCCCGCTGCCTGACGATCTGATGGGCGAACTCATCCGCTACGTTGTGGCGCATGAAGTGGGCCACACACTGGGCTTCCAGCACAACATGAAGGCGAGCTCGCTTTACCCTATCGAAAAAGTACGTGACAGGGAGTGGGTAAAGACCATGGGCCACACGCCGACCCTGATGGACTACTCGCGGTTCAACTACGTCGCCCAGCCGGAAGACAAAATCGACCCTAAGGATCTGATCCCCAAAATTGGCCCGTACGACAAATGGGCCACTATGTGGGGTTATAAGCCCATCCCCGGCGCCAAGACGCCCGAGGACGAGAAGAAGACGCTTGACCAGTGGGCCCGCGCGCAAGACACGAAACCCTATCTGCGCTTCAGCACCGCCGGCACTCGGGGCACAGATCCCGGAGAGAATACGGAAGCCGTAGGCGATGCCGACGCGGTCACAGCCACAGGACTCGGCTTGAAAAATCTGGAGCGTGTCAGCGGCATGCTGCTCAGCGCCACCAGTGAGCCAGGTGAGTCATGGGATCAGTTGGAAGAGGTCTACGGCCGCCTTCTCGGCCAATGGGTTCTCGAGTTGAATCACGTGGCCCAAATCGCCGGTGGCTTCGATTCGCAGCAAAAGCACGCTGGCCAGGAAGGGGTTCGCTTCGTCGTTGTTCCCAAAGCGCGGCAGGTAGCCGCTGTGAAGTTTCTCAACGACAACGCCTTCACCACTCCGGCTTTCATCATCAAGCCTGAGGTCCTGCGCCGCATCGAACCCGACGGTCTTATGAACCGCCTCAGGACGGCGCAGGCGCGCATCCTGTCGAACCTGGTCTCAAACCCGCGCCTGACGCGCATGGTAGAGCAGACAGCGATTGATGGCGCCACGGCATATGCGCCTGAAGAGATGCTGGCTGATGTCCGCAAGGGCATCTTTCGGGAGATCGATACTCCTTCGCCGCGCGTCGATGCATACCGTCGCAACACGCAGCGTGCCTGGCTGCAAGTGATGTCAGACAAGCTCAGCGTCCGTGAGCCTAACACTGAGGAGGTTCGCCCCATGGTCCGTGGTGAGTTGAAGACGCTGTCCTCAGACATCGCCCGCGTGCTGCCGCGAGTGACTGACCGTCCTACCCGCAATCACCTCGAAGACCTTCGCGACCAGATCGCCAAGGCCCTCGACCCGAAATTCCTGCCACCCGCGCCTGGGGGGGCGGCTGCCTTCCCGCGCCCCACATCGAACGGAGAGGAGTACACCGGATGCTGGCCAGACTACGCCATCGAGCGCTAACGCGAACTGTCTTCTGCTTTCTGTCCGCTGGACTGATGACCGCGCAAACCAAGCCGCGCGCCCGTGACCTCGGCGTCCCTTTCGATGGAAAGCCCGGTCCCGGTAACGCCATCACCGACGTGAAGGGCATTGAAGTTGGTCACAGCACCATCATCCGCGGCGAGGGCCGCCAGGCGGTTCGCACCGGAGTCACTGCCATCCTTCCGCGTGGCAAGCAATCCAGCGCGCCCGTGTTCGCCGGCTGGTTTTCCCTTAAGGGCAATGGCGAAATGACCGGCACTACGTGGATCGAAGAATCGGGCTTTCTGGAGGGTCCGGTGATGATCACGAACACGCATAGCGTGGGTACGGTGCGCGACGCCGTAATCGCCTGGCAAGTGAAGCACGCGACAGCCGGTTCGCAGCCGTGGGCTTTGCCTGTCGTTGCCGAGACGTGGGATGGGTGGCTGAACGACATCAATGGATTCCACGTCAAGCCGGAACATGCCGTGGAAGCCCTGGACAGCGCTTCGGGAGGGCCTGTTGCCGAGGGCAACGTCGGTGGTGGCACCGGCATGGTGTGCCATGAATTCAAGGGTGGCATCGGCACCGCCTCGCGCGCGCTGCGTTCCGGCTACACTCTCGGCGTCCTTGTGCAGTGCAACTATGGAATCCGCCGTGAGCTCCGCATCGCCGGTGTCCCGGTGGGCCGGGAAATCACCGAAGGCACGTTCCGCGACAGCGATGTCGGTTCAATCATCATCGTCGTCGCCACCGACGCGCCTCTCCTTCCATCGCAACTGAAGCGCCTGGCTCGCCGCGCCAGTATGGGCCTCGCCCGCAACGGAAGCTTCTCCGGCAACTCCTCCGGCGACATCTTTCTCGCCTTCTCCACCGCCAATGAGAAGGCTGCAGCCGGACCAGGACTGAAGACCATCTCCATGGTTCCCAATGACGAAATGGATCCTTTGCTGCTCGCCACCGTTCAAGCCACGGAGGAGGCCATCGTCAACGCCCTCGTCGCCGCCACCACCATGACGGGGTACGATGGCCACACCGTCATCGCCCTGCCCCATGATCGACTGAAGGAAATCCTCCGGAAATACGGACGTTTGTAGTATTTTTGTTAGAACATGCGTTTTCCCTGGGCCGTCGGCGCGCTCGTCCTCACTTCGCTTGCCAGCGCGGCTAATCCCACGCCACAGCAGGTCGAATTCTTTGAGAAGCGCATCCGTCCCGTGCTGGCGAAAAGCTGCTATGCCTGCCATAGCCGCGCGCTGGCGTCACCGATGGGTGGCTTGCGCGTCGATACCAGGGAAGGCATCGCGCGCGTCACCACTCGCCTTGTTGACGTTCTCGGCTACAACGGCTCTGTCAAAATGCCGCCCTCGGGTAAACTTCCGGCCGAGCAGTTGGCCGATTTCAAGGCGTGGATCGAAATGGGTGCGCCTGACCCCCGTGTCGATACGCCAGTCACCCGCCAAGGCATTGATCTCGCCGAAGGCCGCAAATTCTGGTGCTTCCAGCCCATCAAGAAACCCGCTCTGCCCGTTGTCAAAGACGCTTCCTGGGTGGCATCGCCCGTCGATGCCTTCATCCTCGCCAAACTCGAAGCCGCCCATCTTGCGCCCGCGCCTGCTGCCGACAAGCCGACGCTCATTCGCCGCGTCACCTTCGATCTCACCGGCCTGCCGCCCACGCCGGTTGAAGTCGACGCCTTCCTCGCCGACCAATCGCCGCGCGCTTTTGAACGCGTCGTCGAACGCCTCCTCGCTTCCCCGCACTATGGCGAGCGATGGGCCCGCCACTGGCTCGACCTCGTCCGCTACTCCGAAACCAACGGCCACGAATTCGACAACAATAAGCTCGACCCCTGGCGCTACCGCGACTACGTCATTCGCGCCTTCAACGACGATCTCCCCTATGACCGTTTCGTGCGCGAGCAAATCGCCGGCGACCTGCTGCCTGATAAACGCGCCAACCGCAACGGATCTCTTTGGGAAACCCCTCTTGGCACGGGATACTTTTGGTTTGGCGAGGTCTTGAATAGCGCCACCGATTCTGTGAAATCACGCGCCGATGAAGTCGACAATCAGATCGACGTCACCGGCAAAGCCTTCCTTGGTCTCACCATTGCTTGTGCCCGCTGTCACGATCATAAGTTCGATCCCATTCCGACGGCCGACTACTATGCGCTCGCCGGCGTCATGCACAGCACCGATCTTCGCGAAAGTGCTCTCGACACGCCGGAGCAGACCCAGCGCCTGCTGACCATCAGCCGCGAACTGCGACAGCTACCGGATAGCCCGGCGACCGTCAAGGCCAAGGTCCACTACCGTCCCGAAGACCGTGTTTTCGAGAACTTCCAGCACGACGACTTCGATGGCTGGAGCACCTCCGGCATCGCATTTGGCGAGGCGCCGCGCAACGGGATTGCCGATTCTGGGACGGCGGGATCGGACCGCTTTGTCGGTACCCTCACGTCACCCAAGTTCCGAACCGACAAGACTCTTTACCTCCACGTGCGCGTTTCGGGAACGAAAGTCGAAAAGAATCTCAACGAGCGTGGCCCACTCCGTTTCACCAGCGTCTGCGATGGCTACAAAGGTCAGCATGTTGTCCCGTCGGGCCCGGTAGCTGAGTGGCATACGCTCACCCTCACCTTCGAGCGTGAGCGCACCTGCTACTACGAAATCGTCGACCATAGCCGTGATGGACACATTGCCGTAGAGCAGATCGTCTTCTCCACACTGAAGGATCCTCCGCCCACGGACAAAGCGCCGCCCGTTCCCGAGGCTCCTGCGCCGTCGTCCCGTCGCCAGGAATTGGAAGCGTCCATTCCGGCATCCGCCTTCGCGATGCTCGCCAGTGACTACCAACCCCACGACGTTCGCATCCACCGCCGCGGGAGCCACCAGAACCTGGGCGACGTGGCTCCACGCCATTTCCTGCAGGTCATCGCCGGCGAATCGCAGCCGCCGATCGCCGAGGGAAGCGGACGTCGCGAGATCGCCGAATGGATCGCTAACCCTCGCAATCCTCTTACTCCGCGTGTGATGGCGAACCGCATCTGGGAACATCACTTCGGCTATGGCATTGTGCGCACGCCCGATAACTTCGGTGTAACGGGCGACCGCCCTACGCATCCTGAACTTCTGGACTACCTCGCCTCACGCTTCATCGAATCCGGCTGGTCCGTGAAGGCTCTCCACCGCGAGATTGTCCTCAGCAATGCGTATCAGATGTCTAGCGCCGTGCCGGCTGGAGAAGCGGCCAAACTCGACCCTGAGAACAAGCTTCTTCACCACATGCCTGTGCGCCGTCTGGAGGCGGAGGCCATTAGGGATTCGGTACTCGCCGTCTCAGGTTCGCTAAAGCCCGAACTGTTCGGCCCTAGCGTGCCGCCCTACATCAGCAAGTTTCAGGATGGCCGCGGCAAACCCGCAACGGGTCCACTGGATGGTGACAGCCGCCGCAGCATATACATTCAGGTTCGCCGCAACTTCCTCACGCCACTGCTGCTTGCTTTCGACTATCCACTTCCCATCTCCGCGATGGGCGCCCGCAGTTCGTCCACCGTACCTTCGCAGGCGCTCCTTCTGATGAATAACGAGTTCGTCACCAACCAGGCAGGCCTCTGGGCCGCACGCGCTAAAGAGGCCGCTGGTTCACCCGCCGAACGAGTCCGCTTCTTGTACGAAACCGCCTTTGCCCGGCCGCCAGAGGACTCCGAAACGCGGGCGATCCTGGATTTTGTGGATCATCATCCGATGCCGGAGCGCGCCTGGGCTGACGCCGCCCACGTCCTCCTGAACTCACCCGAATTCATCTACGTTCGCTAGGAGACGCCATGCACCGACGCACTTTTAACCCCAGTCAATCCACTCGCCGCCAAATGCTCTGTCAGTGCGCGAATGGCTTTGGCGGCTTGGCGCTGGCCTATCTCCTGGCGGATAAGACCGCATCGGCCGCCGTCAATCCTCTCGCGCCCCGCGCTCCGCATTACCCGGCGAAGGCAAAGTCTGTCATCTTTCTCTTCATGGATGGCGGCCCCTCGCAGATGGACACGTTTGACCCAAAGCCGCGGCTCATTGTGGATAACGGCAAACCCATCCCGTTCAAGACACCCACTACGGTTTTCAATATCGGTGATCGTGTCCTTGCGTCGCCGTTCGCCTTCAAACAATACGGCCAATCCGGAGCCCCTGTCAGCGAGATCTTCCCGCACGTCGCTACCTGCGTCGACGACCTTTGCATCATCCGATCAATGGTGTCGGACCACTCTGAGCACACCGCGGCCAATTACTTCATGCACTCCGGGTCGGGGTTTCAGGGCCGCCCCAGCATGGGCGGCTGGGTAGTATACGGCCTCGGCAGCGAGAGCGAAAATCTCCCCGGCTTTGTGGTGTTGGAAAGCGGTCTTATTCCACCCGGCGGAATGGATCTGTTTGGCAGCGGCTTTCTACCGGCCACTTATCAGGGCACTCTGTTCCGCAAGGGCGCGCACCCCATTGCCGACCTGGAACCCCGTGAGCCCACCACTGAAATCCAGCAGTCCAAACTCAGCCTGCTCAAGAAGCTCAATGAAGGAGTTCTGCAGCGCTTTTCTGGAGTCAGCGAAGTGGAGGCGACGATTTCGAACTACGAACTCGCCTTCCGCATGCAGAGCGAGGTCCCCAATCTCACCGACTTCGGGAACGAAACCGAAGCCACCCGGGCGCTCTACGGGTTGGGCGAACCCGACACTGAGGAGTTTGGCCGCCAATGCTTACTGGCGCGCCGCTTGGTGGAACGCGGCACTCGATTCGTGGAACTGTTGCCCCCCTACCGTAAAGGCCTCGACCGCTGGGACCAGCATGCGGGCATCGACAACGGCCATCGCGTCAATGCTAAAGCTGTCGACAAACCGATCGCCGGCCTGCTAAAAGATTTGAAGTCCCGCGGGCTTCTCGATTCCACCCTCGTCCTCTGGGGTGGCGAATTTGGGCGGACTCCGTGCGCTCAGATGTCCGATGGTGATTCCGCCAAAGACGTCGGCCGCGACCACAACCCCTTCGGCTTCACGATGTGGTTAGCCGGCGGCGGCGTCAAGCCGGGAATCATCCACGGATCGACCGACGACTTCGGCTACTACGCCGCCGAAAACAAAGTCCACGTGCATGACCTGCACGCAACGATGCTTCACTTACTGGGCCTCGACCACAAACGCCTCAC
>JBDTMC010000016.1:0-36112 GCA_039934475.1 Bryobacteraceae bacterium | reverse complement strand
CAAGATCGTAGGACAGACGACCGGTGGTTTCAAAATTTCAAATATCTTTGGCTAGAATTGAGTTTGGTGGGAACCAATCACGCCGCTACAGGGCGCATTCTGGCACTCGATTTTGGGAAACGGCGCATCGGTCTCGCCATCAGCGACCCATCGCGCCTGATCGCCTCCACTATGGAAACACTACAGCGCACAACCATACGCGCCGACCTGGATGCGTTGCGCGACCTGGCTGCGACGCGCGAGGCCGCGATGATTCTAATGGGACTCCCATTGAATATGAATGGTAGCGAGGGACTGCCGGCGCAACGAGTAAGGGAGTTTGCAGAGAGGCTGGGGCGGCGCACAGGACTGGCGGTGGAACTGTGGGACGAGCGGCTGACCAGCGTGGCGGCCGAGGAGATGCTTCGAGAACGCGGCGCGAATCCGGACCGGCGCAGCGGCAAAGTGGATGCTCTGGCCGCGGCCATCCTGTTGCAGGGATACCTGGACGAACAACGCCGCGGGGAGGAGGATGAGCAGGCATGGGCCGGCGACGAGTAAATGTTCTATTGCTAATGGTTCTGACGGTCTTTGCGGCCGGGGGGATCGCGTGGTTGACTCTGTTTGAAATGCACGGGCCTGCGTCGGGGCGAGTGCTGGTGGACGTGCCGCGTGGGGCGTCGACGCGCCGAATTGGAGAACTACTGGCGGAAGCTGGTGTGTTGCGGTCGCGGTGGCAGTTTGTTGCAGTCCGGCTGTTGCGGCCTCGAACGCGGTTGCAAGCGGGGGAGTATGCGTTTAGCAAGCCCGATACCCCGTGGCACATCTTTGAACGACTCTCGACCGGGGACGTTTATTACTACGAACTGATGGTTCCCGAAGGAGCGAACCTGTTTGACATTGGCGCGTCTCTGGAACGGTTGGGGTTAATGAAGAAGGAAGATTTCCTGGAGACGGCGCGGAATCCGGCGGTGGTGAAGGAGCTGTTGGCTGGCTTGGCGCCAGATGCTCCGAGCCTGGAAGGCTTCCTGTTTCCGGCGACCTACCGGCTGACGCGGAGCACTCCGGCCGACAAGCTGGCGCGGGACATGGTTGCGCAGTTCCGCAAGGTGTATGCGTCGCTGGGAGGGCAAACGCCGGCGCTACAGACGGCGACGTTGGCGTCGCTGGTGGAGAAGGAATCGGCGGTGCCCGCGGAGAGACCAGTGGTGGCTTCGGTGTATGTCAACCGCGTGACGCGGAAGATGAAACTGGACTGCGACCCAACGACCATCTATGCCGCGCTGCTGGAGAACCGGTGGCGAGGCACGATCTACCGGTCTGACCTGGAAAGCACAAATCCTTACAACACGTATCGGAACCCGGGATTCCCGCCGGGACCGATTGCGAATCCGGGGCGGCGTGCGCTGGAAGCGGCGATGCACCCGGCAGACACTCCTTATTTGTACTTTGTGGCGAAGGCGGACGGTTCCGGCGGACACAATTTCAGCGAGGATCTGGCGCACCACCAGACTGCTGTCGCACAATATCGCCGTGGGCACGAGAAAACCGTCACGCCGAAGCCTGCTTCTGCAGCACCTGGCCGGGCAAGGCCTCACGCCGGTAAATGAACAGACGGCTGAGCGGCTCTGTCTTCAGTTCGGTACTTCGTCCGACTACCTGCGGCGGGTTTTGATGGAAGGCGGTATCGCCATGTCGCCGTTGGTGGAAGGAGTGCGCCAGGACACGCCAGAGCATCTGGAGCGCACCCTGCTGGCGCTGCTGGATGAGTATGAACGGGGTGACACCGAGCGCCGCCGCCAATGCCGGCTGAGGGTGATTGCCGCCAAGGATCATGCGCGGCTGGCGTTGCGCAGAGAACCGGCTGAGCGGCGGCTGATGCGGGAGGAGGCGATTTTGTGGATGTTGACGTGGTTGGAGAATCCGGGCGTCTTCGCGCAGTGGCTGGCGCTGCGTAAACAAGTGATGCCTCCGGGCGAGTAGAACTCAGGTCTTTCGCCGATTGTCTCCTCCTTACCTGCAGGCTACTCTGGCAGCGGGGTGAAACCTGATGGGTCGCCTGTTGGTAGGAGTGTTGCTTGCGGGCCTGTGCCAGGGCGGGGAGGGTTCGCTGTGGCAGTATGTCCATCCGCAGGCCAGGGCGATTGCCGGCACGGACTGGAAGAAAGTCGCCGATTCGGATGTAGGGCGCCTTTTGCAAAGTGAGCTTGCCCGGCTGGGGCTGAAGAACACAGGTCCGGCCTCGGTCTTGGACAGCATGGAGAGGCTTCTGATCTCCTCGCCCGGGGCGTCCGGACTGCAGAAGGACCCTCCTGCGCTGGTGGCATTGGAGGGCCGGTTCGATTCGCCACGCGTTCGGGCGGTGCTGGCGGAAGGCACGACTAGCAAGCGCTATCGAGGCATCGAGATCTGTAGTGGACCGCGCGGTTCGGGCGGCCAACCGATGGAGTTGGCGATTCTGAGCCATACTTTGCTGCTCATCGGCGATCGGAGTTCGGTGCGGGCAGCCATCGATCACGCGGTTCCCCCGAGTGGTCCGTTGATGGCACGCGCGAGGCGCATGGCCGCTGAAAATGAGATTTGGGCGGTGATGTCCACACCGCCATCGGCGTTCGCCGGCGAAGGATTGCCGCAGGCCGCGTTGCTGAAGGACATTCAGGGGATGGACCTGGGTGTCGCGCTGGGGAGGGGGATGGCAATCTCGCTGCATCTGAAATCTTCGACGCCGGCAAAAGCCAAGGAGATGAATGCCGCGCTGGCCACGCTGTTGTCGCTGGCGGAGATGGAAAGCGGTGACCAGCAACTGAAGCAACTGGCTTCGAGAGTGCGAATATCCGCCGATTCGAACACCGTGGCTGTTACGTTCGCAATGGACGCGGGCGAATTGAGGGAGAGTCTGCGGGCGGTCAGCGGACGGCTGCGCCAATCGGCGGCTACCGCCCCTACGCCGCGCCGGATGGTGATCCGGATTGAAGGCCTGGACGATGGTCCACGGGAGATTCCCATGAATTTGACGGTTCGTTAGAAGCGCGGCGGGTCAAAGAACGTAAGGGGGGAGAGCGAGGTAATCTGCCAGCTATTGCCCTGGCGGCGCAGTTTGAGCGTGATTGTTTGACGGCGGCGTTCGGTTGGGCCGCCGGCGGCGTCGGCGCGGGATTGCAGGGTGAGGGCCCAATCCACTTCAATGATGGTTTCCGAACCTTCTTCGCGGCGGTTGAGAGGGTCGATGGAGGAGATGACATCGGATTGAACCGTGAGCGCTTCGATGTTGGCGCGCAGCGAGTCGAGACCGGGCATGTCCGGTTGGAATGGTTTGATGAAGGCGCCCGGATCACGCTCAGAGAGCGCAGAGGCCAGTGTGGTGAGCACGGACTCTGGTTCAGCGGCAGCGAGCGAGAAGACGGAGAGGGCGGCGAGCAGTACAATTCGCATGTCAATTCAGTAATAACGCATTAAAGAACAATTTGAAGGCTTGATAGCTTTGCGCGCGGTATTGAGGCTGGAAGCCAAAGACGATCGCCCTTCCCTGCCCCACTGGTAAGTCAAGCAACGCGGATTTATTGACCAAGTATTTTTCTCCGAGAAGCCACCCTGACGCCAGTAAGTTGGCGGAGTTATAACGGGCGACGATGCTAGCCGCCGGCGCGGCTTCGAAGGCGGGGCTGCGCTCGCACCAAATAGATATTTTGTCAGGGAGCCCCCGCGTGAGAGGGTGGCTGGAATCGAGCGTTACGTTGAGCAGGGATCCGGGCACGAAAAGGTCGCGGCTAGCCATGCCTTTTGTGACGTCGGTGAGCGGAATTCCGAGGACGTCGGACGCATAGGCGGCGGATTGATTGAGGAAGATCAGCCGGCCACCCTGTTGAGCGAACTGCTTGAGGGCTTCGGCGCCTTTTTGACCGATGCCTCCGGTCAATTCCTCGGGCATGGCTCCGAGGCGGTAGCCGTTGGTCATGGCGGATAGACCAGCACTGGGGAACACGATCACGTCGTATGCGGAGCGGAGCGCGCCAGCCTGGATGTCCTGGTTGGTGAGGCGGGTGTAAATAAAACCGAATTCGTCAAGGAGCCAGCGGGTCCAGCCTTCGTCGATATTCGGCATCCAGGATTTGTAGAGGCCAACCCGCGGGCGCTTCAACTCAGGCCAGTCTGGCTGCGGTGAGGAGGCGAAGTCGCCGGACTGGGGGTCACGGTAGATGGCGGAGCCAGCGGACCAGAGGCGATTGATTTCACGCCAGGAGTCGGTATCAGTCGCGGGCAGAGCTCCATTGTTACGACGTGTACGGCGGGGCGGGAAGGGGTAGGCTCGCGCGCGGGCGAGCGTGGCTTCGAAGGGTTTTTCGATGGTGTCGACTTCGACTCCCATGAGAAGGGGAAGAGTTTGTGCCGTGACGTCGTAAGGACGGCGGGGTGGGCCGTTCGGGTATTCACGGAGGTCGGGGTAGTGCTGCACTTCGAGTAGAGTCTTAGCGTACGAACTGTACGGTTGCGCCATTGGGATGACGTAGCTTGCGGCGGGGTAGGTGGTTCCGGCGGCGTCGAAGGGGGCGCTGGCGCGTTCGATTTCGACGGCTCCAAAGGCGAGTGTTTCGAGCATACGGCGGGCCGCACCGGGATCGCCCTGGCGGGCGGAGATGACGAACGCATACGGCGAAGTGCGCGAGACCGCACGGCGGCCCACGGTAAGGAACATCTTCAGGAAGTCCTGGCGGCGAATGGCGGCGGTGTAGAGACAGGATTCCATGGCAAGCAGTTGGTCGTTGACGATGTCGCGGAGGTGCCAGTCGCCGCCGGGCCAAGGCTCGAGGAAGTTCCACGAGGGCTGTCGCGGACTGTAACCAAGAGCCTGTTCATTGAGCTTGTCGGGCGTAACGGTAATGGGCGTTGCGAGGCGGACGCCGGCTGATTCGCTGAGAATCCGGACGCCTCCGTGATAGGCCTGGTAATGGCGGGCTGGGGTCCAGAAGTCGTAACTGGCGTTGACGGCAACGCCCTTGCGGCCGGCCGCGGTGAGGTCAAGGGCTATAGTCATGCCGATGGCGTTGCCCATCTGGGCGAGGATGGGGTCTACGTTGGGGTCGATCGGGTCGAGCCACGGCGGAACGAAGAAGCGGGAACCGTAGGGGCCCTGCTCGTGAACGTCGTATACGATCTGCGGGTGCCACACGTTGTGCAGGCGAGAGACGACGTTGCGGGTTTCGGGCTGGGAGAAGATGTACCAATCGCGATTGTTGTCGTGGCCGGTGTATTTCTGGTAGAGCTCCGGCGGAGTGGCGCCTTCGTAAGGCGTGTTGAGGGTGCGGCGGTACCAGCGGGTGACGATGTCGACGCCGTCGGGATTGAGCGAGGGGACGAGGATGAGAATGGTGTTGGCGAGGATGGATCGGGTCTTTTCATCAGTGGCGGTGGCGAGGCGGTAGGCGAACTCGATGGCGCTATGAGTGGAGGCGGGTTCGGTGGAATGGATGGAGCACGTAACCATGACTACGGCCTTGCCGCGGGCGGTGAGGCGAATTGCTTCTCCATCGGACAGGTTGCGAGGATCGGCAAGGCGCTTTTGAATGGCGAGATAGCGAGGAAGGTTGGCGAGGGTCTCCGGAGCGGCTATGAAAACGGCGATCATGGGCCGTTTCTCCGATGTCGGACCGATGTCCTCAATGCGGAGGCGCAGGCTGGATTTGGCGAGTGCGTGGAAGTACGCGACGACTTTTTCCCAGTCGACGGAACTGCGGTCCTGGCCCATGCTGTGACCGAAGAAGGCTTGCGGCGTGGGAACTTCGGCGGACGCCAGAGTGGCGGCGAGGAGCAGAACAGATGCGGCTCGCGTGAGGCTGATGGGGACTCCAGGGATCATTAAGGAAGCTCCCCGCCGGGGGGGAAGCTTCATTGTAGCGGCTGAAGGCTCAGTGAGCGGGGTCAGCCGGAACGGCGTCTGGAGCGCAATGTTCCTCGATGTAGCCGAGAGCCTTACCGGCCGGCATAGGACGGGCAAAGTAGTAGCCCTGACCGAACTCGCAGCCCAAGCCCAGCAGTTCGAATGCTTGCGACGGCGATTCAATGCCTTCAGCAGTCACGCCCATCCCCAGGTGTCCCGCCATCTGGATAATGGAGCGAGTGACTTCGAACGAATTCTTATCCTCGATCATGCGGTTGACGAAGGACTGATCGATTTTCAGGGAATCGCACGGCAGATTGCAGAGGTAGCTGAGAGACGAGTATCCCGTGCCAAAGTCGTCGAGCTTGATTCCAACGCCGATCTCCTTAAGGCGGTTCAGAACGGTAGTCGCGCCCGTGACGTCGTCGATGAACATGCTCTCGGTGACCTCCAATTGGAGACAACGGGCTGGGAGACCGCTTTCGGCCAGGGCGTGGATGACGCTTGGGACGAGGGTGGGATGGCGAAACTGGCGCGGCGAGAGATTTACGCTGACCTCGCAACGGTTCAGCACGGGATACTGCAACTGCCACCGCCGCATCTGGGCGCAGGCTTCGTGAAGAATCCACTCGCCGATAGGCAGGATGAGACCCGTCTCTTCCGCCAATGGGATGATCTCGGCCGGGCTTACAATCCCGCGCTGCGGATGGTTCCACCGAAGCAGGGCTTCGAATCCGGCCAGTTCTCCACTGTCGAGTCTGATCTTCGGCTGGTAGTAGGCGAGGAACTCTTTGGCATCGAGTGCGCGCCGTAACTCGTTCTCGGTTTCCATGCGATGGAAGGCGGCATCGCGCAACTCCGGACTGAACATCTCGCAGCGGGCGCGACCTAAGGTCTTGGCCTGATACATGGCGGTGTCGGCGTCCCGAAGGAGGTCATCGGCGGAGCGGTGGGCCGGATCCAACATGGCAATCCCGATGCTGGCAGAGGTGAAGACCTCGCGGCCCTCAATTTCAAATGGTTCGTGCAGAGCATCCCGAATGCGGAGGCCTATCGCGAGGCTATCCGCTGGCGCGCGGAGATCGGTGACCAGCAAGGCGAACTCATCGCCGCCGAGGCGGGCAATCAACTGATCGCCACCTAATCGTCCTGGATCGGCGCCTGTTCGAAGGAGGTGCCGCAGACGGCCGGCAAACGCTACCAGAAGCTTATCGCCGACAATGTGGCCGAGGCTATCGTTGATCACTTTGAAGTGATCGAGGTCGAGAAACAATAGCGCTGCGAGTTGATCGGGCTTCTTACGCAACTCTTCCTGATGGCGTGATATCTGTTCCGTCAGCAGAACTCGATTCGGTAAGCCGGTGAGCGAGTCAAACGCTTTGTTCTCGGTGACGTCCGTCTGCGAGCCGGCCATACGAACGGCGACGCCATCCGCGGCGCGCAGGACGTGCCCACGGATCATCATCCAACGATAGCGCCCCGTGTTGTGGCGCATGCGATGCTCACTGACGTAAGCCGTCCCGTGGGAAGGCTCGCGAATCGCTTCGAGTTCAGTATCCACGCGGACGCGGTCTGCTGGGTGGATCCGGGATAGCCATTCTTCGGGACTGTCACCGATGTCGTCTTCGACACACCCGAGCATCTCCTTCCAGCGCAGGGAATAGTAGACACGCTCTTCCTTCAGATCCCAATCCCACAGCCCGTCGTTAGCGCCGCGGGCGGCGAGCGAATAGCGCTCCTCACTCTCCCGCAACGCCACTTCGGCGTGCTTGCGGGTCAAATGGGTTCGGACGCGGGCCATAGCGACATTGAAATCGATTGGTTTGGTGATGTAGTCGTTCGCGCCCAGTTCGAGAGCTTCGACGACTTTGTCGCTCTCGCTGACGGCCGTCACCATGATCACAGGCAGATCCTCCGGCGTACGAGTGGCGCGCAACAATTTGAGTAGTTCGATACCGGACATGCCGGGCATCATCGAATCGAGCAGGATTAAGTCGATTTCCTGACGGGCCAGCACGGCAAGTGCCTCGGCTCCGCTGTCAGCAACCTCAACTTCATACCCTGCTTTGCGGAAACGCCGCGACAGCATATCACGGTTGTGAAGGTCATCATCCACAACCAAAAGTGGTTTAGGGTTGGTCGGCATCTCGCAATTTCTCCTCTGTATTAACCGATAGGCGCTGGCGAAGTTGAAACTCAATCTTGGCCAAGAGCCTCTGCCACTCCACGGGTTTTGTGTCGTAATCGTCGCAACCGGCCAGCATGGCCCGCTCCGCATCTCCAGGCATCGCATGAGCGGTCAAGGCGATGACAGGAATCGGCGCGGTTGCCGGATTGGCTTTGATGCAGGCGGTGGCCTGCCAACCATCCATGACGGGCAGGCTCATGTCCATCAGGATCAAGTCTGGTTGGTCGCCACGGGCCATGGCCACACCAACAGAGCCATCGGCGGCGCGAATGACCTCAAAGCCTCGCCGCTGGAGACGGCGAGTGAGCATGTCTGCATTCATTTCGTTGTCTTCGACAAGCAGGATCCGCGCCATCAGGATGACCTCTCTAGGAACTCAGCCTGGACGGGATGAGAGCGGCCGTCCGTTTCCAAGGCATAACCGAGTGCGGCGATGTCGGCGGTTGGCGCCAAGTGCGAGTAAAGCGGGAGTTCGATCCGAAACGTGGAACCGCGCCCAGGTTCGCTCTCAACACTGATATCGCCCCCCATGAGCCGGCATAGGCGGCGACTGATGGCGAGTCCGAGACCCGTGCCTTCAAAGCGGCGTGTGGCTGACGAGTCTACTTGACTGAAAGCATGGAAGAGCTTGGAAAGTTGATCTGGATGAATACCTATTCCGGTATCGTGCACGGAGAGGAAGATCCACTGCGCACCATCGCGGATCGTTGGTTCGGCACTGATCCGCACTTCCCCATTGCGCGTGAACTTACAGGCGTTGCTTACCAGGTTGAGCAGGCTTTGACGTAACCTCACCACGTCGGCCATGACAACAAGGCCGGCCGCTACAGAGTCAATCAGTAAGCGATTGTTGTTCTCGCGGGCCACCGGCTCCAATGTCGAGACGACGTCATGGGCCAACTGACTGAGATCGACTTCTTCCATCACTACCGTCGTCTTTCCAGCTTCAATCTTCGAGATGTCGAGCACGTCATTGATGAGCGTGAGGAGGTGCCTGCCCGCCGTCCGGATCTTGGCCAGGTCGGCGGAGAATTGAACCATCGACATCTCGTCCGATTCTTCCTGTAGCATCTCGCTGTAGCCGATGATGGCATTGAGGGGTGTACGCAGTTCGTGGCTCATGTTCGCGAGGAAGGCACTTTTGGCGCGGTTCGACTTTTCGGCGACCAGTTTGGCCGCCAGCAGTGCGTGTTGCGTCTCCTTATGCTGGCCGATTTCACTCTGCAAAGCCGCGGTGCGTTCGACAACACGCGACTCCAGCGAATCGTGGGCACCCTGCAGTTCCTGGTCTCTAAGTTGGATCTGTTCCAACATCTCGTTGAACCGCTCGACGAGATTTCCGATTTCATCGTCGGCCAGTTTAGCCGCGCGAACGGTGTAGTCCTGATCGACCGAGACGCGTCCAGCCGTTTCGGCGAGTGTGACGATGGGTTTGGAGATAAGCTCCTGGAGAAAAGAGGAGATCACAAGGGCGAGGAGGATGGAGGCCGCCATGACGAAGGCCGCAATCAGCAAGTAGTGCGTCAGACGCTCTTTCAACTCACTCAAATCCGCGACAAGATAGATGCTCCCAATGGTGTGGTTCTGCAATTGCACTGGGCGTGCTATGACAAGGGATTGAGAAGTGGACTCGCTCAGGTCCGATGCTTGCCTCGTTGCCGGGCACAAGGCAGGACCGTTGCGAGAGTAGACGGCAAGCAATTTGCCCCCCTCGTTGTAAGCACACCCGGTAAGGATTCTCGGTTCTGCCTTGAGGAAGGTGAGCGTCTCTCGGGCGGCTTTGGCATCGTCGAATGTCAGAGCCGCCTGACTGGCATCGGAAAGAATCTGGGCCAGGGTCTCGGTTTCGCGAAAGACCGTATTGCGAAAGGTGGCGGCGTCATTGAAGGCAAACGCAGCACAAGCCAGCAACAGAGCAGAGATCGACGTCGCCATAATGATGGCGATCAGTTTCCGCCGGATTGAGATACAAGAGATCCACTTCTTAATCACTTTTGACCTGCGCTAGCCGAAGAAGCTTCGAGCTGATAGTAAGCCTGGACTGACGAGCCGCTTCGACGTTGACCTGGAAGTTGAGCCTGTTGTCAAGCAGAACGAAGGCGATAGTTCCTCCGCGGCGGGTGAACTGGGAGCCGTCGCCGATGGTGAGCACCGCCTTACCACGAGTGGATTGCAGGGCGTCGTCGGTTTCCTTCGCTTCGCGGGCGCAGACGACGAGGATGTGGCACGGCTTGATTTCATCGGCCCGTTGAACGTTTCTGACGACGACAGGGCGGCCAAACGCCACCCGCTGATGGAGGGCTTGTTCGAAGGCGTCGGCCACCTTGGGGGGGCCTAGCACCGTGATGACAAACTCCTTGCCGGCAAAGGCCGGGGCATCCGCCGGCCACTCAATGAACTTCGTGAAGTTAAAGATCATCGCCGCTTTGATCTCATCGGCTGAAGCTGAATCCTGGCCTTGCAACAGCGACGTCACCGCGAGGCAACCGATGATGGTTGCCGCAGCCACGGCGCATGATATGCCGTTGATTTGGCGCACGAATATCTATCTCCCTACACTTTCGGAGGGAGCATTATTGACCCCACACACAGCGCAGATAGATCGATCGGCGAGCCTGAAGCGTACGAACATAGTCCTCGGCGAGAAATTCAGCGTGATGTGCTCTGAACATGTTCTGGAAGCCAACGCTCCATTCGGTATTTTCACCGGCGTGGGTTGCCACGCGGAGATCGCTCCTCAAATAGCCGGGGATGGCAATGTCACGCATCGGCGAAACTGCATAAAACGTCAGATCTATGCTCTTGCCCCGACGGAAATCCCAGCTAACCCTGCTCTGCGATTGATGATGGGGAAATTGGTCGAAGCCACCAGTTCCCAACCGAGGGGAATCGGGTGGTGGGGAGTCTTCGCCCGGATCGTGATAAGTGTAGTTAAGCAGGAGGGAGAGGTCTCGCCGCATCTTCCAATTCGCGGATATTTCCGCGCCTCGCGTCGTTTCACGTCGCCCATTGCGGAATGTAAACGGGACAATGACCTGATAGGGGGGCCCCACGAGAACCTGCAATTGGCCCGGCTCCACAAACTGCAGGTCACGGTAAGAATTCAGATATCCGGCGACGTCGAAACTGATGCGCGGGTTGACCTGCCAGCGCCAACCAACTTCGTAAGCGCGTACCGTTTCATTCCCAAACTCGCGACTGCCCGAGAGCAGCCCTGTCATGGGATAGGGCCCCGGTAAGGGGAACGCCATTTGTAGATCGCTATCCCTGCGAGACGGGGTGCGGACGGCGTCAGAAACGGCACTCCAGAGGCTGTGGCGCTTTGACGGTGTCCACAAAAGACGAATGTTTGGTTGGGCGTTGAACCCGGAATAAGTATTGTGCTGGAATTTGGCTCCGACGGTGAGGGTGAGAACGTTCGGAAGCAGAGCAAGATCGTCCTGAAGGAAGGTGCTGAATAGCTCGTCGGTTCTGCTGGCGGGGCTGAAAAGTGGAAGGGCCATCATTGCCCCGGCTCCGATTTGGTCGTGAACCGTGCGAATGCCAAAACCCCAGAGAACATCGTTACGGCTTCCGGCGGCGATTCGATGCTGAAAGTCGAGGTCGAGGGTAGTGGACTGGATGGTAGCCATACCCTCGCTGCGATTCTCTTGATAGAAGTAACCTTGCAAGGCGAGGTCCGAGCGATCCGAATAGGTCCTATCCCATCGCCCCATGCCATATCCCCCCGTGTTGTAAGCAGTATCTGACCGCATGAGACGTCGGTCAATCGCCGGAAAGGTAGGGTAGATTTGCTGTCCGGACCGTCCTTGGAAGGCATCGCCCTGGACGGTAAACAGATCGCGCGGATTCATTTCGTACTCCATGCGACCGCCACCACGAGAGGCGCTCCAGTCATCGTTGGACGGAGAACCGCCGGAAAATTGTTTACCGCGATTGGAGTACTTCGAAAAGATGCGATAGCCTATCTTTTCGCCAATCCTCCCTCCGTAACGCACTGCCCCAATTCCACGGTCTTGCGTGCCGGCGGTGGCGCTCGCTTTCACGCCCTGAGTATTCGCGACAGGCTTAGTGATGATATTGATTACGCCATTGACTGCATTGGCGCCCCACATCGTGCCTCCGGGTCCGCGAATGACTTCAATGCGATCGACATCCTCCAGCATGACGTCGTTCTGATCCCACCAGACGCCCGAGTAAAGCGAGGTGTAGATGCTACGGCCATCAATGAGGACCAGCATCTTGTTGGAGAACCTTCCGGCCATTCCGCGGGCCGAGATGGCCCATTTGCTGGAATCGATCTGCCCGACAAACAGCCCCGGCACCATACGCAGCGCCTCCGGGATGCTGGTGGCGCCAGACCGGCGGATGTCGTCCTGGGTGACAACGTACACGGCTGCGGCGGCCCGTGATAGGACTTGCTTCTTTCTCGCGACCGACGTCACCTGCATACTCATCAGGTCTTCAAGACTCTGGTCGGGCAATGCTACAGCGACCTCATTCCCACCGGAACACAGGCAGACCGGGAGCAGCAGAAAGAGGGTACGATTCAAAGTGCGGGCCAAGGCCGGCGCCTTACAGCCTAAAGGGGCGCGGTAGATCATGTGGTCTCCCTCACCCCTCCATCGACAATGGCGCCCGACAACCTTAGCCGCTGTGGATAATTTTCAAGGGAGACGGGCTGCGCCTATTTCAGCAGACGCGGTTGAGTTCTATCCAAAGGGCGGCGTACCAGTGAAGAAAGCGCGCCGGTTCTTTCGATTCCGTGGCTTCGCATAGGGTGTAGCGATCGTAATGCGTGGAATGCAGGAGTTGGAACAGTTCCCGCCACGGATACGCCGGGTTCGCCAGTTCATTGATGTGGACGTTACGGATCCACGGGCGAAGCAGATCGAAGTGTGGCTTGATCGTTCCGTTGACAATATCGCTGGGGTTGGAGTTCCAGCAGAGGCCAACTTGTGGGTGGCGGGTGGCCTGCATGATGCGAGCGCAGATGGGAGGCGCCGCTGTTTCAGGGCCATGAACTTCCATCCAGATTTCGACACCCCGGCCGACGCCATACTCGCCCAACTCCTGTAGGCAAGCCGCGATATTGCCGATAGTAGTGTCGACGGCCACTTCCTTAGGAAGCCCGTTGGGGCGCACCTTGACGCCCCAGGCGCCAGTGTCGTGAGCAAGGTCGACGAATGTTTTGGCGTCAGCGACGTTCCGCGCACGGACCGCAGGATCCGGTGAGTGGAACTCTGCGGTGGAGCCGAAGGAGAGGAGGCGAATCCTCGAACGCTGGAAGAAGCCACGGACGCGGACGCGTTCTTCTGGGGAAAGGGACGGCTCCACGCCGTGCTTGTGACCCGTACGAAGCTCAACGGCTTCGAAGCCGGCGGATTCGAGGTTTTTGACGAGGGTATCGAGATCCCAGTCTTTGAGGACGTTATAAGTGACAGCGCCGAGCATCATGGCAAAAGTTCCTCGCGGGAAATCCATTGTACAGTTCAAAGCCCATCTAGCGTTTACAATCGGTTTTTCACGCCGAAGCCGGGGATGTTGCTGCTCCACGCGCTGGCTTTGATGCTTGCAGCGCCGGGCTCGCCTAAACCGTATCGAGGCCAATGCCGCGGCAGAAGTCCCTGTCGCATGGCGTGGGTGTGGCTTAACTTACTCGCTACCTTTGTTTGGCGGCGTTCCAAAGGTTAGGTAGTACACCGGCGGCGCCGCGTACAGGGTCGCTGTCGGGGAACGGAAGGTCTTTCATGCGGAGGATCATTTCGGCGGAGGGCGCGGTCTTGCAGATGTCCCAATTCTGGCCGGAAGGATAGGCTCCGACGACGAGGAAGTCGGCGCTGGCCTCGAGTTTGCAGTGGCCTGTTCCCGCCGGCAACACGGCCACGTCGCCCGCTTGAACCTGAAGCTCTTTTCCATTCTCGCCGCCGAGCATGAGGCGCGCCTGGCCGGCCGCAAAACCCAATACCTCGTGTGCGGTGGAGTGATAGTGATGGAAGGGGTACACGCCATTGCGCCATTGCGGCGGCCAACCGTTACGCCGAAACGCCTCTTCCAAATGACTGGCAGCATCAAGGCCCCGGATAGCCCCACGGTAGAGCAGCACCGGAAGATGCTCATTGTTGGGCATCCAGCCATCTCGCGAAAGGCGCAGAAGCGCCGGTTCCGACGGCTTACCGGAGGCCACCGCACCGGCTACGTTGAGCGCGGCGAGAATTTCGTAGAAGCGCCGGCGATGCATCATTTCGCCGCCACGCGCCAGTGCGAGACCTCCGGCCAAGCGCTGAGTTGTTCCTTGGCCCAGGCCGTGGACTTGTCCTTGTGGCAGATGTTGCACGGGTTCTTGATCTTGTATTGGTCCGTCATGCCGGGCGAGATGAACTTGAACGTATGGGCCCGCACGCTGACATCGGCGATAGTCTGCTCGATTTTGGGCATGTGGCAGTTGATGCACTCGCTACCCGCGGAACCTGCCTTGTGGTGAGTGTGCTGTTCGATGGTGGCGGCATGCGGCCCGTTCGGCGAGCTAGGGCCGTGACAACTGAGACAGAGCGTGGATGCCGGTTTCAGCAGATCTGCGTCGTTCCCGGTTCCATGGACGTCATGGCAGCTGAAGCAGGTGACTCCGTGGGTATACATGGCGCTCTGCACGAAATCGTTGCCTTGCATGCGGTTCTTGTGGCCAGTACCGTCGGCGAAGTGCGTGAACGTCTCTTCGCCCAGCTTGTGCTCTTCGAGTTCCCAGAAATCTCCCAGTTTCTTGGTAACGTCAAAGCCAACCGGCCAGTCGTAATGACGCCCTTCGATGGGTCCTGTTGTAGGCTGGCCTTGTGAGTGGCATTGGATGCAGACGTCGTTGGCGCGGACGAAGTCGAGCCGGGCGGGATTCGCAATGTTGGCGCGCGAAGGCTTTCCGGCATGGGCGGCGCCGGGGCCGTGGCACTTTTCGCAGCCGACGTTCCATTCGGAGACCTGTTTGGTGGCGACGTTGTAGTTCACCGAATGGCAGCCGTCGCAGAGTGGTCCCGTCGGCCGCTGCATGTTTCCGGTGGGATAGTGTGCGGTCCACCAGTCTGTGCCAGGTTTGACGTTGTAGGCTCGCCAAACGCGGTTGGTGACGTCCCATTGCGCCGGTAGTGGAAAGTAGTCCTCGCCCACTTTGGTGAAGTAGCGCTGCTTCCATTTATTGCCGTAGACGAACGCGATGTCCTCCTTCTTAAAGGTCAGAAGAGGGTCGGGTTTGGAGAAATCGGGGATGATCACCTCGGGGTGTACTTTGGGGTCCACCACCACATTGGCCATGCGCGTCTTGGACCAACGTGCATAGGTTTGCGGGTGGCACGTCTGGCATGCGGCGGACCCGGCGTAGCCGCCGCTGAACGGCGATTGCGCCAGCAACGCCGCAGGGAGCAGGAACACCGCCAGGAAGTAGATCCGATTTGCCATAGCAACCAGGATAACTGAGCTTATCCGCCAGACGAACTGGCTCAAATGGGACGCCGGAGACGTATACTGAAGGGCAGCCAGGGTTCTGTTACGACACTGCCGTTTCCATTTCGCCTTTCGAGCGCGGTTCCTTTGATCACGCTGACACTGGTATTCTGCCTGCCGGGCGGGGCGCAAACCGGGGCAAAGCCAGAGCAGGAGATCACGGCACATGACGCGCCCTCTGTCTTTACGTCGAGAGTGAATTTGGTACCCGTGACGGTTGTGATCCGCGACCGCAGCGGACACGCCGTGGGTAACCTGACTAAGGATGACTTTCGGCTCGTCGACAACGGCAAGCCGCAGGAAATCACGAAGTTCTCAGTGGAAAAGCCCGATACGCCCATTGTTCTGGAGAAAGACCCTGTTGACGTAAGCGAGGGGCCCAAAGCGGCCAGCCTCGGGGCCGTCATTGCGACACGGTTTATCGCCTACCTGTTTGACGACCTTCATTCGAATTTCCAGGAACTGAGCCTTTCCCGCGACGCGGCCGGCAAGCAGTTGGCGAGCGGATTTCAACCGACGGATCGGATCGCGGTCTACACCACGTCGGGGCAGACGATGCTCGATTTCACCGACGATCAGCCGAAGCTCCAGGCTACGCTGCTGCGACTACAGCCACGCGGGCATCTACAGATGAGGAGTGGCGATTGTCCGATGCTCACGTACTATCTGGCGGACCAGATAGAGAACAAGAGCGACACTCGGGCACTGGATACCGCGGTTCAGGAAACCTACGCTTGCGCGGGTCTCGATCCCGACAAGACGCCGGTTACCGTGCCGCAGGGAATGGTTCATGCGTCGGCGCGAAGGGAGATGGCTCTGGGCGACGACCAAAGCCGTATGGCGCTTCGCGTGTTGGCAAACGTGATCCGCCGGATCTCGGCGATGCCGGGCCAGCGGAGCGTGATTCTGGCGTCGCCCGGTTTCCTGCTACCGTATCTCCGCCAGGAGTTGACCGACTCGATCAGCCGCGCCATCCGTGCAAACGTGATAGTAAACTGCCTGGACGCTCGCGGATTGTGGGTTACACCGGGCTTTTCCGCAGCCGATCCTACTCCGGGGGGCGGGACGAACGTCATCGCTATGAAAGGCCTCTACGCCCAAGCGGAGGCGATGGCGCAGGAAGACATTCTAGCGGAGCTGGCAAGCGGGACAGGCGGCACTTACTTCCACAACAGCAATGATTTGAGTGCGGGCTTTCGCGCTCTCGCGCTGGCCCCTGAATTCATCTACGTTCTAGGCTTCACACCATCCGTTTTGAAGGCGGATGGACGGTTTCATAAGCTCACCGTCTCATTGCGGGAACCGAAGGACCTTGCGGTGCAGGCACGCCGGGGCTACTACGCTCCAAAGAAGGAAGCCGATGCCGCGGAGCAGGCGAAACAGGACATCGAAGCGGCCATGTTTTCGCGCGAAGTGATGAAGGAGATTCCGGTACGGCTGCACACGCAGTTCTTCAAATCGAGCGAAGTCGATGCCAAAGTGTCGGTGATGGCTCAGATGGATTTGAAGAGGTTTCGGTTTCGCAAAGAGAATGGGCGGAATATCAACACTGTCACCGTTGTCGCCGCGCTGTTCGATCCAGGCGGCAACTTCATAGCGGGTGTTACCAAGACGATCGACTTTCGCTTACTGGATGAAACGATGGAAAAGCGGCTTGGCTCCGGCGTGACGGTGAAAACCAGTTTCGACGTCAAAGTGGGAAGCTATGTCGTGCGATTGGTAGTCAGGGACAGCGAGGGACAGACGATGGCCGCGGAAAACGGCGCTATCGAGATCCCGTAGCAAGGAGAGAAGTATGACCAAGTATCGTTCGCTTCTTTGGGGCGCAGCCGTTGCCTGCTTGCTCCTTGTATCGTCGCCTCATCGTTCGTCGGCGCAGGCGCAGTCCGGTACCACTCTCAAAACCGAGACGCGCCTGGTAATCGTCGACACGATCGTGACGGACAAGAAGGGCACCTATGTGCGCGGGTTGGAACAGGGGAAGTTCCGTGTCTGGGAAGACGACGAGGAACAAACGATCAAGAGCTTCTCGGCTGAGAGCGAAGCACCGGTTGGCAAAGCGAACCAGCACTACCTGGTCCTCTTCTTCGACAATTCGACGCTGGACCTGGGCCAGCAGACTCAGGCGCGGCGAGCGGCTACAAAGTTCATCGAATCGAACTCAGGTCCGAACCGGCTGATGGCGATTGTGAACTTCGGCGGCACGCTGCAACTGACACAGAATTTCACCAGCGATACGGACCGTCTGAAGAAGGTGGTATCGGGTGTGAAGTTCTCGTCAGTAGGCCCGGGTGGCGACGATTCGACGATGGTGGCCTCAGTGGGCGCGGCTGGATTGAGCGCGGCGGCGCGTGAGTTTGGCTCGCGCGGGTTGTTGCAGGCGCTGCGCGGTTTGGCTAAGAATCTGGCTCCCGTGCCGGGACGCAAGAGTCTGATCCTCCTAACTGGCGGAATGCCGTTGACGTCCGAGATCACGGGCGATCTGACGGCGTTGATCAATACCTGCAACAAGTCGAACGTGGCGGTGTACCCGATTGACGCCCGCGGTCTGGATGCGGGAGGTCTCGGCGCGAGCGTAACCCCGCGAGCCAACCCACTGTTCCGATTGGCTTCCTACGTGGGGTCGGCGACGTTGGCTCCGGCTCTCATGACTCCGGCCGCTTTTATGTTCCAGCATCCGCCCGGCGGCGGTGGGGGAGCGCCCGGTGGAGGTGGAGGGTCGAGGCCGGCGCCTAGCCCCAGCCCGGCGCCGAGCCGCCCCAGTCCCTCGACACCGGGCACTCCCGGTGGCTCGCGGCCCGCGCCTGGCGGTAGCACCAGCACTCCGGGGCGCGGCAGCGGTGGTGGCGGTGGCATGATTAACCAACCCCGCTATCCGAACAGTCCGTCAATGTACAACAGTCCCTACACGTCCAGGCAGATCATTCCAACGTTCCCGCCCAGCCAGTCGAGCAATCAGTCGATCCTATACAGCCTGGCGGCAGGAACGGGCGGATTTGTGATTGCGAATTCGAATGACCTGCTGGGCGGGTTGGAGAAGATCGGCCGCGAGTTGAATGAGTACTATCTGCTGGGCTATACACCGACCGAGAGTGCGGAGGGGAGCTGCCACACGATCAAGGTAAAAGTGGAAGGCGGCGGCATGGTGGTGCGGGCACGCAGTGGCTACTGCAATGTGCGGGCAACCGACCTGCTGGCCGGCAGCGCCACGTCGAAGGAGCTGGAAGCGCGAGCGGCGGGTACGGGTAACGGCAATATCCACGCGGCGATGCTAGCCCCGTTCTTCTATACATCGCCGAACACGGCGAAAGTAAATCTGGCGATGGAGATCCCTACGGATTCCATCAAGTTCGACAAAGAGAAGGGTAAGTTCCACGCAGCCATCAATGTCCTGGGGATCATCTCGACGGCGGAGGGTTCGGTGGCAGCGCGATTCAGCGATACGATTCCCTTGCAGGTGGAGAAGAAGAAGGACATCGAGGAGTTTCAGCAGAAGCCGCTGCACTATGAGAACCAGTTTGACGTGGCCTCAGGCAAGTACACGATGAAGGTGGTTTTCAGTTCCGGCGGCGAGAGTTTTGGCCGCCTGGAGGTTCCTCTAATTGTGGAGCCTTACGATGGGAAGCAATTCAGCCTCAGCGGCATCGCGATTGCGAAAAGCGTGATCAATCTGGAGGGCGCTGAACAGAGCATCGATTCGGCGCTGGAGGAGCGAAAGGCCCTCGTCAGCCAAGGGTTCCAGTTGATTCCCACGGGCACCAGCCTCATTAAGAAAACGGAGAAGCCTCTGATCTACGTTGAGGTTTACGCTCCGGCCTTGCTCGGGGAGAAGCCTCCGATGGTGGGTATACAACTGAGGATCGTGGACCGCAAGACCGGGGAAGCGAAGGACGATACAGGCCTGGTCAGTCTGGCCGGGTTGATCAAACCTGGCAGTTCGGTGATTCCGGTGGGGATGGGTCTGCCTATCGCGAAATTGGATGCCGGCGCCTATCGGGCCGAACTGACGGCGATGGACACGGCGGGACACAGGACCGCTTTGCGTTCCGCCGAATTCGAAGTACAGTAAGCGCGCGTAGCGAAGACGCGGCGATCGTTCGTTTCACATTCGGCGGCGAGTTACTCGCGCGCAGCCTGCCAGGGCGAGGGCGACATCTTGAGGCCCAGGGCATAGGGACCGGCGGCCTTGGTGGGTGCCTTGACCATGAGGTCCACGCCTTGCTGGGTATGGCTCAAGGTCTCGCCTGTGCCGAGCACCGTCACCTTCGTGCCGGGAGCGGCAATGACTCCGGGGATTTTGACTTCCCCGCCCTTGGGCGATTTGAAGAGATAGGCATACACAGCATCGCCCTTCTTGGTGAAGCGGATGTCTCCGGATTCAGGCGCCGACGCCGCGGGGCGGACCCAAGGATGAGAAGCGAAGATGCCTTCGCCGTTTTTGTCGAGCCAGGCGCCGAGGGCTTTCAGACGATCTACTTGAATGTCTGAGATGGAGCCGTCGGGCTTGGGACCGATGTTCAAAAGCAGGTTGCCGTTCTTGCTCACAATATCTACGAAGAGTTCGATGAGCTTGTCGGAGGCAATGACCTGATCCGGTCCTTCGGCCTGGTTGTAGCCGAAGCTGAAACCGAGACCGCGGCAACTCTCCCACTTCTTCTCAGTGATCTTGTCGTACTTGGCGTATTCAGGCGTGGTGAAGTCAGCCCACGGCACGCTGAAGCGGTTGTTGATGACGCCATCGGAGACTTTGTTGTAGTAAGTGGCGAATAAGTCCTGCACGTGGCCGGTAGGGGGATAGGCGATGTCGTTCCACATAACCGAGGGCTGATAGCGGTCAATTAATTCACGCCAGTGGGCTTCGGCATAGCGGCCGTACTCCTCGGTCTTGGGAGCGGTGCTGTAGAGATCGGGCAACTGGGCAATGGGACGGCTTTCGAAGGTCCAATCGAGACCACCTGAGTAGTAGAGACCCATCTTCATGCCCGCGCCGCGGACGGCGGTGGTGAGTTCGCCGGCGAGGTCGCGCGTTACGGAGAGCTTCTGCCCGGGACGCTTGGGGTTGGGCACCTTGCTGGGCCAGAGGGTGAAGCCGTCATGGTGCTTGGTGGTGAGAACGACATACTGGGCATGCGTGTTTTTGAAGAGCGATGCCCACGCTTCAGGCTTCCAGCTTTGGATTCCCTTTTCGAAATCGGCGGCGAATTTGTAGTAATCGAAATTTGCGCCGTACTTAGCGACGTGATGCTTGTAAGTAGGTGAATCCTTCAGGCGAAGGGAATTGAGATACCACTCGGCGTAGGCATTCTCGTAGAACCACCGGTTCATGGGGACTTTGCCAAGCTCGCCGCTGGTGGGCGCCCAGGCAGGCACCGAATACAAACCCCAGTGGATGAAGATCCCGAGCTTGGCATCGTTGTACCACGACGGGATCTTGTGGCTGTCGAGCGACGGCCACTCGGGCGTGTAGGGTCCTGCTTTCGGCGTTTGAGCCGTCAGGGCGGAAGCGGCCGCAAGGCCGGAGGCGGACAGGCAAAATTCTCTTCGTCGCATGGAAGTCCCTCTACTTTAGCGCTTCAGGATGTGGTTTTGCACGGACCGGTAGATTCGCGCAAGACGAGTTCGGGATCGATGACGACTTCGCGCCCCGGAGGACGGGAGCCCGGCAGACCCTGGACGAGCGTGTCAAATACGATGTGCCCGATACGATCGCGGGGAATGTGCACAGTGGTGAGTTGCGGATAACTGTATTCGGACAGCCGGATGTTGTCGAAGCCGGTTACAGAGACATCTTCGGGGACGCGAAGACCGTGCTCGCGCAGTTCCCGCAGAACGCCGACCGCCATGAAATCGTTGACGCAAATAATGGCGGTAGGGTGGAAGCCGGACTGGAGCAATTCGCGCACGGCGTGACGCCCGCCTTCGAGGCCGTCCGCATCCACCGCGGTGCGCCATTCGACGTGGGGCGAGTGAAGGGACACGGTTTCAACGAAGGTGCGCTGGCGCAGGCTAGTGGGGCCAAGCGTGGGATGATGGCCGACGAAGGCCATGCGGCGGTGGCCGAGGTCAAAGAGGTATTCCACAACCCGCTCGATGCCACGGTTGTAGTTGACGCGAACGTTGGAGACATTTCGGCGGGCGGAGCCGACATCGAAGAAGACGGCCGGGATGCGGCTCTCCTCCAGTTCCTGAATCAGCGACTGATCCATCTCAGAGACGACGACGGCGAGGCCGGCAACGCGACGGGCGATCATGAGGCGGATGCTGGCCACCAACTGTTCCGCTTTGTAGTCTGTATTGGCGAGCACGACTTCGTAGCCGTGCTGGTGAGCGTCGGAATCGAGGGCGCGAAAGACGTCGACGAAGAACGGATTCTCCATGTTGGAGACGATGACGCCGAGGGTATGGCTCTTACCGCCGGCGAGGGTACGGGCGTGAAGATTTGGCTGGTACTTTAGCTCCTCCACCGCTTTCAGGACACGGGCGCGCGTGGACCCCTTGACGACTTCGATGTTATTCAGAACTCTGGATACGGTAGCTGTAGATACTTTCGCGCGTTTCGCGACTTCTTCGAGGTTCATTCCACCGGTCTTTCCGCCTTGACCGGTGTGTGGAGCCGGCCATGGGGCGCTGTAAGGATCATTGTATAGCTTGCAGGAAACTGCCGGAACTCGGGCAGCAGCGTGCGCATTGGCTTCGTTTTGTTGGTGTGATTGTTGGAGCGTTGCGAAGTACTGTTCGCGGCGGAGGAGGTCCAATTGGTTTTGCTTACGCCGCAATATTTCCCATTCCTCCTGGCGGGGCCTGGGGGGTCACGTGGGCACCATCGAAGTGTCCCCGTTCGTTGGCAACAGTCCAAATCCAAGCAACCTCGCCAGTTGCCACCCTCTCGCCGTGGCTCCGAACAACAGTTGTAAATGACTCTCGCTTTACGCGATGGTCTCAGAGATCATAATCTAAGCACTAGCCGGTCACCTCGGCTTTCGTCAACGCCGTCCTCACACTGCCTATGAAGATCGCCACCTACAATGTAAACTCCATTCGATCACGACTGGCCATCGTTCTGGAGTGGCTTGCTGAAAACAAGCCCGACGTCCTGTGCTTACAGGAGACGAAGGTCCAGGACAAAGACTTTCCGGAAGAGGCGATCAAACAGGCGGGTTACCATGCGAGCTACCGGGGGATGAAGGCCTACAACGGGGTGGCGACCCTCTCCCGGAAAGCGCCGGAGAAGGTGATCCACGGGCTGCACGAAGGCAACGACAACGAAGACTTTCGCATCATCCAGACCGTCATCGACGGCATTCCGATCATCAACACCTACGTGCCTCAAGGTTATTCCATCGATTCGGAAAAATACGCTCTGAAACTTGCCTGGTTTCGACGGCTGCGCGGTTATTTTGAGAATCACCTCGACCCCCAGAAGCCGGCCATTTGGGTGGGCGACGTCAATGTGGCACCGGAATCAATCGACGTTTACCACCCAGACCGGAGGGTGAACGATCCCGATTTTCATGTCGATGCCAGGAACGCTTACAAGGAAGCCGTGGCCTGGGGATTCGTAGACGTCTTCCGAAGGCTGCACCCCGACGCCGTACAGTACACCTACTGGGATTATTTTCGAAACGCGGTGGAGCGGAATTTTGGCTGGCGCATCGACCACATCCTCGCAACGGAGCCACTCGCCAAGAAATGCCGCCGTGCTGAAGTGGATATGGCGGCACGCACGGTGAAAGGGTCCTCCGACCATACGGTGGTTTGGGCCGAGTTCGACGATTGATCCGGCCCGTCTATGAGCGGTGAAGCCGCCGGCGTGCCATCACCGGCGATCTTCGTAGCGCAGTCCGATCACGGCTGTCCCGGCGAGCGCTCCATCTACGACGGCATAGCGGCTCGAGCGGATTGTCTCGATCACCGGCTCGACGGCAGCGTCACCCACCCTGGCACTCGCCACTGCGGCGTTTTCAGGTAACAGCAATCGAAGGCGATACCGCTTAGTGTCGCCACTTAGGTCGATTCGGATTCCGCGGGCCGCCCGGTCAATCTTGTAGCGGTAACGAACCTGTTTCCGGCTTGGACCGTACGCCACTGTCACATCCGCCTCGTCTATGCCTGCCGCCAGCCAGCGCGGCGAGATCTCAACGGACTCGAAGAGGGCACCCCGGTCCACCACCCCCGCCAATCCTTCGATGAGAGCACTGACCACCGCCGCCTGACCCCAGTTGTCCGGAACGCCGCCGTCTACCGTACCGTCCGGATGGTAAGGCGCCGGCAATTGACCGCCGCGCTGCTCCACCATTTTCGCCAGCCGATCGAGGATGTCGACGCCGTAGGCCTCATAGCCATGTTGGAAGGCGGCCTTGGCAAGTTCTCCGGCGACGATGGTGAGGATGTTCCCATTGAGATACGAGCCCGGTGTATACCCGGTGAAGTGCGGGCGCACAGGCGGATAAATGGAAAACCACTCGGCAAAGGATTCTGTCCTCGTCTTCTGCTTCAGATCCAGATATGTCTGGATAATCGATTCCGCCATCGGGTCGGTGGCCAAGCCGCGGTTCACATCGTAGGTATTGGAAAGGCTCAGCGTGTTCTTCCAATCGATGTGGGACAGGTGGGCGGGCAGAGGGTCGTCCTCAACGAAGTGGGAGTAGAACCGGCCGTTCCAGCACACCTTGTTGGTGCGCGCCCGAAACGTTTCCGCTTCGGCGTTCCAGATCTGTCCGTCGGCGGCGTCCCCTAGGGCGAGATGCATGGCGGCGAGCTGCCGGCAAGCCGCGTACATACCGCTGTTGTCGCCATGCATGATCCCCATGGGAGTGTTCTGGTCTATGTTGAAGATCTCTTTCTCCATCTGGGCGGAACGCGGGTGCTCGTGGTTGTAGGCGAGAGTGGCGCCGGGCGGATGCTGGAAATCCCAGGTATCGATGGTATAGGCACGCTTCACGAGCCGGAATTTCCGTGACCAGCGCAAGGGATCGTTCATCGAGTACGCCATCCCCTTCTCCAGCGCCGGCAGCCATTTTCGGACAAAGCTCGTGTCCCCGGTTGCCTGCCAGTAGTGGTAGACGCCCTCGACCATCAGATACTCCAAATCGGCTTCCAGGGGGAGGCGGCAGAGTTGGACTTTGCCACCGGGCAGGATCTTCCAAAAGCGATGGTCGAACACACCGAGCCGCTCGTTGTCCGCATCGGTAATGGGGTCGTAGTAATCGTAGTAAAGACCCTCAGGAGTCTGCTGTTCGAGAAAGAACTCGAGGTGACTTTTGAGGTCCGGAGCCCAATACTTCATGGCGTTCGTGATATGCACATGGTCCCTGAGCCAGTCCATGAAGGCTGTCCGTTCGCTGCCTGCCAGATTGACAGTGAAAACGCTCCCGGCCATGAGCTTTCGCAAGGACGTTAGCAGCCGGCCATAGGAGCCGGTGTTGGCGCCAAACTCGGTGAGACCGGTGGTTGATAATTCAATCCGGCGCGCGCCCAAGGCCCGCATGCCACTCTCCTGAGCCGACAGCAAAACCGCGGCCGCGACAAAGGCGGCAATTAGTCTGATCTGTCTCATCGCCGGGTTCTCCCTTGAATCTTCGGCCCGATCCGTACCAGCCCGCCACGGGCGGCCACTTTTACGCCGTCTACCCACAATTGCGTGTCACGACTGGGTAGCCAGGCATAGCCGTCAGCCGGCAGTGGTGGCAGGTTCTGCCGGGCCCGCCGTCTTCCCTGCACCATCACCTTCTGCCCATCATAGATGACGCTGAAGCCGAGGGAGGAACTGGCCAGAATGACGACGCGGCGAACGGCCGCCTCCTGGAATTTACGGGGAAGGTGTAGCTGGCGTTGGTACACTAGGCGGTCAGGGAACGCGGCTGAATGTCTGACGCCCGACCCCCGAAAGGGCTTAAACTTGTAGAGTTGTTGTGTCTGATAAATGCCAACCGTAAATCATCTTTCGAAGCTGTTTAAAGCCTTGGCAAGCAGGGACTTGCCTGCCGCCGCCCGGATGGCAACGGAGATCGCAGCCGACGAAGAAAAGAAGGGGCATGGTACAGCCGCTCAGCTGCTCCGAGGGTCCTTGGTCTCCAACGGGACGAAGGTCCATTCCGATCAGGAGGCCGGCGTCGAACGCAACGGCCAGTCCGCATTCCTCCTCACCGCGCTCTCGCGCGGCACTTCTGACGCCGCGTTGGATCAGGTGGCGTTACGGAGTGATGCCAGAAGGCAGTTTGCGGAAGTCATTAAGGAGTTCCAGCACCAGTCCGAGATTGATGCTCTGGGCATCCGCCGCAGGAGTAAGCTCATCTTCCACGGGCCGCCCGGATGTGGGAAGAGCCTCGCCGCCCACGCATTGGCGAACGAACTTCACCTGCCGCTCTTCATCGTGCGGTTTGACTCCGTAATCGGAGCATATCTTGGGCAAACAGCCTCGCACATAAGGCAACTGTTTCAATTTGCCGAGACCACGCGATGTGTACTGCTGTTCGATGAAATCGACGCCCTTGGGAAACAGCGTGGAAGTCCAACCGAGGTGGGTGAGTTGGACCGCATCGTCATCGCACTGATGCAGGAGTTGGAGCTTTCTGAGTTGCGCGGGCTTGTGGTCGCCACATCTAACCTGCCTGACAGCCTGGACCATGCCCTCTGGCGGCGTTTCGATCTGGCGTTCCGATTCCCGGCACCAAACAGAGAAGAGATCCGCCGGTTCTCGCAGGCGAAAGCGAAGGCGTTCGGTCTCAATGTCACATCGGCTCTTACGAAGCGACTCGGAAGTCTAAGGAACTACGCGGACGTAGAGCGCGCAATCGAAGACGAGGCGCGAAGGCTTGCGCTGCGTCGTCTGGGAGTGTAGTGATGCCCGAACCGGACCGGCTCACGCCCCGCACGTTTTTTCTCAACGAACAGCATGAGCTGTCTCGGGGGGAGAAAGAAGGTGGCGGCCGTGTGCCCCAGTACCATGGAATCAACTGGGCCGCAAAAGGCCAACATGTCGCTGCGGCGTTGGAGTCAGTGAAATTGGCTATCCGAGCGTCAAAGGACCCGCTGCGAGAAAGCCACTACTTCGTCCTGGCCAAACCTGTCGCCGAAATCCAAAAGAGATCGAAAAACAAGAAGATTGCACCAGACGGCGTCGTTAGTGAACCCGTTCATTACGAAGACCGAGATTCGCGTGTCTTCCGACGCCTCGGCATGGAACTCGTAGAGGTGACAGATCAGGGTGATGCCGTGGTCCACATCCGTCCAGAGCGCCTGGAACAACTCGTGTCAACGACGCGTAGGCTCGGCGAGGTTGGGCCGCGGGAACAGGCCCGATGGGCAAGCGTTGAATCATTTGATTTGGTCCCGCCGCAACTCAGGATCGATGAAACCTGGATACGGTCGCTGCGGACGCACACGCCCACGGACGCGGTTGTCGAATTTCAACCACTCCTGACGAGGTCCGAGGTCGATACGATGATGCATTCGATTGCGGCTCTCCTCAAACGGGAGCGGCGAGAGGCTATCACAGGTCTCGGTACTGACTTCTCTGGAAGGAACTGGGCACGCGGACGAGTTACTCCAGAGTCCTTGAGGGCTATCTCTAAGCTGTTCTATTCGGTGCAGACGCTGCACTCCCCGCTGACATCTCTCGTGGTTTCAAGCCGGCGCGAAACGAAAGTGAAACCACCATCGTCACCGGCTACAGCCAAGGTACCTGACATCTCGGCGCTCCCGATCGTCGCAGTGCTTGACACCGGCGTGCCTGCAGACCATTCGGTTCTCGCAAAGTATCGGCGGGGAGCATATATCGCACCTGCCTCGTTCGGTACGCCTGTCGGTGACCACGGCTCGTTTGTGGCTTCCCGTGTTGTCTTCGGCGATCCGGACTTTGGAGATGGTCCCCCCTTAACGCCTGTCGGCAGGTGCAGGTTTTACGATGCCATGGTTGCGACATCCGCTAAGGACATCGACGACAAGAGCGTGGTTCTGGCGTTGCAGGCAATTGTTGCCACGGCGCCTGACGTACGTGTATTCAATCTGAGTTTCGATACTCGCCCGCTAGATCTCCTGGAGTTCACCAAGAAAAGAGAGAACCTGCTTCTGGTTCAGGATCTTGACAACCTGATCTTCCGCGACGATCTGTTTGTTGTCGTTTCTGCCGGGAATTCGCCTCCTGGAATTCAGGCGGCGCAGCCGTATCCGGGGCATTTCGACGATCCCGAATGGCGGTTGGGTGCCTGGGCAAGGAGCTTCAACTCGCTGACCTGTGGATCTTTTGTCGAGAGGTTATCCCCGGGCGGCCTGGTGACCACCCAAGGGTGGCCGAGCCCGTTCACTCGGGTTGGCCCCGGGCTATGTGATTCTCCGAAGCCCGATTTCTCTGCAAATGGGGGGAATTCAACACCCGCCATGAATCCATCGCCCGGCCTGGGTGTTTGGGGGTTGACCGCTGCATCGCGCTGGGAGGACCAGCCAGGAACATCATTTGCGGCGCCCCTGCTGGCGCGAGAGGCCGCGTTTGCGGCAACGCTTCTGCAACGGGTCTGCGCCCAAGGTGCGAGGCCATACGCGGTTGCCGTTAAGGCCTTCTTGAACCTTACGGCGACGCCCCCAACAGTCACAGGTCCTGCGCAAGATTTGGCGCTCAGAAGTTTGGGCAAGGGTGTGGCGCGCAGCACGCGGCTGGTAAGACCCCGGCCGGACACTGCTGTTTTGATGTGGCAGGGGATGCTCGAAGGGCCAGGTGATGTCGCCAGAGTGACGCTTCCAATCCCCTTCAGCTGGTACCAGAACTGCGCAGAGCCGAAGCTCAGGCTGGTCGTCTCTTGGGATCCCCCAGTCAATGCTGCAGTGAACGGTTTGTGGGCGACTCGAAAAGTGACTGCTCATCTGAAAGCCAGCCCAGATGCGCTATCTCTGCACGGGTCCAAAGGCGGGCATATCAGCTACCCGCTGATTGATAGAACCTATGATCTCCACAAGTTACCGAAGGGGGCGACCGTTGATCGAGACATCTGGCTGATCGAGCTCAGCTACGATCAGATCGCGGACTACCATCTCGGCATCGCCTTCACTCCGCAGCAGCGAGTCGCGTTCGTTGCCGAGCTATATGATTCTGGCGAAAACCCGGTCAGTCCTCAAACCGCCCTTCAGGCCTTGCCTTCTGCCGTAACAATGACACGGCTGAGTGTTCCGCCGCAGTCTGTCAAGACGGCGGTAATCGTTAAGCCGATCAGCTAACGCTCCAGCCGCGCGTGCGCTCAGCCCAGGTGAGTTCCTTTCTCGGGCCGCTTGGGCAAGCCGTTGTAGAGAACACGCTCAATGGCCACGCAAGTTGAATAGTGGTCCGGCGTCTTGCCTCTCAGCCACTTGTAGTAGTCGGCATCGGCTACGCCCGCCGCTTCTTGGATGTCCCGCACCTTGCAGTGATTCTGCGCGACGAACTCCTTTCACGACCCGTTTGCGATCTTCCTTCGGAGTTGAGCGAATCGCGCCAGTCGCGTCCAGGGGGTCAACTGCCGCCAGCTGGCCGGTGTCGTCGAGCAGCAGGTGTTCCTCCATGGAAAGGAACGTCACGCCCCGTTGCTACAACATCTCCTGGACTTCGATCGTGCGGTGCCGACTGGTCGGACCCACGAGGACGAAGGGTCTACACGGGTTCAACAGCAAACGGTGAAGCATCGCCACGAATGGCCCGGTGTCGGGTAGAAGCACGAGAAATGCCGGGCGAGTCCGCGTGTCGCGTCTGTCGGAAAGGCCGACGCCCCAGGTACCGTCGCCGCGCGAAGGGAGAGAGAGGGAGGAAGGAAGGAGAGGCTTCGTGCCGGCAGTAGTGGAGTAGAAGGGGATTTCTCTGGTTGCCCGAGAGATGAGCCCGCTGCGGCTAAAGCTAAAGCTAAAGCAACAGCCCGATCCGTACCAGCCCGCCACGGGCGGCCACCTTTTCGCCGTCTACCCACAATTGCGTGTCACGACTGGGTAGCCAGGCATAGCCGTCAGCCGGCAGTGGTGGCAGGTTCTGGCGGGCCCGCCGTCTTCCCTGCACCATCACCTTCTGCCCATCGGCGGTGACGCTGAAGCCGGGGGAGGAACGGGCCAGAACACGTCCTTCGAATTCGAGCACGCCGCCGTCTCCTAGAACATAACCGACAACCGTGCCGTCGGGCCCGGTGCGGACCATGGCCAACATCGCATCGGTCTTCATCTGGCCGCAGGTAATGGTGCGCCCTCGCTCATCGGCGTTCTCCTCCGGTTGCCAGACAATCAGGTCTTTGAAGCCACTGCCCTCCACGACGATGCTGGCCGCGTGCTCAGCACCAACAGGGTCCGGACCCTTCGTCAATTGCGGCGCCGGTTCGCCGTCGCGGCTGGCGGCAGCGACGGCCAGATAGCGCACGCGGACTCCGTGCATGTTGGCGCGCAGAAGTCCGAGCTCGATGGGACTATGCGGTGCTTCGCCTTTCACTATGCGGAAGTCATCCTGCGGGGTTGCCGGAGTGTGGAATGCCAGGCGGCAACTCGCCCGTTCCCCGGCCAGAACAAACGGCTCGGCGAAGGTGCCGCGGCCTGTGATGCTTTTTGAACGCGTGTACCACTGCCAGTGGTAGTCGTGCTCTTTCTCGCTGCGCTGGATGTCGTCCGCGATGACGACGTACGGACAAGGCCCCTGCTTCACGAATAGCGCCGTGCGTTCGGCACGGACTGCGGGCAGGGAGCCGCGGACGGACCGGTCGGCGTAGGAGCCGCGCGCATCGCCCCGCGCATAGTCGGCGAAATGGCCGGTGGCGGCACCGGTCATCAATCCCAGGATGGAGCCATCGTCGCCGGCGGACGTGGGGCTGTCGGCGACGGGCATACCGCCTTCGTCTACGATGACGATGTTGTGCTCAATGTCTGCGCCGTGGTGGCGGTGGTCGTAGGGGAAGACATTTTCGTGGGTGGCAAACTGCTCACCGAAAGCGGTGAACAGAAAGCTATTCATGTCGTAATGAGTGTGGTTGGCTTCAGCGTAGCGCGTGGTGAAGACGAACCAGGAAGCGTGTTCCTCGTCCCAACGGTCGCGGGCGAAGAGGGACCCGGCGCGGTGCGAATCGATGGCGAAATAGTGGGATGTAGGCAGGTCGAGCGCTGCGGGGTTGACCGGCTCAAGGCCGTCGGGCCAGTTCAGGAAGACGTTCAAGGCATTGATGCGGTCGAGGTCGACATACTTCTGATACGTCCACAGCCCGGCGGCGTCCCGCGTCTCCCGAATGCCAAAGAGATAGATGGGCTGGAAGACCCGGCGACCGTAATTCGTATTGTCTCCAACCGGACCGCAGCCGCCCTGCGGCATCCACTGGTGGCGCAGGTAGTGCATCGCATTGACCGCGCCTGAAGTAGGGATGATGTCGGGACCGCCCAGCCGGCGCACGGCGTCGGCGAACAGCGTGGGGTTGTTGTGGTAGTGCGCGTAGCCGGGGCCTTCCGTGCAGATGCCGTTCGACCGCCATGTATCGGGAAAGTAGTTGCGGCTGATCTTGCGGAAGCACTCATCGAACCAGCGCTGCAGTTCAGGGTGCCGGGACTCACCGCGGATGGAGCAGAGCAGGATTCCCTGCGCGCCTACCGGAATCGCACCGCAGTTGTAGCCGGCGTCCCGCCACCAATGCCCTTCCGTATGCCGGAAGAGGGCGGCGTTCCAGCGTTCCAGGCTTTCCAGCAGGTTGCCGCGGGAGCGGGCATCCATCAGCGGCTGGAGCCAATCCCAGGCACGGGCGAAGGCCTTGGGCCAATGCTCAGTAGCGAAGAAATCGCTGTCAACCACGCGATGGAACTCCTCTGCGTCGATGCGGCCGGCGACGTTTAAAAACAAGGCCAGGGCGCTGCGGCCCATGTCCTCGTCTCGCTCCACCTGATAGACCAGGGCCATCGCCTCCAGCCGTTCGGCCAGCCGTCCGCCTTCGCGGCCGACTGCTTGCTTCACCGTCAATTCGGCAGGAGTCTCCGTGGCGGCAAGGCGCTTAACGCGGCTCCAGGCGTCACCAGCCAGTCCGCCTCCGGCGGCACGTTTGCGCAGAGCGTCGATCTCAGCCGCCGAGAAGGCGATTCCGGGATGAGTACCCGGCTTTACGACGACATAGGGACTCCCCACGGTGGGAGCCAGCGAACCAACCAGGAGTGACAGAAACTCAGGGCGTGTCATTGAGCGTGCCGCCAGCTAGCCTTCGACCTTGCGGCCTGCACTGTTCCATCGCAGCCTGCGGCCGGTGCGCAACGATTCCATGGCCATACAGAGCACGATGTTGGTCCCCTGGCCTGCTTCCACAGGCGCGTTCGGTTCCTTGCGGCTGGCGACGCACTCCAGGAAATTGCGGACGTGACTGAGGGTTGCGAAGCTGAAGCTGCCTGGGCTCTTTCGCTCAGCGCTGGGCTTGAGGTCAATCGCGGCGGACTCCGGATACAGCGCGTACCATTCACGCCCCACGTCGAAGCGGGCCTTGTTGCCGTGAAATTGCTTGATCTGGTCGTTGTAGGAGTTGTAGTGCATTGCTTTGTATCCGAGGGTAAAGGTGGCCAAGTAACTTCCTGGATACTCTATGGCGATGGTCGCGGTCTCCGGCACCTCGGCACCGGCCAAGCCCGGCCGATTGCCGCTACAAGTCACAGCGGCCGGTTCATTCGAGTTCATGAACCACTGAATGCAATCCACGATGTGTGCCGCCTGCCCCACCAACAGGCCGCCGGAGTATTCCCAGAAGTAATACCAATTGAAGAACCGCGTAGCGTCCACCTCACGCTGCGGCGCCGTTCCGAGCCACTGCTTCCAATCAAGATCGCCCGTCAATTTGCGATCACTTAGTGAAGCCTGGTTGTTATACCAGGCGGAAGTGACCAGGCGGATGTCGCCGAGTTGTCCCGACTCCATGACCTGCTTCGCCTTTAGAAACAGTTCGGCGCTGCGACGCTGGGTTCCTACCTGCACGACCCTATGCGTCCGGCGCACAGCGTCAATCACCGCGAACCCTTCCTCGATCGTGTGAGCGAGCGGCTTCTCCACATAAACGTCCTTGCCCGCGTCTACGGCATCGATGACCATGCGCGCGTGCCAGTGGTCGGGCGTCGCCACGATCACAGCGTCGAGGCTCTTGTCGTCCAGCAAGCGACGGTAATCGCGCAGCGCACGAGCGCCTGTGGAGGCCTCCTTCAGGCCGGCCTCGAGGTTAGGTTGGTAGACATCGCACACGGCAGCGACGTCGACGCCGAGTTCCTTGAATTGCCCAATGAGGTAACGTCCGCGCCCGCCCGCTCCGACGATGCCAGCGCGAACCCGATCGTTCGCGCCAAGGACACGCACTTGCGAAGCCGCGGCGCTCCAGAGAAAGTTACGACGTTCCATGGCCTATGAGTGTATCCGAACCTGGAGCGTGAGCTGGATGCCGGCGGCGGTGCCGCTTAGCGAGGATGGGGACGCGGCGGAGGGAGTGAACTTTAAGGCTGCGTAGATGCGTGCCGCTTTCGACCATACCAGGGCGGCCCCGTAGGCGGGCCGCAGGCCGACTTATAGGGAAAAATCGCCCAGAACACCACGCGGCACGAGTGCCGCCAATTCGTCGTCGACTTCTTGCGCTGTCGATCAGTTGCGCCAAGATCTGGAATCGATTGCATCGGCCCACTGCCGCGCCGATTCCCAGCCTGGCCGGTATAGTCCCGAATGCGTCGTCCATTCGGACCGCCGTGATCCTTAACAAAAAAAACGCGCAAGCCCACGGCGATCTGCCACGGCATTGAGGCCCTCGCATGCAAATTGGAGTACCAAGTCGATCCCAAAGACCGCTCCGAACGGATTCTTGGAAGCGCGCCTTCGCACCGCCAGGCCGCAACGCGAGCCCTCCGACAGGACCGGGGCCTCGGCTTCGCGACAGGCGCCCGGTTCGATCTCGTTAAGCTCGAGCCCGGGGGCACTTCACTTGCAGACGCGTTCCTCGAACAGCGCGTCGGAAAAGGGCGGGACTAGCCTGCGCAAATGGATCCGCGGATGGCTCGGGGGCGAATGCGAGATGGACGGCTGGCCCATACGATCCAAGAGGCCCTTGCCCCCGAACACACCCGGTAGCATCATGACAGCAAGAGTTATGATGCTATGATGTAACCATGAGGACAACAATTACTTTGGAGCCGGACGTGCAGTTCCTCATCCAGACTGCGATGAAGGAGCGAGGGATCTCTTTTAAGGAAGCGCTTAATTCGGCGGTGCGGACTGGCCTGACGCAAGGGAAGCCCGAGCGGCTTTGCTTCGTGCAAGCGTCCTATTCTCTTGGTAATGAGCAGAATTTCAGGTGGGACAAGGCGCTGGAAGCAGCAGCCGCCATGGAAGATGAAGAGTTGAGCCGGAAGTTCTCCCTGCGCAAATGATCCTCGTTGACGTCAATCTACTCATCTATTCGGTGAACCAGGATGCTCCAGACCACCACAAGGCGAAGTCATGGCTGGAAGCTGCTGTTTCGGGGACTGAGACAGTAGGACTGCCTTGGATCGTGCTTCTGGCGTTTCTCCGGCTGACTACGAGATCGGGGCTCTTTCAGAGGCCACTAAGCGTAGATGCGGCGTTTGAGGTCATCAATGCGTGGCTGCAGCAGCCTTCAGTGACCATACCGGAACCTACGGCACGACACATGCAAACGATGCGTGATTTGATTTCGCCTCTCGGCACCGGGGGAAACCTCACGTCAGACGCTCATCTTGCGACTCTGGCCATTGAGCACGGCGCCGAACTCTGCTCAACAGATAACGACTTCGCGAGGTTTAATCGTCTTCGCTGGCGCAATCCGCTGGCTCGATGAGGTTTACCGATTTCTAGGGTCAGAGTCCTTCTCGTCCTCTGGCGTGTAACATTGTCCAGTTTGACAGGGCTCTCCACTGGAAAGTGGCTCCCCCGTCCTTTGGCTGGAAGCAGCGATCAGACCACCATTCATACTTAAATTCAGACCAGCTTTTCTGCTAGCGTGGGAATCGAGGCATGATCAGAGTCAACATCCAGGAGGCCAAGACCCACCTCTCGCGTTACCTTGACCGGGTCGAACAGGGCGACGTGGTCATCGTGTGCCGGCATAATCGGCCAGTGGCCGAGTTGCGGGCCGTCGAAGCCGCACCACCGCGTCCAGTCCGCGTAGCCGGATTGTTAAAGGGCCGGGTACATTGGGAGCCCGACGCCTTCTCCCCAATGACGGATGAGGATCTCGCTGAGTTCGATGCAGCGCCGGTTTTCCCGCGGGCGGATCAAAAGTGAAGTTGCTGCTGGATACATGCGCCTTCCTTTGGTTCGAGGCCGATTCGCCCCACCTGTCTCCGACCGCCCGCAGGAATCGCGAGTCTTTCACTCACGGAGTCAGATACGCTTGCCGCTGAGAAGCTCGAACTTTTCCATAAGGATCCATTCGATCGCATGCTGATCGCTCAGGCGCTCATGGGCGGACTGGCGATCATTACCGCGGACCGCGCCTTTGAACCTTATCCCGTGCGCGTGATCTGGTAGCCGCCCGCAAATCCGTTCTTGACGCTGTTACGGGTTTACCATACACGCGTTCACGGCCGACGCAACCACTTCGCCCATGAGGGAGGTGTCATCGTCGGCGATGGGTCGCTGCTCAAGATTACTCCCGACAAGCCGGCATTCCGCAACGCATCTTCCGAACCGCGATTCGGCGCCCAAGAAGGACTCCCCGGGGGCGCCAGGTCACACCCGTGGTTAGCGTGCAGACTCCGGTCGCCTCGCGCGTATTGCCAGGTAATGTTGATCGAGCGCCTGCCGAACCAGCGTCTTGATCACTGCTTGGCTTCTTCAAACCCTATGCCGCGCCGGGGATTCGCCCTGGGACGCTTGCTCTTTCGAAGATCGAAGCTGAAGCGCATCTGATATGACTGCTATACCACTTGGGACTGGTCGCCCCGATGCAATGAGAATCCGGACGGCAAAGCGGCTTCAAGATTGATTTGTTCTCCGCTAATGGGGTGGAGGAATTTCAGATAGTGGGCGTGCAGGAAATATCCTCCATCGCCGGGGAGGCCGGGGAGGTCTTCAAGAGGCTGGCCGGTTAAGCCGTACAGAGGATCGCCGACCAGAGGATGGCCGATGGATGCCAGATGGATTCTGATTTGATGAGGGCGGCCCGAATGTAGGCTTACCTCAAATGTTGTGGTGCTGGTGGTGCGTGAGATCACCTTTGCCAATGACTTTGACGGTTTGCCGCTTGGGTTGGCGGCCCACACGGAACCGATGAGCGGGTGCGGTACGAGGCCGATGGGTGTGAGGATTTCGTAGGCGTCGTGCTGTGCAATGTTTTGAGCCAGCGCCCGGTAGATTTTTTGAATTTTGGGTGTGTTCCAGTTTGCGAATAGATTAGAGGCCGCCTGCGGTGTTTTGGCGAAGAGGACGATGCCGGTGGTGGCTCGGCCCAACCGGTGGACAGGGTTTGCGTTGGGGGTTTGCTTTTGCACCAAGCGCAGGAGGGTGTTTTCCATGAAGCCGCCGCCGGGGAGGGTGGGCAGCCCGCTGGGTTTGTTGACGGCCAACAGATGGGGGTCTTCAAACAGGACTTCGAAGTGCTGAGGGGCGTCTGGTTCGATCCAGGGTG
>JBDTMC010000015.1:0-37204 GCA_039934475.1 Bryobacteraceae bacterium | reverse complement strand
TCTTGTCTTTGCTAGGGTCCACAGCCCAGACGATGTCGGCCATGCCGCTGCGCAGTTCCCGGAACCGTTCCGCAATGCGGGCCAATCGCGCAGCTCCAGGCGGGGAGGCATCCTGCCTCGCCACCTCACTGGAAACCGCGATCTCCGCCAACCCGGAGCCCACTTCATCGTGCAGATCCAGGGCAAGGTGCGTCCTCATCCGCTCCAGCGCCAGCAGATAGCTAACCCGGTACCGGTACAGCGAGTAAAGGAGGGCGCTCAGTGCGAGTGCTACCACGCCGATAAACCACGGTCTCAACCATAGCGGCGAGGCAATAGTAAAAGCCACGATGGCCGAGTTAGCACTGGCGATGTCATCTTCATTGATCGCCCGAACTTCAAACTGATATCGGCCGGAGCCAAGTCGCGCATAATTGACAACCCGCTCTTCGGTGGGTCTGCCCCAGGCGGCGGATCCTGCGAGACGCACCTGATAACGCAACTGGTCTGCGGGATTGAGTCGCAGCGCGGAGTATTCGATCTCCACGTGGTTTTCCCCTGGGCCCAGGGAGAGTGTGGCAACCGATGCCTCGCCCAGGTCGGATACCGGCTGGGGAACGCCGGAAATCCGAATCGCCCGGATCAACGGGGTTGGTGGTGGCCGCGGGGGCCGCGTATCCGGGATGAGCCGTGCTGCCGCCGCGCTGGTGCCAAACCAAAGGGCGCCAGTTTCGTCGCGAAATGCCGCGTTGGCCGGGGCAACCGGCAAACCATCCGTCTCGTTGTAGTGCCGGACCCGGCCTGATTCGACATCCACCCGATCCACTCCGCGGCCGGTACCGGCGTAGATTCGGCCGGCGGTGTCCTCCACCAGGCTGACTACCCGATCGCTGGCGAGCCCTTGCGCGGTAGAAAATCGAATCGGTTTGGGTACCTGAGCCGCCGTGTCGTCGATGCGCGCCAGCCCGCCCTCTGTCGAGCCGATCCACAACCGCCCGGCGTGATCCACGTGCAGTGCGTAGAGCGGGCCTTCCGGTACGCCATCCCCGGCCGTGAAAAACGTTAGGCGGCTGCCGTCAAAACGGGCCAGTGACCGCGGGTAGAAACCGATCCACACGTTACCCTGGCGGTCTTCAGCGAACGAGTGCGCCATGCTCAATGAGTCTGTATTCCCGAAGCGGTAGGGAATCCCGTCTGTGTGGGTAAACTGGTAGTATCGACTTGTCGAGCGCTGCCAGCGGCTAAGACCAGCAGCGGTCCCAATCCAGATATCTCCCCGCGAATCCTCAAAAACGCGCAGGATAATGTCCGCTGGGCTTCGACTTGCACCGGACTTGTCGCGGGCGATACGGTAGACCGCTTTAGGGGGTGTACGGGCCAGTTCCTCCACCCGTTGAACAGCGGGATACCGGTAGAGCCCCACGCCGGATGGAAGCCACCACTCTCCCGCCCGGTCGCGGACAAAAATCTGAGATTCGCCCCAACTTGTGTCGACTTTGGAGAGTGCATATGGCACGGTAGGTGGAGTGAAGCCGGAGCCGTCAAACCTCCACAGCAGCATGCTCCCGGTGGCGGCGACGAATCCGCCGCCTGGGTCCTGTACGAATCCCCGAACCCACGGTATTCTACTCCCAAGCATATAAGTGGTGAACCCATCACGCCCCACCCTAACCACGCCTTGTCCGGCCAGTCCGACCCACAGTCCTCCCGCGCCGTCCTCCCGGACGGAGGATATCTCGCCTTCCGGAAGGCCCTGCGGTGCGGTCATGGGTGCGAACCGACGAACGGACCCGCCCGCGCCGATCATCCGGCTCAGCCCTTCGGCGGTACCGACCCATAGGGTGTCGTCCGATGCTCGAAACAGGCAGGTCACGATCGAATGGGGAAGTCCGTCGCCGCTATAGAAATTCGACACGACCCACTTCGATCGTTCGCGGCCTGGTCTCAACTGGTACAATCCGCGTCGCGTACCCACCCAGAGCGATCCATCCGCGTCCTGCGCCAGCGCATGGATCAAGCCGTCCCTTACGGTGATGAGACCTTCACGAAGACCATAGCGATCGATTCGTCCGTCGGGCCAGCGCCTGCACACGCCGTTGGCAGTGCCTATCCAAATAGTTCCCTCGCTGTCCTCCCGCAACACTTGGATCTCAGTCTCAGGCCGCCATGGATAACCCGGATAGTCCAACGGCACGGCAACGAGCCTCCACTGATTGTTGACCCGCGCCACACGATAAAGGCCGCTGGAGGCACCTACCCACGCTACCCCTTCGCGATCTTCGATCAGAGCTCTGATTACACGGCCGCCTTCCACTTCGCTCATTGGCAGGCAGTCAAAGCGCGAACCGTTGGAACGCGGCTCCCGCTGAGGTATAAACTGGCAAACACCATTCGACGTACCCACCCAGTAAGTGCCATCGCGCGCCTGTAGGAAAGACCTTACCACCGGATGGGGAAGGCCTTCGCGTACCCCAAACGTCTGAAAACGATAGCCATCGAATCGCGCCAGGCCCTCCGTCGTGCAAAACCACAGGTATCCATCCAACGCTCGTTCAATACACAACACCTCATTCGAGGGCAACCCGTTCGAGGCTGTATAACGCTTGACAGGAAGTTGCTGCGCGCCAACCGGCAGAACGAGAGAGTTCATCGCCACGGCGGCGGCGAAGCCCCAAGGAAATATCCATCCCCAGTACATTGCTCATCCCCAGTACGCTCGAAATTGCCTGATCGTAAGTCGGCTTACATTGCAGGGGTGGCAAGATAACCACATTAACATGTAGGTTCTCACCTCAATACTGTCCGAGTATTGTAGTACAAAGACATCGACTCCGGGTAGAAGCAACCGAAGTAGGTAGCAGTCTTATTCGCCCAAGCATGTGGCATTGGGGCGCGTACTTCTGGCGACATCGATTTAAACAGCGCCACCGGGTTCACTAATCCGCGTCCTGGAGTCAAGGGGATTATCTTTGCCCACTCTACAAACACCTCATTGCCACTCACAGGATAACCTCTCCAGCGCGCCATCCAAGTGGGAGGCGAGCCCGCCGATGTTATGTTCGCGGGATTTCCCAACTACGCATCCCTCAGCGGGTCCCGGACTGTCGTATCGGCGATCGCCTTCGATGGCAATACTGAGACGCCGGCAGGCGTCACTTAATCACTTCCGGAATCGAACGGGACACGGCAATGCCTGCCGTTAGCGGCAGACGGTTGCAACGATACGTATCCCGTTGCTTCAGCTATCTATTTTGTTGGGCATTGTGGCCTCTCTACGAACGCGCCCTGTGGTGGGCGGCAACCCGTAGCGAGAGGCCGGCATTGGACCCGCCGGACTTGACGCAAGTCTCGGATGGATGGCGGTCCGCAGGCCGCCCTTCTGATCAGCCGCCGCTCCATCTAAGAACGACCGTTTCTTGTTCAACCGATGGGGCCCACCTCACAGACCCCGTAAGGAGAGAACCGTGATGAGGCTTGGTAATACTATCTTATTTCTAGTCCTGGCGCAGTTCAGCCCGGGTCAGGACTGGCCCAACTATGGTAACGACAAAGGGGGAACACGCTATTCACCGCTCGATCAGATCACTTCATCGAACGTGCAGTCGCTGCAAAACGTATGGACCTTTCACACAGGCGACGTCAGCCCGGTGACGTATCGCGCGATGGAGTGCAATCCGATCGTCGTCAACGGTGTGATGTACTTGACGTCGTCGCTGCTCAAGCTGTTTGCCCTGCAGGCAGATACCGGGCAGCTGATCTGGAAGTACGATGCTCTGTCCGGAACACCACCCCAGCGCGGCACCACCAATCGCGGGGTAGCCTATTGGACCGACGGAACGAACAAGCGCATCCTCTTCGGCACCAGCGACGCCAGGCTGATTTCGCTGGACGCCGTTACCGGCAAGCCTGACGCGGCATTCGGTCTAAACGGCGTAGTAGACCTGAAGAGAGGAGTAGGCCGCGATATCACGGGGCTGGCTTACGGGGTGACGTCCTCACCGGTAGTCTTTGAAGACACAGTGATTCTCGGCTTTCTGAACACGGAGTCCCCGGGTCTAGCGGCGCCGGGCGATGTGCGAGCGTTCAATGTACGCACGGGCGCACAGATGTGGTCGTTCCAGACAGTGCCCGGGCCGGGCCAGTTCGGCAATGACACATGGGCGGGCACGTCGTGGCAAAACCGCGGCGGCGCCAACAACTGGTCCGGAGCCAGCGTTGACGTGAAAAACGCGTTAGTGTTCGTCGCCACCGGTTCCGCGCCCTTTGACTTTTACGGCGGAGACCGTGTGGGCGACAACCTGTTTGCCAATAGCGTGATCGCACTGAATGCCCGCACGGGGGAGCGCGTTTGGCACTATCAACTGGTGCATCACGACCTTTGGGACTACGACCTGCCGACCTATCCGATGCCGATCACGGTGAATCAGTCGGGGACTCCGCGGGACTTGGTCGTGCAATTGACGAAGACGGGCTACGTCTACGTGTTCGACCGTCTCACGGGCAAGCCGATTTTCAAGATTGTCGAAATGGCCGCGCCGACAGGCGGAGTTTCGGGTGAGCAGGTCTCAGCCACTCAGCCGGTGCCCGTGAAGCCTCCCACGTTCACCAAGCAGGGTTTCTTCGCAACTGACGTCACAAATATCTCGCCGGAAGCTAATGCTTACGTGCTGAACCAGATTGCGAATTACCAATACGGTCCCATGTTCACTCCGCCCAGCATGAAGGGGACCATCCAAATGCCTGGGATTCTTGGTGGCTCCACATGGTCCGGCGCTTCCTTTGATCCGGATACGAATATTCTCTATGTCAACTCCAATCAAGTGCCGTGGGTAGTCCGGATCGCGCAGGCTCCCGCGGGAAGCGGCTATCCTTGGGTATTGGCGAATTGGCACCGGCTCCTTGACCCGAATGGTTACCCGGGCGTGAAGCCGCCATGGGGAACCATGTCGGCAATTGACCTGGGCACGGCGGAGATCAAATGGCAGATTCCGCTGGGCGAGTATCCGGAACTGACGGCGCAGGGCATCCCAGTTACAGGCACGGAGAACATCGGCGGCAACATTGTCACCGCCGGTGGAGTGATTTTCACCGCATCGACCCGAGATGAAAAATTCCGCGCATTCGACAAGACAACCGGACAGAAACTCTGGGAGTTTTCCCTTCCGGCCGCCGGTTATGCTTTGCCCAGCACCTACACTGTGAACGGAAGGCAATACGTGGTGATTGCTGCCGGGGGCGGCGGGAAGCTCGGGACGAAGACTTCCGACGCATACTTCGCCTTCGCGCTGCCACCCGCCGCTCAAGCCGGGGAGCAATAGCGACATTCTACGTCACTGGACCGGGGTTGAACGGCGCTAGGGCGTTACCTAAACTCCAGTGCTCGGCCCAGGTCTTGCGACCGCTCGCCGTTTGGAGAATGAAGCGAAAGATCTCCCAGCCGGTTTCCTCGATTGTCGCCGTGCCGGTGGCTATGCGGCCGGCGTCGATGTCGATCAGGTCGTGCCACTTCTCCGCCAGTGCAGTGCGGGACGACACCTTCACCACGGGCACCATAGACAGCCCATAAGGCGATCCCTCTCCGGTTGTGAAGACGTGCAGGTTCATCGACGCCAGTTGCTGCGTGCCGCAGATGAAGTCGCTGGCTGGTGTAGCGGCAAAGACGAGTCCCTTGGCAGTGACCTTCTCGCCGTGGGTGGCGACGGCGTTAAGGGCGGACGTGCCGGCTTTTGCCACTGAGCCTAGCGCCTTCTCAACTACATTGGCGAGTCCACCGCGCTTGTTGCCGGGCGTGGGATTGGCGCTGCGGTCGGCGCTTCCAGCGGCAAGGTATTCGTCGTACCAACGCATTTCACGGATCAGCGCGCGCGCGACGTCTTCGTTCACCGCCCGCGGCGTTAACAGGTGAACTGCGTCACGGATTTCGGTGACTTCGGAGAACAGCACTGTGGCTCCCGCGCGTACCAATAAGTCGGCGGCGAAACCGACTGCCGGGTTGCAGGTAACTCCGGAGAACGCGTCGCTACCGCCGCATTGCAGACCCACTACCAGTTCCGACGCCTGACAAACGCGGCGCTGGCGACGGTTTAGAACTTCAAGACGTTTCTCCGCGGCGTGCAAAATCGCCGCCACAGTTTCGGCGAAACCCCGCTCATCCTGCAATCGGATGATATTGCCGCGCTCCAGAATAGGCAGAGAGCCGGCAAAGAGACGTTCCGGTTGCAGTTTCTCACAGCCCAGGCTCACCACCAGCGGGTCGCCGCCCAGATTGGCGTGCAGGCCGATGTGCCGCAGCGTGCGGATAGGGATGGCGGCGCCAGGAGCATCAATCGCTACGCCGCAACCATAGGTGTGAGTGATCGCCAAAACGTCGTCCACGTTCGCGTAGCGGGGCAGCAATTCGGTACGGATGCGGCGCACGGCGTGGTCGACCGTAGGGGCGACGCACTGCACCGTAGTTGTGATTCCAAGGATGTTACGCGTTCCCGTGCTGCCGTCGGCGTTGGGATAGCCCTCAAAGGTGTAACCGTTTAGAACCGGGAGTGGCGGTGGTGGAGCAGTGGCCAGGGACAGCGCATCCAGTAGGGGCGGCGTCGGCATGGTGAGGTCGTCTTCTCTCACCCGCATGCCGGCGGTTAGATTGCGGCGAGCCGCGCCGATCACTTCGCCATAACGAAAAACGGCCTGTCCTTCCGCGATATCAGCAAGAGCGATCTTGTGCGACTGCGGGATGAATTCAAAAGCCGTAAGGCCACCGGCGAACGTCGCGCCGGGGCGGACACCGTCGGCGTTCACGATGATCGCGACGTTATCCGTCGGGTGGACGCGAACGTACAGCGGAGCCCCCACGGCGGTCGCTTAGTTTTCCTTCTTGGCGCTGAAGTCGCCGGACACATCGAAGGGTTTCACGTCGATGGTGCCCTTCATTGCGCCAGTGGCGTCAATCGTTCCCTTATAGGTGAGCGTGAGCGCTTCACCGTTATACTCACCGCCGTGCTGGAAGGTCACACTCTGGCCCTCCACCGCGCCGGTGACGTCCCAAGCCTTGTCTCCAAGTCCTTTGCAGGAGCCGGTCAGCTTTTCGGCTTCCTGCTTCACAGTGCAGGATTCTTGCACGGGATTACCCGCGACGTCACCGTCGATTTTCCAGGTCCCTGAAACCGAGTCCGCGGCAAATGCTAAATTTGCCAGCAATAGAAGAGACAAAACGGTACATCCCTTCATAGGAAGCTCCTTATTCGGATGAAACCAGCCACGCTTCGCGCCATTATGACACGGACCCGGACCGATCACGCTTGAGCGGCTGGCGCGAAGAGGGTTGCGTCCTTGTTCAGTTCCTGCTCCAGATGGTTGATGTAGAAGAGCAGAAGGGCCGGGGTGTACTTACCGTTAAAGTGATCGAATGCCTTCTGCTGCCAGCCCTCAGTAAGGTAGGCGGAGGCATCCATATCCTTGGCAAAGAAACCGTCTTCATTCGGCACGCCGAGGAGCGCCAGCACATCGACGATCATGTCCAGGTGGGAGACGAGGATGGCCTGGGCGAGATCGGTAGCGAGGTCTCCGTCGGCTTCGCCAAGGCGCGCCCACAAGCGGGGCGAGGATTTGCGCAGGGTTTCCGAATTCAGCTTAGCGAGGTGCGCGCGCATCTTTACGCGATCGAAGATCTGATAGGTCTTCAGCTTGCCCATGGAAATGCTGCGCAAGAGCTGCTGGAAGGAATCCTCGCCGAGGCCGAGGTAAATGTCACAAAGCTGCATCACCTGCCAGCGTAGCTGAGGGGGTGCCGGTGGAGCAAGGCAGGCTGGCGAGAGCGGGAGGCACAGGTGCGGTCAAAGAACAGCTCCAGCGCATGCCGCTGGCCCTGCCCAATGCGAGCGTCCAGCAGAGTCTGCGCTTCCGCGGCATCGCGACGTATGACCGCGCGTAGAATCGCCAGATGCTCCGCGGCGGCCATCTCCATATGAATGGCTTTCGATAGCCGGCCATCCGCAGGGAAAGCAACAACAACCGGCTTCAAGCCCGGCACACACCGTGCGAGGGATTCTATCTGGCTAAGTATGAGATGAGCCAGCGGGAGTGGCTGCAACTGATGGGTAGCAACCCCAGCGCCAGACAGGAAGTCGATCCAAACGTGGAAAACGTATCCTGGCTCGACGCCCAGCAGGCTTTTGAAATCCGGCTTTCCGTCACGCCGAGCCCCCCTGGCCGGGAAGCTGCGTTGGAATGGCCTCCGGATCGCGCGTTCAATACCGAAATCCTGAAAGGATCGCGAAAGGCCGCCTCTTTCTAACATGTATTTCCAGACGGTCCCGATGCTATACTTAGGGGTTTTGGTCTTCTGCAAATGAGCAACATTATCGTGTTAGGCGCCCAGTGGGGCGATGAGGGGAAAGGCAAGATTGTCGATCTCTTTTCCGACCGTTTCGACATCGTCGCCCGCTATCAGGGCGGACATAATGCCGGGCATACGGTCTTCATCGGTGAAAAGAAATTCGTATTGAAGCTGATTCCGAGCGGAATTCTGCGCCCTGGTGTAACCGCCGTCATCGGCAACGGCGTGGTAGTCGACCCGGTCGCGCTGGTACAAGAGATGGCGATACTCGCCGCAGCCGGTGTGGACGTCGTCAACCAGTTGCGGATCAGCAACCGTGCCCACGTCATCTTTCCCTTTCACCGTCTGGTGGAGAACATCTCTGAGAACCGCAAGGATCGCGAGGCCATCGGCACCACGTCGCGCGGTATCGGCCCGTGCTACGAAGACAAGATTGGCCGCCGCGGGCTGCGCATTGCCGACCTGCTGGACACGCAACACTTCGGCAGCTTGTTCAACCTGGTTGCGGAAGACAAACTGACCATTGCCCGCGCCTTCCAAATCGAAGGAACGGTGGACGTGGAAGCCGTTTGCCTTCAATACCGGGAGTTGGCGGAGCTAATCCGTCCCCTAGTTTGCGATACTGCCGCACTCCTCAACCGCGCCATCGCTGGCGGCAAGAGAGTGCTGTTTGAAGGGGCGCAAGGGACGATGCTAGACATCGACCATGGCACCTACCCGTTTGTAACATCGTCGAGCGCCGCCGCCGGTGGAGCCTGCACGGGCACCGGCGTCGCGCCCACTCGCATTGACGGCATTCTCGGCGTTTCCAAGGCCTACATCACGCGTGTCGGCGGAGGACCCTTTCCCAGCGAATCAGTCGACGCCGTTGGCGACAGCATTCGCGTGGCAGGCAACGAATTCGGCTCGGTAACGGGCCGTCCGCGGCGCTGCGGCTGGTTTGACGTGCCGCTGCTGCGCTACACGGCGGCCGTCAATGGCTTCGATTCGCTGATTATCACCAAGCTCGACGTGCTGGACCACCTGCCGGAGATTCCGGTCTGTGTGGGCTACAAGGTGGATGGCGTTCGCATCGACGAAATGCCGGCCACCCGTTCCGGCTTGGATGGCATCGAACCCGTTTATGAGCAGTTGCCCGGCTGGCTGACGCAAACCCGAGGCACCACCGCCTACCAGGATCTGCCCCCGGCGGCGCGCCGGTACGTGGAGTTCCTCGAAGAACGCTCCGCCGTTGAAGTGGGTTGCGTCTCCACTGGACCGGAGCGCAATGAAACCATCGTGCGCCCTGGGTCACGGCTCGAGAAACTGCTGCAATAGCTCATCGTCGCGTCACGGTAATCGATCGCCAGGAGACGTTGCCGGCCTCGTCGTAGGCGCGAATGGCAATCGTGTTGGTGCCCACAAGCAATGGAATCTCCAACGGTCCGAAGAACCCTGTGCCGAGGGCTTTCCCTGAAGCCCCGGTCGAAGTGCTCCAGGTAATCTGCGTGACGCCAACATTATCCTGCGCATAACCCCGCACGTTGATCACGGCTCCCGCCGTAGACACGTTGGTTGACGCCGGAGACGTGATGGTGAGCGAGGGCGCTGAAGCGTCCGGCGCCGTGGGAGGCCGCACGATGAAGTCGACCTCGATTGTGGCCGAAGCCGAAGTCCCTACCCGGGACCACGCCGTGACGGTGAAGACGTTCACGCCGTTCTCCAGGTTCACCGCACCACTCGACCAATTCGTGGTTCCCAAAGCCGTTCCGCCCACACCCCGTTTCTCCCGCCACTCCACCCTGTCAATTCCCGATGGGTGAGCCGCAATGCCGCTTAAGGTGATGGCGTTCGCCAGTGTCCGAGTGATGCCCGCCGACGGATTGAGAATCTGCACGACCGGCGGTTTTGGCGGATCGGGAGACGGCGGGTCCGGAGGCGCCGGTTGCTGCCGCATAATCTGGACCACGGAGAAGACCGTAGCCCCGTTGGCAGCAGCGGCGCTGACCGTGATCCGGTTTGCCCCGAGGGCAAGCGGGACTAGCCCCAAGTCCCATTGCCGTTCGCCGTCGCCTTCCGCCACCGAAGTCTGGCCGGTGCCGGAATCCGAAATCCAGGAGACCGCGACGGACCCCGTCCCCCCAGAGACGGTTCCGGCTACATCGGCAGCGGACTCTTCGGTGGTCACTCCGTTGGTGGAAGGGCGCTGTATCGAGAGCGTCAGCGGCGGCGCGGAGTCGTCCTGGGGCGCGTACAGCTCGCGGATCGCCTGGATGTCCTCGTCAGACAATTTGTCGCTCAAACGGTAGAACGGATACATCACCGCCCCTGGATTGTCGGAATGGCCCAAGCCCAGTGCGTGCCCCAGTTCGTGAAGGACAACACTGTACAGATCGCGGCTGCGGCCGATTTGCCAGCTCTCGTCACCGTCCAAATGCAAGTCTCCGGCAATGGACTCCGGGTTTGGCGGCGCCGGGTAAAAGGTGTGGGCCAGCGTGCCGCCGGGCCCGTCGAAGGGGTAGCCGTCACCGTGGTCGCCCCTGGCAAACATAATCGCCACCGTTCGTTCGGCCTGGGGATCGCCTCCCTCTGAGAAGCTAACTTGTACATAGCGGGACCATTCGTGCATCGCGCGAAGGACCTCATGGCGAATGTCCTCAGGCGTCATTTGGGCCGTCAGTGCTCCCAGGACATAGCGCAATGCGGCTGCGTTACGGCCCGGCCCATCCCATCCGTCGCCGACACGGGCCGTATACTGCCCCACGTGGCCGGCAGACGTCATCGGTCCGGCACAAGGGCTTACCGCCACTCCGGCAATCAGGTCGGAAGATGCGGGGTAAACGTAGGCTACTTCGTCGGCGTCGGCCAACTGCCATAGACGATTAGGATCGCCTTGCAGTAAGAGTTGATGCGCCAACAGATCCGGATTCTCCCTCACCGCCAGACCTGCCTCCAAAACAAGCGCCCGCATGCGCTCAGGCGGCGTATCGCGATGAAACTCGGCAACGGCCACCAGCTCACTGCGGTACTCCAGCTTGGAACTCAATTTGTCGCTCGCCCGCAGCCGCCCACTCCACACAACATTGAGACCCTCGGTGGAAAGTCCTTTTCTTGTAGATATGAGAACCGCATTATCCGAAATATAATCGAGCACCAGCGCCCCGCGCGCGGTCAGTTCCCTGATTTCAGCCGCGCCGGGCTGACTGGCGAACTGGAGAATAATATGCCCTGCCTCGTCGGACGGCAAGGAAGCCGCCCGCGCCAGAGTGCCGGCCGCGAAGCTGGGTGCAATGGATCTTCCGGACTTAAGATACAGCGCCGGCTGCGCCCAAACAAAGGCGGGCAGCAGGCCACACAATAACAGTGTGCCTCTGGGGAAAACTCTCATACTTACGATATCGACTCAGTATGAGAATCCATCGGGCGGGAAGACACTTAATTTTCTCGCATGGCATTATTCTGTCACTCGCGTCAGATCTCCCAATCGCTAATGATTTTTGTCCTGTGCGCCGCATCGAACGGGCAGAATCCAGCAACCTCGTTCTCGCTCAGCACGATAGCCGGGGGACCCGAGGCCGGCGACGGGCGCGCGGCAACCGCCGCACTGCTGCGCTTGCCGAACGGAGTGGCGGCAGACGCGTTTGGCAACGTAATTATCGCCGATTCGGCCATGCACCGCGTGCGGAAAGTCTCGCTCGACGGAAGAATTACTACCATTGCCGGAACGGGCACACCGGGATTCTCGGGAGACGGTGCGGCGGCAACCTCCGCTCGTTTAAACACACCGTATGGCGTTGCAACCGAACCCGGCGGCGCGGTCATCGTGGCCGACCTGGCGAACAAACGCGTCCGCCGAATTGACTACAGTGGCAAAATCTCGACGGTCGCCGGAGGCGGGTCCACGGTTGCCGGCGAGGTCGCCATTCCCGCCCTGGAAGCGCAGCTGGAAGCACCGCGAAATGTTGCAGTGGACTCCAGCGGCAACATCTATGTATCCGACTTCTATGGCCACTCGGTCTATAAGGTGACCCCATTCGGGATGCTCCTGCGGGTGGCCGGAACGGGGCAGTCCGGCAGCGTTGGCGATGTTGGCATCGCTCAGCGTACGCAACTCTCCTACCCTGCGGGCATCGCAATTTCCAGCACCGGCGTGCTGTATATCGCCGATACCGGCTCGCGGAGCATCAAAATGGTGGAGCGCGGCGGCATCTCCGCCCTCCCTTGGACGTTTGCCCAACCCCTCGGCTTGTCTATGAACGGCTCGGTGCTCCTAATCAGCGACAAACTCGGCACGGGAGCACCGCCGCTCGTCTCCACCATTCGCCTCGTGCACGCTGTGGATGCCGTCGTGGGACTTGCTGGCCGGTTGATCTACTCTGACGGCAAAGCAGTGTGGGCACAGTCCGGCGACTCTGATCCAGTTCCCTTTGCCGGTGGTCCCGATAGCGGAGGATACGGTGACGATGGACCCGCAACGGCGGCGTACCTAGGTGTACCAGCAGCCGTCGCGTTGGATGGTAGGGGCGGGTTCCTCATCGCCGATTGGCAGGAATCGCGCGTCCGTTACGTCGATGCAAAAGGGATCATTCACACCGCAGTAGGCGCCTCCGCTGGTCTCTCAAGCCCTCGCGGGGTGGCTTCCCTGCCCGCCGGAGGCGTGATCGTTTCCGATGCCGGGCACAATCGCGTCGTTGACATCGGCGCTAGCGGCGAAGTGACCTCTTCCGCCGAATTCAACGTACCCGACAAGATAGCGCGTCACCCGGATGGTAGGCTGTGCGTGGCAGTGACAGGCGAGGACAGGATTGCCTGCCGGACCGCGGACGGGACGTGGGCAACCTTCGCCACCGTACCGGCTCCGCGCGGGCTGGCCGCTGACACCGCCGGAAACTTCTATACTGTCTCCGCCCGCCAGGTACTTCGCGTGGAGGCGGGAGGTTCGATTGCAACCGTCCTATCGGGGGGGCCGGTGATCGATCCCGTCGCTGTCGCGGTCGATCCCGCCGGCAACCTCTTCGTCGCCGATACCGGCGCGCATACGGTGTGGATGGTGAGCGCATCGGGCACTGTGCAACCTATCGCAGGTATCGGTCAGGCGGGTTTCACTGAGGAAACCGGACCAGCATCGTCGAACGCTCTCGACACTCCTTCGGATGTGGCTGTACTGGCGGACGGCTCCCTGCTGGTGTGTGACGCCTTCAACGGCCGGGTGCGGCGGTTGAGTGCCAATGTAGTGGCTCCTCCACCACTGCTGACGGCCTTGGTGAACGCAGCCAGCCGCCTGGAAGGACCGCTGGCGCCTGGTGAACTGATCGTCGTACCGTCGCCCGATGCCGCCGCGGAAATCTTCTTCGACGGATCGCCGGCGAGCGTGATCGATGCCAACCCCGAACATCTCATGGTGCAAGTCCCGCTCACTTTGGTTCCCGGCTCCACCACCCATGTTGAGATCCGGGGCAGCGGCCAAGCTTCCGTTACATTGAACTACCCTGTGGTCAGCCACGCACTCGGGCTATTTGCCGTCGGCAACCGGGCATTTGCCGTCCACCAGGATGGCGCCTTTAATTCCATCGGGAGCCCGGCTCGACAGAACATGATCGTGTCGGTGTTCGGAACCGGTGATGGTGTGATGGACGTGCCGTTGGGTTTCCGCATCGCGGGTGTTGACGCCGAGATCCTCTATGCGGGGCCAGCACCAGGACTCACCGGCATCTTCCAGATCAATGCCCGCATTCCCGGGGGCTTTCTGCCCTCCGGACCGCTGACCGTACTGGCGACAGCCGGTGAAGCCACCAGCCAGCCGGGCCTCACCCTCTGGGTGGACTAGGCAAGGGCGGAGCCCTTGAAGCCCATAACCGGACTTAGAAGATAGAAGGCAGAAGACAGGTTGTGAGGTGATCCTGTCCCCCAGGGCTATCCGGAGCATAACTGCGGGGTGACCCGGGGCTGGCGTGCCTGATATACCCGGCCCCAGTTCTGGTCAATCAGCGCATTGTCACCGTATACGCTGCCGTTCACGATGATCCCCCTCGTTGCCAGCATGGCGTGTATCTTCCGGACAAGTCCCCAGAACAGTTATCCCCGCGCCGTCGCCGTCGCGCACCTTGGCATCGCTGCACCTGCCCTCTAAAACCTGATGGGCGCTGTGCTTGATTTCCAGCGAGTCATTCCGTTTCACGGGAACTCCGCCTGGATCGTTCTGTGGTTTGGCTTGCTGGCGCTGGTTGCGTTCGCGAGACCGGTACCTACTTCACTTGGTCGTGTGGTTATCCAATCGCGCTTAAAGACAGCCCACGGCATTTCGGCTGCGGCGATCGTTTTGTTTGCACTGTTTCATATGACGAATCCGCTGGCGGGACTTGCGGGTGGTGAGGCCCACCTCGCTCTCATGAAGGCTTTTCGCACCGTGTACCGCAGCGCAATTATTGAGCCGCTCTTGGGGACTGCGGTGGTGTTTCAGGTTCTGAGCGGGTTCGTGTTGCTTCGCCGCAGGCTGATGACCTCGGATCGGTTCGAAATGCTTCAGGGTGCCGCCGGCGCGTATCTACTTGCCTTCTTTGTCGCGCACCTGAGGGCTGTTCTGAGCGCCCGCTACGTCCGCCACATCGATACAAATTGGAACTGGCTTACCTCTTCGAATCTGCTGACTGACGAATGGAGCCCGCGCCTGGTGCCTTACTATTTCCTGGCTATTCTGGCTCTCGGAATCCATGGTTCTTGCGGTCTGCGGTACGTGCTACGGCAATACGGCCGGGACGCTGTGGCCGACGCGGCATTTGGGACCTTCAGCGTTGCCTCCGTTGTGGTTGCCTTGGCCATTATGACGGGACTCGTCGTCGGATCGATGCATCAGTCACCAGGGATCTCCCTGGGCGTGAAAAGAGGCGGGGACGGTGGTGCTGTTCGCAATCGTCAGGGTAGGTGCTTCGCGCCCGATTTCATACCGATGCTCGCAACGAACGCTCGCGCGCCGCGATTGAACGCACGGCAGGCCACTACAGCGAACGCATTTTGCGCGCTACCAGCATGGCCAACTCCAGCGCCTGTTCGTAGTTCAAACGCGGATCGACTTCCGACTTATACGCCAGCGGCAAATCCTCTTCCGTCAGTCCGCGGGCGCCCCCGATGCACTCGGTCACGTTGTCGCCAGTCAGCTCGATATGCACCGCGCCGAGGTACGTCCCGCTTGCCCCGTGGATGTCGAAGGCCTGCTCCAACTCGCTGAGAATGTCGGGAAAATTGCGTGTCTTGAAGCCATTCCCGGTGCTCCGCGTGTTGCCGTGCATCGGATCGCAACACCACAGTACAGTCTTACCGCTCTGACGCACCGCCTCGATCAGCGGAGGTAGCGCCGCCGCGATTCGACCGCATCCGAAACGATGGATCAACGTCAGCCGGCCCGGTTCGTTCGTCGGGTGGAGAGTATCGAGAAGACGTCCCAGCGTGTCTGGAGTGGTCGTATGCCCGATCTTGACGGCGACCGGGTTCACAATCCCCCGGAAGTACTCCACATGCGCGCCATCGGGCGCGGCTGTCCGCAAACCGATCCAGGGGAAGTGTGTGGACAGATTAAACCAGCCTTCCCGATGGGGCACGCGCCGCGTTTGCGCCTGTTCGTACAGCAGGTGCAAGCCTTCGTGGCTGGTGTAAAAGTCCACCCGCTCCAGGTCGTGGTAGCGCACGCCCATGATGTTTTCCATGAAATCCAGGGCCTGGCCGACACTACCGGCCATGCGATGGAACTCCTCGGCCAGCGGCGAATGCTTCACGAAATCGAGGTCCCAGTATTCGGGGTGATGGAGGTCGGCGAAGCCGCCCTTCGCCAGCGCGCGAATGAAGTTCAGGGTTAACGAAGCGCGCTCGTACCCGCGCAGCATCAGCGTCGGATCCGGACGCCGGTCACCCGGGGTGAAAGCGCTGCGATTGATCAGATCGCCGCGGTAGCTGGGCAGAATAACGCCGTCGCGTGTTTCATTATCGTCGGAGCGGGGCTTGGCGTACTGTCCGGCGAAACGTCCGATCCGCGTGACGCGTTTGCGGCTGCCGTGGATCAGCACCAGGCTCATTTGCAGCAGGATCTTCAGCTTGTTGGCGATGGTGTGGGAATTGCACTCGGCGAAGCTTTCGGCGCAATCGCCGGCCTGGAGGACAAATCGCTCCCCTCGCGCCGCCTCCGCCAACTGGACGCGCAGGGCATCCACTTCCCACGACGTGACCAGCGGCGGCAAACTCGCCATCTCGGCGAAGACGCTCTGCACTGCGGCCTCATCCGCGTAAACCGGTTGTTGTAAAGCCTTGCGTAATTTCCAGGAGGCGGGAGACCATTCTGCCGCACCTTCCGCCGATACTAGTGGACCCACTTTTGACCTGTTCACGAGGGTAGCATAGCCTTCTGCGATACCATCGCATTGATGCCACCAACCGATCTCGCGCGCCGGACGTTCCTGCGCTCCGCGGCCACTGCCGCCTTAGCCGTCCCATCGTTTGCGGCCAGTGACCGTATCTCCACCGCCTTCATCGGCGTCGGAGTCATGGGTTCGGAAAATCTCAAGGCGGCGATGAACCAACCCGGCGTTGCGGTCAGTGCCCTTTGCGATGTCTTCCAACCGAACCTCGAACGCGCCGTCGCACTGGCCCGCCGCGGCGGCCATCAACCCAAAGAGGTGCGGGACTTCCGGCAAATCCTGGCAGACCGTTCCATCGACGCCGTCTGCATCTCCACGCCCGATCACTGGCATCCCTACATCACTGTGGAGGCCTGCAAGGCGGGCAAAGACGTCTACGTGGAAAAACCCGCCTGCGTGGCAATCAACGAGGGCGCGGTGATGGTGGAAGCCGCCCGCAAGTACAACCGCGTAGTGCAGGCCGGCACGTGGCAGCGCTCCGGCGCCCACTTCCAGAAGGCCTGCGAACTGGTGCGCAATGGCGACTTAGGCAAAATCGCTTTCGTCCGCTCCTGGATCTACAGCAACCAGCCACAGAAAGGCATCGGCAACCCGCCGGAGCAGGCGCCTCCCGCCGGCCTCGATTGGGATCTTTGGCTCGGCCCGGCTCCGGCCCGTCAGTTTAATCCCAATCGATTTGGTGTCTACCCTGACGCCTATTCCTACTTCCGCTTCTTCTGGGATTACGCCGGCGGCCAAGTGACTGATTCCGGCATCCACATGATCGACATTATTCAGATGGCGTTCGGAGACGTCATGCCCCATGGCGTTGTCGCACTCGGCGGCAAGTACTGGTTTCAGGACGACACCGAAACGCCCGACACGATGCAGGCGACGTTTGAATACCCAGACTTCATTGGCTCCTGGGAGCACCGTTCGAACAACACGGAGGCTTCGCCCAACCGCCTCATGGGCATCACATTCCACGGCACGCGTGGAACCCTCTACGTCGATCGCTCCGTGATCCGCATCACGCCCGAGAAGGGTTCTGACCTTCGACCCTTCGAAATGAAGCGCGTCGCGGATCCGCACCCGCTGCATTGGGCCAACTTCCTCGATTGCGTTCGCACCCGCAAGCGCCCCAACAGCGACATTGAAACGTGCGTCCGCTCCTCTATCACGTCGATCCTCGGTAACCTGGCCCTACGTTCCAAACAGCGCCTCGATTGGAACGAGAAGCGCCAGACCGTCGAGCAGGAGGCCGTTCGACCGCTGCTGCAACGCGAGTACCGCGCCCCGTGGAAGCTGGAAGCGTGATTCCTCGGCGCACCTTTCTTGCGGCAGCCGCGGCCGTGCTGCCAGCTGTCGCCAGGGAATCGTTTCGCGCGCCGGTGGGCACCAACCTCTACAGTTTTCGCTCCGAAGCCGAGAAGGATCTGCCGCGCACGTTGGGCCTCATTCGCGAACTTGGCTTTCGTGAAATCGAAGCAGGCGAGTTGTACGGTCGCACCCCAGCCCAATTCCAGGCGCTCGTACAGGCCGCCGGCCTTCGCGTCACATCGATCGGCGCGGCCTACAAGGCTTTGGACACGGACCTTGATGGAGTCGCCGCCCACGCCCGCACGGTCGGCGGGAAGTTTGTCGTTTGCTCCACCATCCCCCACAGCGCGAAACACCTCGCGGAGAAGGATTGCGCGCCCGCCGCGGACAAACTCAACCATTGGGGCGAACGGCTAGCCGCCTCCGGCCTCCGCCTCTGCTACCACACGCATGGCACCGAATTCGATCCTTCTCCGGACGGCACGCGCTTCGACACCCTCGCGTCGCTCACCAATCCGAAGTACGTCAACTTCGAGATGGACATCTTCTGGATCGTTTACGGCTTCCAGTATCCCGTCAAGCTGTTGCGCCGCTACCCGCATCGCTTCCCGCTGATGCACATCAAGGACATTCGCAAAGGTTTGGTCTTGGGCGGTTCACCGGCTGACGTGGCGGAGGACGACAGCGTGCCGCTCGGAACCGGTCTGGTGAATGTCCAGGCCGCCTTGCTCGCGGCGCAAACCAGTGGCGTCGAGCACTATTACCTGGAAGAGGAAGCCGTTGACGCCGTGCCCCAGATCCGCCTCAGCCTCAAGTATCTGGCAGGTCTGCGGTAGCTAGCACACTCCTTTTGACATTTCTGTCCCCCATCACGGGGCGGACGACGGGGCGGGCCATCAGTGCGATGCCTCGCTGACCGCGCGGCTCACGGCAATCTCCGAGGCAACGGGCGCGCCACACAATTTCATGCGTTCACTCCATAACTGTGTGGCTATTTCTATGTTCGTCTCGGTCGCCTCCCCGTATGACCTCGGTTTAACGGAACGCAGCAAGGATCGTCGCGCCGTTTCAGCAGTGGCGCCTCCTGCATCCGGCTGGTTCACCAACGACACAGCGTGGCAATGCTCAAATGCCGCGAGTACCGCTCCAACTAAGTTGCGGCTGCGCAGATACCGCTCCGCGGCATCGAGGCCCCGGACACCGGGATCCATTGAAATCACACTATCCAGAAACTCGACTCGCGCTTGGTAGGACGTGTTCTCCGGCTCGCTTATGGCGGCCGAGTGAAATGCCGACTGTGCGGCCACCAAGTGGCCCAGTGCCAATTCCGCTTCGCCCATTCCCGCGAGCGCCTCATCGTCGTTCTTGTTTGCCTTCAGCAGGTCTCGATTAATTGCGATCGATTCTGCTGGCATACCGAGTTTCAGGAATAGCTGACCGATGTTCCTGCGAAAGGCCGCGTCGGCTGGCATCTCCGCCTTCAACAACAGGAGTTCCGCCTGTGCGCGTTCGCGATGCCCCGACTTCCCCAAGATGTCGATCAGTTCCAGGCGCGCCAGCCGTTTCTGTGTCGCTGCGTCTCCGGGCCACGACCCATGGATCGCCCGATCGAAAGACTCTACCGCTTGCGCAACGTCGCCCTGCTTCACCTTTATTCGCCCGAGACCCAAATTGGCGGGACCGTTGTGCGGGTTCTCTTGGAGCAATTCACTGAGGTAGATCTTTGCCTCCTCCTCGTGATCGGCCTTCACCAGTGCCAGCGCAAGGGCCAGCCGGTGTTCCTTATTGTGGGAAATGGACACCGCAGCGCGATAATCTTCAATCGCCTCTTCCGTACGCTCCCTTGCCATCAGCGCTTCGCCTTCGCTGAACAACCGTTGCGCCCGGGCAGCACGCTCTGACCGGTATACCGTGCTCAGGACCGCCGTCAAGATGACAGCGACAAACAGCACGATGAGCGTCCTCACCAGAACTTTCGCCGACATCTGACTCTTGTCGCGAGCGCCTTGATTCGCTGGATGTCGCTCACCGTCCAGGCCGTACGCCCCCAGGATGCCGTCAACGGAGATGATGCCTGTCAGCTCGTGCATGTGGGCGCGGCTAACCACTGGCAGGACTTTCAGACCGTATACCGCCATGCGGCGCATGGCCGTGTCCAACGGATCGTCGGCGTAAATGTGTGGGAATTCAAACGCGCCTCCCAATACCGATGGAAGCACCAGTTCGCCCACGGAACTCTTGTCCTGGCCGTTTCGGACAGCCGTCTCCAGTTGATCGATTGTCACCATTCCTAGCAGGATGCGTCCTTGGACCACTGGCCAAGCGCTCTGATCGCGGTTTACTCGTGCCGCGACCTCTCCTATCGGCTCGATGGCGCTGAGGATCTCCGCCGCCGGATGACATGCTTGACCCACCGTCATTAGCTCCTCTCGATCTCGAGCCGCTGGTGGAAGGCGGATGCCCTCCTGCTCTTGTAGGGCTTCGTAAATGGGCTTTCGCTGTAGACGGCTGGAGATGAAGTAACTGATCAGATTCGCGATCATCAGCGGCACGATGATGGCATAGTCGCGCGTCACCTCAAATATCATGATCACGGATGTGAGCGGCACCCGAATGATGCCGGCGAAGGCGGCGCCCATGCCCACCAGGGCATAGGCGCCGACGCTCGCGGTGTAGTCCGGAATAAGCGAATGCGCAGTGCCACCGAAAGCACCTCCCAGCATCGCGCCGATGAACAGGCTTGGGCCAAAGATTCCCCCCGCATTCCCTGAGGCGTAGCAAGTGGTTGTGGCGATCACCTTCAGAACCACCAGCAGAACCATCATCTTGACTACCATGTGGCCGTTCAAGGCTTCGTTGATATTCCCGTATCCCACTCCCATCACTTGGGGCACAAACCAGCCCAGGACTCCAACCATCAAACCGCCGACCGACGGCTGAAACCACTGCGTGTAGCCGGGCAGGCGCAGGAAACGTTTGCGCTGCCAGAGCAACAGCTTGACGAACCCCACGGATACCAAACCGCCGGCGGCGCCCAGTACAGCATAAAGAGCAAACTCGATAGGGTGGACAAGTTGATATGCCGGAACATGAAACAAGGGTTCATCTCCGAGCAGTAAATGAAGCACCATCCAGGCAGTGGCCGAACTCAAGACGATAGCCCCAAGCACAGGTGCATGCATGTCGCCCATCACCTCTTCGAGCGTAAAGAGGACGGCGGCAATTGGAGTATTGAATGCCGCGGCGAGCGCGGCTGCCGAACCGATCGGGATGAGGGACTTGACGCGTTGCGGGCTGAGGCCAAGCCGGCGGCCCAGTACGGACGCAATCCCCGCGCCAATATGGACCGAGGGCCCCTCGCGTCCTAACGCAATTCCCGTGGCAAGGGAGACGGAAGAACAGACGAACTTGCCAACCACGGTCCGCCATAGAATCAGGCCGTCCCGAATGAAGAAGGCGGTCTTCGTTTGCGGAATGCCACTCCCACGTGCATTAGGGAAATGACGACGCAGCAGATATCCGGTGATCAAGGCGCCCCCGATGGGTAGCATGAGTCTGCGCCACGCGGCCCCGCCGGCCGGATACATTCTGGAACCGAGATTCTCGGTGACTAGGATAAAAGCAGTCACAACCAGCCCGACAATAGCGCCGATGACCAGCGTCAGAACAAGCAGAATTTTGTCTTCATGTTCAAGCGTAATCTCGGCTTCGGTCCACCTGGTGACCGAGGACGAAAGTACTTCAGAGATAGCTTTCAGTTTCTTCATTTGGAAACGATGGCCTTCGGGATGGAGGAGACGCCTCGAAGGTAGAGAGAGTTCGAAGAAGGGCTGTACCGGCGGTGCAATTGAGATCGAAATCCCAATCGGCGATGCGCCACCTGCACACTAGAAGGAATCCGGACGAAAGGAGACTGCCCCGTCGGCGGGGCAGTCTCCACCCCTGAACAGCCAACCACCAGCCTTTACTCAGGCGCCGGAACTGGCTCGCCGGCGCTCCGCAGATAAAAAATGCCCCGCAATGTGTCCTTTGCGTCGGAACCGATAGCCCCACTAATTGGCCCGCGCTAACGCGACGATGTGAATGCGGCGATTCCGCTGCCAGCAGGTTTCGTCATGTTCTCGGCACACGGGCCGCTCTTTGCCGAAGCTCACCAAATTGAGCTGTTCGGTGGGGATACCGATCTCAACCAAGTACGCCTTTGAAGCGGTGGCTCGCTTGTCGCCCAGTCCAAGGTTGTATTCGGCCGAGCCCCGCTCGTCGCAATGGCCCTCGATCGTCAGCCTGTAATCAGGGTAGTCCTTCAGGATGTCTCTCAGCTCTGTGGAATCGTCCCGCAGCGCCTTTTGAGCATCGGCGCGAAGGGAGGCTTTGTCATAGTCAAAATAGGCGTCTTCAATCCGGCCTAGTAGATCGTTGATCCGGGCACGAGTGACGGCATTCGGATACCGGGTTTCAGCCGCGGTGGCCACCGCGACCGGCGTACTAACGGCCCGTTGGAGAGGCGACGTGCGTTGAGGAGCTGGTACGTGATTGACCGCTGGGCCGGGGGGAGGCGGCGGAGCCTGCGCGACTTTCTTAGCACAGGCGACCGTTACCATTGCCAGCGCGGCTACTGTCACGATCGTCCATACGTGATGAGCTTCGTTCATCTTGTTTCCTGCCTGTGTTCATTAATAGCGCCTTACGCTCGCGCGCGAAATCCTGTTCGGACAGGATTTTCGAACGGCGAACGGTGAATTACTCTCAGAACCAGGAGCGGCCGTTCGTTTCGCCCGCCCCGCCTGCGGATCGATTCGTGCAGTGAAGGAGACACAGACATGCGCAGTTTTGCTTTATCAGTTGTCGGGCTTTTTCTGCTCGCGGTGGTCGCGTTCGGCGCTGACCAGGATAAGACGGACTTGAGCGGGACGTGGAAAGTGGATCCGTCACGGGTTGAACCGAACCAGGGGGCCAGCCAGTTTATGCTCCTGGTCGAAGACACAGGCTCCGCCATCCACATTCGAGAGACCAGAGGCCCCAATTTGAAGGAAGATGTTTCGGACTTTACATGCGGCACGATGGGCAAAGAATGTTCCATGATGGACGGCGGAGAAAAGGCCGCTGTATCTGTCTACTACAACGGGCCGGCGCTCGTGGTTCTGAAGACACATGGACGCCGGGGCAGCTCGGTGGAGAAGAAACGTCTATCGATGTCGCCAGCCGGCGATTCTCTAATCGTGGAGATTACGCCCATTGTGCCAAAGGGGAAAACGGAGAGACTGGTGCTCTCCAAAGGCCATCAACCGCGGTGAAAATCCTCTTGCAACAGGATGGGAAGCCGGTCGGGCTGAAATACACTCAAAAGAGAAGGGGTGTGGTGTTTGCTTTCCTATCCAGCCAATCCGGTGCGCGCCCACAGTCGTCGCAGACCCTCCTGGCTAATATTGTCCTTCGGCTTTGGAGGACTCATTATCTGCATTGTTGCCGCCGCGATGGGGACGTTGACTTCTCTCCAAAGGGTTCACAATGCCGAGGCGCGATCGCGCAAGTCATTTCTGGAAAGGCTCGGTTCGCTTGACCAGATTCGGGCGCAGATCTATTTGTCTGGCACGTACGTGCGTGATTTTCTTCTCTCCCCCGACCCGCGCGCGGCGGGTGCCGAGGTATCGCATCTGGCGGACCTAAAGCGTGAAACTCAAGTTGCGTTGGATGTGTACGGACGCCAGTTGGAGCCGGAAGAACGGGAACCCTTCCAGGCCCTGCGCAATGAGATTGAAGCCTACTGGCGCGTGCTCGATGCCACAGTGGCGTGGTCGCCCCGGCAACGGAGCCGGTTGCGGTTCTCATTCTTTTATGACGAACTGGTACCAAGGCGTACCGCGATGCTGCAAATCGCGGACCGCATCGCCGCGGTCAACGAAAGCGGTCTGAGACGTTCCGAAGCGCGTTCAGACGCATCCGCCGCCAGTTTACAGCGGTCACTCATTGTTACTTTCGCGGTTGCGGTCACCGGCGGACTAGTCCTGGCCCTGCTGACCATCGCGTTCACTGTCCGGCTGGAACGGGAACTCGACCGCAGGCGGGCCGATTTACAGGAACTCTCAACCCTCCTGTTGCGCGCTCAGGAAAATGAGCGGCGCGCCTTGGCGCGGGAGCTACACGATGAGGTGGGGCAGTCGTTGTCCGCGATCCTGATGGAAACAGAGAGCGCCGAATGCGCCCATCAGCCGGGCTCTGTGCGGGAGCATTTAGCGTCCATCCGGACCCTCGCGGAACGAACCGTAAACCAAGTGCGCGACCTCGCGCTCCTGCTGCGTCCATCGATGCTGGACGATCTCGGTTTGAAGCCGGCGCTCAACTGGCACGCAAGGGAAGCCAGCAAACGGACGGGCCGGAACATTATCGTTTCCGCCGACGACGCTATCGATCGCCTGCCCGAGGAACATCAGACATGTATCTACCGGCTTGTGCAGGAGGCTGTGAACAATGCGGTCCGCCATGCCAATGCCCGAACGGTCGAAGTAGGAGTCCACTGCGACCGCACAAAGGTGACCGTGACCGTTAAGGACGACGGCGCGGGTTTTGATACGCGCTTCACGCGCGGACTTGGCATATTAGGGATGGAGGAACGAGTGCGGCGCTTGGGGGGACATCTCAATATCAGCAGCGGTCAGGGGAAAGGAACGATTGTCCAGGCGGAGCTGCCTGTGACAGTTCTGGACCAAGGGAATGAGCATGAACCCGATTCGCATCTTGTTGGCTGATGACCACACGGTTGTCCGCGAAGGCCTGCGGGCGATGTTGGAGCACGAATCCGACATGATGGTGGTGGGCGAGGCCTCCGATGGGCGGGAAAGTATTACTCTTGCGGAGGCAACCACACCCGACGTTGTGGTGATGGATCTCGCAATGCCGAACATGAATGGCATGGAGGCGACGCGGCGGATTCTTGCCGCGAATCCCAGGATCGCAGTCGTCATCCTCAGCATGCATCAGGATGAGAGCTATGTACTGGGAGCGTTGAAAGCGGGGGCCAAAGGGTATCTGCTCAAGGATTCACTACGAAGTGAACTGATACAGGCAATCCGGATGGTTTCTGAAGGACGGTCGTTTCTTACTCGCAAGGTCGGCAGAATTCTGCAGGAAGACTATGTAACGCGGCTCCAGCAGCGCGGGCTTGAAGATCGCTACGACCTGCTCTCGGTTCGCGAGCGTGAGGTTCTCCAGATTATCGCCGAGGGCCGTTCGAACAAGGAGGTCGCCAGCATGTTAAATATCAGTGTCACAACTGTGGAAACTCATCGCAGCCATATCCTGCAGAAACTGGACCTGCACAGCGTTCCGGAACTCATTCTGTACGCTGTCCGCAAGGGCATCATCTCCTGAATCCCGGCCTGTTGCTATGGCGCCACTACCCCGGCGAATCGTCTCTCCCTGGCTTCGCCCTTGAAATCCCACGGGTAGGAAGCCGCCGTTGGTTTTGCGGTTCGGGATAGCCGTCGGCCATCCCGTCAACTACCCTTCCCAAAATTCTTCCTGATAATCGCTGTTAAGATCAGCAGCGATGCGAACAAGCGCACGAGGTAGATCTCCGGTCTGCCTTCATGCGGCGTTGCTATGAACAGCAGAGAGATCCTGCTGAGTCCTTCGATGGTGAAAAAGGCAGCGAAGCAGAGAAAAAAGGAGTCTCGCGTTTCCCTCCAAAATTTCAGGAAGAAAAGGCCGGCGACGATTGATGCAGCTACGACTATGCCCACCAAAAATGGTTCGATCATTGGATCACCGGCTGTCCCATACCAATCCGTATACCAATAGCCCCATCGAAATCGCGGCGGTTCCCAGCCGCCAAATAAACAGATTGACTTCCGGAAACATCACCAGATCAACGAAAATCAAAAAGTTGGATAGCGCCAGGCCGGAGAAACAAAGACCACTCCAAAGCAAGAGACGATTTCTTCGGCGAACATAGCCCCGCAGAAGCAGCGCCGCGCAAGCCAGAGTGATCAGACTTCCCAATATGTAGACTGCCGGTCCCATATCACTCCTGTTCTTTCTTTAGGCGGAACGCTCGCGCAAATTCCCGGACCGCGGGCGATGACTTCAGGTGAATCATGGTTGAGATTCCGACTAAATCTTGCCGGTAGAACTCACTCAAAGCGCTAAGTAAGCGGTCCTTCTCAGGATCAGATTCATAACGGTACTCCTCAAGATCGGCGACCGCAATGATGAGGTTCTCACGCGCCAAATCCCGTAGGATAGCCCTCGCGGCCTCCGGACCCACCCACAGCCGCTCAGTCAATGTATCCGCCGACCAGTTCTTCGGCCGTTCACGCCAGAGAAGCAATAGCGCTTCCAGATGCGGAACGCTTTCGACTCGATCTTGTATGAAGCGATCGATGTCGGCCCGCTTCGGGCTGTCTTCAGGCATCGCCCAGCGCCCTCTTCCGACGATCACTCCTAATCGTCCAAGTGGACAGCCGATCCGTTCTCTCCGTGAGGTTCCAAGCGAAGCTCATGAATCTCGGCCATCATACCGTTGTCTAGCGTTTTTAGGCAATGCCGTTACAAACGTGTTCCGCGTTCAGGCAGTGGCCGCTAACGGACCACCGCGCTATCCGTCCGTGTGCGAGAATGAGTCCGTGAAATTCGTCCTTTTCCTGCTCCTTGCCTCGCTGGCGCTCCCTCAGGATAAGCCGGTAAAAACGCTCTATGAGCGCATTGGCCGGTACGATGTCATCGCCAGCATTGCAGACGACTACTTGAAGGGAATTCGTTCAGACCCTCAATTCGCCCGGTTTGCGGGCCGCAGCGCAGACTCCCTGGTGCGCGCCCGGCAGCTTCTCAAGGACCAACTCTGTGCGCTGACCGGCGGGCCCTGCGTGTACGTAGGCCGCGATATGGCAACGGCTCACGGTGGCTTGGCGATCAATGACGCCGAATGGGCGGCGAACATGAAGTACATGACCGCGGCGCTGGACAAGAACAGGATCGCCGGCAGCGACAAAGAAGACTTCCTCGCCGTTGTCGAGTCGTTACGGAAACAAATCGCCCCGGGAAAATAGATATGGCAGCGGCACCCGACTTCTCTTTACAAGGACAGTTACTCGACCGGCGGCAGCGCTTGCAAGCAGTAACCTCCACGGGCCATGCCCGGGAAGCAGCCACGTTGCTCCAGGAAGTGGATGCCGCCCTGGCGCGAATGGAACGCGGCGTCTACGGCCTCTGCGAAGTCTGTAACGATCCCGTAGAACCGGACCGCCTGCTGGCCGATCCCACCACGCGCTTCTGCCTCGATCACATGACGCCTTCCGAGCAAAAGGCGTTTGAAGAAGATCTTTCTCTGGCCGCGCGAATCCAGCGCGAATTGCTGCCCAAGACTGGGTGGCGGACCAACTCCTGGGACCTCCACTATCACTACCTGCCTGCGGGCGTCGTCTCCGGCGACTATTGCGACGTCGTACCCGACGGCGGCGGCGGCTTCTTCTTTGCCGTTGGCGACGTCACCGGCAAAGGCATCGCCGCTTCCATGCTGATGGCGCACATCCACGCCATGTTCCGGACCCTGCTCTCCCTCCACATTCCTCTGGCGGAAATGATGACTCGCGCCAGCCGGCTGTTCTGCGAAAGCACCCTCCCTACTCACTTCGCAACGCTCGTGTGCGGTGCCGCCAGCGCCGATGGGCATGTCGAGATCTGCAATGCAGGTCACCCTCCCCCGCTCTGGTTGAGCGCCGGCAGGACCCAAACATTGGACGCCTCCGGCTTGCCCGTTGGCATGTTCTGCAGCCAGCAGTTCACCTCTACCCGAATCCGCCTGCAGCCCGACGACGCCCTCGTCCTCTATACCGACGGCGCCCTCGAAACTGAAAACGAACGCGGCGAGGACTTCGGCTTGGAACGCCTCTCAGCACTGTTGGCACTGCACGCCGCCGAAGACTGCCGCACCTTGCTCTCCAGTTGCCTGCAGCACGTCACCGCGTTTGGTAAGAGCGCCGACGACCTGACGCTGCTCGCCATCCGGAGGCTCACTTAGTGCGGACCCTCCTCAATCCGTTACCCTAGAACGATGCCGAAACACGGCCATACCGTTGCGTTTGTTCCCGCCAAGAGCCAGAGTTCGCGGATTGAGAACAAGAACATGCGCATCCTCGACGGCGAGTATCTCTTTCGCCGCAAGCTGCGCCAATTGGTAAAGTGTCCGTTGATCGACCAGGTGTATCTTGATACCGACTCCGATGAAATGGCGCAGTTGGCCGCCGATCTGCCGGTCACGCGTTTGAAGAGGCCCGACTCGCTTGCGTCGAACGCTACCGACGGGCACGAGTTGTTCGCCTGGGAGTGCGCCCAAGTGGAAGCAGACACCTACATCCAGGCCCTCTGTACCAGCCCATTCATCGACGAGAACACCGTAGCCCGCGCGCTGGCGGAACTCGAGGAGGCATCGGAGGCCGACTCGGTGGTGGCGGTAACCGCGCAAAAGCAGTACACCTGGACCGGCGGCGCGCCAGCCTATGGATGGGGCCGCATCCCGAATAGCGTCGACCTGCCTCCGGTGATTGTAGAAGCCATGGGGCTATACGTCGTTCGCGCGCAGGGCACTCGGCCCACGCAACGGTTCGGCCGCAAGCCACTGCTCTTCGATCTGAAGCCGCAGGAACTCATCGATCTGAACTGGCCGGAAGACTTGGAACTGGCGGAAGCGATTTGCGCCGGACACCGCGCCGCGGCGAACCTCGCCCTGGCGCAGCGCATGCCCTACCTTTCCAGTTCGCTGCTGGGCGACGTCTCTAAGGAACTTGGCCTGAAAGCGATCTTGCCGGCGCACATCCGGGCACAAGGTCCGCATAAGATTTTTGGCCGCGCTAAGACGCTCGAACTTGGTCCGGTGCGAGAAGGTGAGAGTTGGCGCGGTATCTACAGCGCTCTCGATTCTTATGACTTCATCCGCCCCGGCGACATCATCGTAGTCGCGACAGCGGTGCCGGAATACGCTTACTTCGGCGAGTTGAATGCGAACCTTGCCATACGAGCCGGCGCAGCAGGCGCCGTCATCAATGGATTCACTCGCGACACCGATGCCGTCAACCTGCTGCGCTTCCCCGTGTTTGCACGCGGTTCGTATTGCGCCGACATACGTCTTGAAGGAACCGTGCGAAGCATGAACTCCACGGTGACCATCGGAGAAGTCACCATCGGCAACAACGACTTTGTTTTCGCCGACAGCGATGGCGTAGTGGTCATCTCCGAAAGGAACTGGCCTGAGGTGGCGGCAGTGGCATGGAAGCGGATTGAGCAGGAGTGGACCATTAAAATGAGGATCGCCCTTGGTCTGCCTCCCCGCGAGATCCTGAAGGAGACGGGCCCGTTTTGAAGTTGTTGTTCTACCACGATCCGGCAACGGAGCTGGGCCGCCCCTTCTTCTGGAAATACTTCGTTCAATGGGCAGCCCGGATGCGCCGTGCTGTGCCGGCATTCGAATGCCGCTTCCTGCTGCCCGACACCATGGTTGAATGGGCGGCCATCCAAGGCATTGCCCCAACTGAGATCGTCTGGGTCCGCGAGGACCAGCTGCGCAACTCCTGTGGTGACCCACCTGGCAACTGGAACCGCTTTTGGTTTGAAAAACGGTTCACAACGGAGCAAGCCGACGGTGCGGCCGCGTTTGTCCTTCAATGCCTGCGCGGATTTGCACCGGACGTCATCGTCACCCACTCCCCCGTCCCTTTTCTACGAACCGCTTTCCCCGATTCGCCGATTCTTCATTTCGAATCGGGCCTCCTGAAGTTCGCCCCGTTCCCGATGTCGTTCTATTTCGATCCGGTGGGATTCTTCCGTGACTCCTATTTGATCCGAAACAAGGACCGGCTGCGGTCCCTCACCATCACCGCACAGCAACAATCCGAGTTAGAGAGCTTACGGCGCCTGTTTCTCACTGACTTACTAATACCTAAGTCACCCTTCCGCGCCACGATGAACCAATACAAAGATCGGTTTCGACGACGCATTTTACTGCCTCTCCAGTTTGGCAACTACTTTGGGTTCGACTCTGCCTGCCGGTTTCACTCCCAGTTCGAGTTCGCGCGTTGGGTGTTGGAGCGAACGCCTGCCGACGTGGGCGTCGTCATGACGGAGCACATATACTTCGAACAAATGGAACAGGAGGCACTGAGGTTTCTCCGATCATCGTTTCCGAACCTGATCTACGATCCGCTCTTTGACGACTACAACTCGTCATCCCAGTTTCTCCTGGGCGACGTCGATGCCGTGGTCACTGTCACTTCAAGCGTCGGCATGCAGAGCCTCTGGTGGCGGAAGCCGCTCATCGCCGTCGGCGCCTCTCACCTTGAGACCGCGGCGGACGGCGACGATCCGGCCCAGGTTCACGAGATCATCGATCGCGGCTGGCCCGGCTGGAAGGACCCGTTCCTCCACTGGCTGTTGACGCACTATTACATTCCGGAGTCCTACGTCTATTCCGATACGTGGCTGCCCGAATTCCTCGAAAAAATCAGGGCCAGCGGCGGCGAGTTGGCGCCGATCGACGGCGAATCCCGCCTCTTCGAAACGATACGCCAGGGCGTCCTCACCGATATCGGCCGTCCTTCCAGCCACCCTGCCCGGGCATTCGAGATCGCTGCCGCCGAGCGCCTGGCCGCCTTGCACGATATGAAAGCCGAAGCCGACCGGCGCGGCGATCTGGTTCAGCAGTTGAACACCAGCCTGCAGCAGGCGGCGGAGCGGTCGACTCAACTCGAATCGGCGCTCGCTGATCTCCATGAGACGGCCGTGCAACGCAGCGTTTCGATAAATCGGATCACTGCTGAGGCCGACCGCCGTCAGGTCCTTGTGGATGAGCTTACAGCGGCCGTCAGGCATCGCGATGAAAAACTGAAACGCTGGCGGTGGCTCATCCGATGAACCAGCCCCTCGTTACCGTCGTCACCCCTTCCTACAACCAGGGGCGCTTTATCCGCGAGACCATCGAAAGCGTCTTCAGCCAGGACTATCCTCACATCGAATACATCATCATGGATGGCGGATCGAAGGACGAAACGGCCGACGTCGTCAAAGAGTACGCCGGTCGCCTCACCTGGATCTCCGAGCGTGACCGCGGCCAGTCCGACGCCATCAATAAAGGCTTCCGCATGGCCCGCGGCGAGATTGTCGCCTGGCTCAACTCCGACGACATTCTCCTGCCCGGTGCGGTAAGCCAAGCCGTCGCGGCCTTCGAGAAGAAGCCGCACATGGGAGCTGTCTACGGCGAAGGCTATCTGATCGACGTCGACAGCAACGTCAAAGGCCGCTTTCCCTACACCCAGCCCATGGACCTGTGGCGGCTGACTTACCTCTCTGATTTCATCCTCCAGCAGACACTGTTCTTTCGCCGCACCGTGCTCGAAGAACTGAATTACGTCGACGAAAGCCTGCACTACACGATGGATTGGGACCTGCTAATCCGCATCGCATCGCGCTATGAGGTGGATTACATCGACGCGTATCTTGGCGCCATACGGGAACATGGCCAGGCCAAGACTGCCGTTGGCGGCCTGCGGCGAGCATCCGAAATTCGGCGCCTGCTGCAACGCCACACCGGAATGAGGCTCTCTCCGGGCTTTCTCGTCTATGGCGTGGACACCTATCAACAGGTCTGGTGCGATTGGCTGAACACTCGCGTACCGCAGCCTGCGCGAGGGCTGCTTCAGCGCGCCGTCCTCATGGCTTGCTCCATCGTGATTGGCAGGGCCGCTACCAGTAGCCAAGGGCTGTATGCGGACGGATGGGTGGGCCCGCGCCTGCGATATGTGCTTCAACGCGGGTCCGGCGAAGTGCACATGAAGGGCGAACTCCCGGACCTCCGCGGAACGCTCGAAGGTCAGACCGTCTCCATTCATTGCAGCGGCCGGCGCGTTCTAAAAGCCGCGCTCCCATCCGGACCCTTTACGCTCACGTTTTCCCCGCCCGCCATCAACGGCCCTCTTCATCTGGAGATACGCGCTTCCCGATTCGTCATCCCCCAAGCCGCGCTCGGGGCCAATGACCCGCGGCGCATCTCCTACGTCCTCCACAAGATCGATTGGGCCTAGACGGGCGCCGCCGGAACAATCGACTACACTGAAAACAATGTCCCGTCTGGCTGTTGTTTCTGCACTCCTGGTGGCGCTGCTGATCCCGGCGCACATGCGCGCCCAGCGCGACCTCTCTGGCGCCGCCAGAATCCAGCTATCGCTGGACCGGCTGACCGTCGTCGGAAGCATGTTGATGATCGCCGCCCACCCCGACGACGAAAACACCGCGTTCCTCGCCTACATGGCGCGCGGCCGCCATCTGCGCACTGGCTATCTCTCTCTTACGCGGGGCGAAGGCGGCCAGAACTTCATCGGGCCCGAACAGGGCGAATCCCTTGGCGTCATCCGCACACAGGAGCTGCTGGCGGCACGTAAAATCGACGGCGCCGAACAGTTCTTCTCTCGCGCTATCGATTTCGGATTCTCAAAAACGGCCGACGAGGCGCTTGCCAAATGGGGACACGATGCGATCCTATCCGACGTGGTCTGGACCATCCGCCGTTTTCGTCCGGATGTCATCGTGCTGCGTTTCTCCGGCACCCCGCGCGACGGCCATGGTCAGCATCAGGCATCGGCTCTGCTCGGTAAAGAAGCTTATGATGCCGCTGCGGATCCCTCAAAATTTCCGGAACAACTGCAATGGGTGAAACCCTGGCGCGCTAAACGCGTGATGTGGAATATGTTTGGCTGGACGAAGGAGATGAAGCAGGCCAACGAAGCGGTAAAAGACAAACTGACCATCGATTCCGGTGAGTACAACCCCGTGCTGGGTTATTCCTACGAAGAGATTGCCGGGATGAGTCGCAGTGAACACCGCAGCCAGGCGATGGGCGTACCTGAGCAGAAGGGCCCGTCGAAGGACTCGTTCAGTCCGGTAGCGGGCGATAAGGCAACCAACGATCTGTTCGATGGTGTCGACCTGACATGGAATCGCATCCCCGGCGGCAAACCTGTGGGTGACCTGCTAGAGCAAGCCGATCATGGCTTCGACCCGAAGCATCCGCAACGAACCGTGGCGCTGCTGTTAGCCGCGCGCAAAGCCGCCGCCGGGTTGCAGGATCCCTACGCTGACTCCAAACGTACTGAAATCGACGAGGCCATCGCCCTCTGCGCTGGTCTATGGATGGATGCCAGCGCCAAAAGCTACATGGTGACGCCTGGCGCCGAGTTGAGCGTCAGCGCCAATGTGATCGGCCGGTCTTCTGTGCCCCTACGTCTGGAGCGTGTGGAACTGGAGGGCGCCGGTTCGGCCTCCGATAACGCTGCGCTCGCGCTTGCTCCCAACGAACTGGTGGAACGTAAGCTCACCGTGCGCATCGCCCCGGACGCGCCATTAACCCAGCCCTATTGGCTTCGCGAGCCGCGCCAGGGAGATCGCTACACGGTAAAGGATCAACCGATGTTGGGCTTGGCGCAAGGCCCTGCGCCGCTGCAAGCAAAGTTCGTGATCGCGGTGGATGGCCAGCAGATCGAATACCGCCGCCCGGTGTGGCATCGCTTTGTAGACACAGCGCGCGGTGAGCGTACGCGGCCCCTTGAGATTGTGCCTCCGGTGGAAATCAATTTGCCGGCCACGGCCATGCTGTTCCCCACGTCTGCCGCCAAGCAGGTGGAGGTCTCCTTGAAGGCGCCCACCGCCGGCTACTCCGGCAAGGCAAGACTGAACGTCCCGCCCGGGTGGCAGGTGGAGCCCTCTGAGCGTGCGTTTAAACTGACGGCGGCCGGCGAACAGCAGACGATGTCCTTCCGCGTCACTCCTCCGTCGGCCGCGTCGCGTGGCGAAATCTCCGTTACTGTAGGCGAGAACATCCACGGCATGCACGTCATCAACTATCCCCACATCACTCCCCAAACGTTGTATCCGATAGCCTCCGCTCCGGTGGCCCGTATTAACGCCCAAACGCTCGCCCAGCGCGTGGGATACATCATGGGTCCTGGTGACGATATGCCGGAGGCGATACGGCAGCTTGGTTGCGAAGTGACTTTGCTCGACGCCGACATGCTGGCCAGTGGCGACTTAAGCCGATTCGACGCCATTGTTACCGGTGTGCGCGCTCATAGTTCACGCCCCGATATGCCGGCCAGTAAGGCACGCCTCCTGGAATACGTGCACAACGGGGGGACACTGGTCGTGCAGTACAATCGGCCCGAAGGCGACTTCACACCGAAAGACACGATCGGTCCCTATCCCTTCCGCATCGGACATGAGCGAGTTACGGTTGAGGAAGCGCCCGTTGAATTCGTGAAGCCCGATCATCCCCTCATCCAGTCGCCGAACCGGATCACAGCGTCGGACTTTGAAGGCTGGGTGCAGGAGCGTGGACTTTACTTCGCTGTCGAATGGGATCCGAAGTACGAAACGGTGTTCTCCTCGCACGACCCAAATGAGAAGCCGTTGCCGGGCGGTACGCTCTACGCGCACTATGGCCGCGGCGCCTACGTCTTCACGGCTTACTCGTGGTTCCGTGAACTGCCCGCCGGCGTGCCCGGCGCCTATCGCCTCTTCGCCAACATGCTGAGCCTGGGAAAGGTAACCGGGAATGCCTCAGCCCCCACCTCCCACTGACCGCGGTCGCGATGAACCGCCCCCATTCCTCGGCTCTTGGAGCCGGGTCTATCTGGGCGTCGCCATCTATCTGGTGGCCATCATCGCGCTCTTACATCTCTTCACAAGGCTGCTCAACCGATGAGGCTCATCGACTGGTGGGTGATGTGCGGCACCCTCGCGTTCATTATTTTCTACGGACTGTGGCGCGCGCGGGGCTCCGGAACAACCGCCGGCTATCTTCTCGCCGGAAGAAGTATGCCCTGGTACGCCATGGCGCTCTCCATCATGGCCACTCAGGCCAGCGCCATCACATTCATCTCCACCACCGGCCAGTCTTATGTGGATGGCATGCGCTTCGTGCAGTTCTATTTCGGACTGCCCATCGCCATGATCATCATCTCCGCGGTGGCGGTGCCGGTGTTTCATCGCGCCAACGTGTATACGGCTTACGAATACCTGGAACAACGCTTTGACGCGCGCGTCAGGGCTGTTGTCAGCGTTGTTTTCCTCATCCAGCGTGGCCTCGCTGTTGGAATTGCGCTCTACGCCCCGGCTGCGGTCCTGACAGTAATCCTCGGCTGGCCCGATCAGTTGACCACGCTCATCATGGGCTGCGTGGTTGTCGTCTACACCGTCGTCGGCGGCATCAAGGCCATCACCTGGACCGACGTACAACAAATGACCATCGTGCTGATCGGCATGATGACGGCGCTCATAACGGCATTCCTCCTCATGCCCGGTCACGTATCGCCGCTTGATGCCATCCACCTCGCTGGCGCGGCCGGTCGCCTTAACCCCGTCGTGTGGTCCTTCAATCCCAACGACCGCTACAACGTCTGGAGCGGCGTCATCGGCGGAATGTTCCTGTTCCTTGCCTATTTCGGATGCGACCAGAGCCAGGTACAGCGCTATCTTACCGGCAAGTCGATTACCCAGAGCCGCCTTAGCCTTCTCTTCAACGCCGTCGCCAAGATCCCGATGCAGTTCCTCATCCTCTTCATCGGCACCGTAGTGTTCGTCTTCTTTGTTTTTGAGCGTCCGCCCGTGCTATGGCAGCAGGCGGAGATGAAGCATATCCAGACACTGCCCGGCTTCCCCGACGTCGAACGACGTTATTACACCGCCTTTGACGCCCGCAAACTGGCCGCCGAAAAGATGCTCTCGGCTCGCAAACAAAGCGACACCCCGGCCTACGAAGCAGGTTTCGCCGCCTATCGCCAAGCCCAAACGGAGTTGAACGCGGCCCACTCGGAAGCAGCGAAGCTCACTGGAACCAAGGACTTCAACGACACCAACTACATCTTCCTCTCGTACGTCACGAAATACATGCCCGTCGGCATTGTAGGCCTCGTCCTGGCAGCCGTCTTCGGCGCGGCCATGTCCACCTCATCGGCGGAGATCAATTCCCTCGCCACCGTCACGGTGATCGACATCTACAAACGGTATATTAAGCGCGACGCAACGGACCACCACTACCTTCGCGCCTCGCAATTGTTCACTGCCTTCTGGGGTATTTATGCAGTGGCCACAGCACAGTATGGAAAGAACCTCGGCTCACTGATTGAGGCCGTCAATATGGTGGGGTCCCTGTTCTATGGAACCCTGCTTGGTGTCTTTATCCTGGCGCTGAAGATGCCCAGCGTGGGCGCACGCGCGGCATTCTACGGGGTGTTACTCGGTGAGTCGGCCATCCTTGCGGTTCACGCCACCGGCAAAGTCGCCTTCTTGTGGTACAACGTGATCGGCGCGGTAGGCGTGGTCCTCACTGGATGGATCATCTCCCGCTTTGAGCCCGCCCCTCGCACCTAAGATTCGTGTAACTTTGCCCACAAACCACGGTACTAAAGTCATGGGCATTTTCTTCTCGCACCTTGCCGGCGACCTCCGCTATGCCGGACGGCAGTTATTACTCAATCCCGGCTTTGCGGTTGTATGCGTGCTCACCCTCGCGCTGGGCATCGGCGCCAGCACGGCGATCTTCAGTGCCGTGAATCCCATCCTGTTTCAACCCCTGCCTTATCCAAGTGCCGGGCAACTGATGATGATCCAGGAGATGCGAAGCAATGGCTCGCCCCGGCCTGTAACCTTCGGCACATTTTACGGGCTGGCACAGGGGAGCCGTTCGTTCGACGCAATGGCGGTCATGAAACCGTGGCAACCGACTAGGGTCGGAACCGGACAGCCCGAGCGCTTCGATGGTCAACGCGTCAGCGCCGGCTACTTCCGCGCCCTCGGTGTTTTGCCGCGGCTGGGCCGCGATTTCCAGGCCGCTGACGACCAATTCCGCGGTCCGAATGTGGTTGTACTGAGTGACCAGTTGTGGCGCCGGCGCTTCGCTGGTGACAGCGCGATTCTCGGCCAGCAGCTTACTCTCGACGACAACCTTTTCACCGTCATCGGTGTAATGCCGGCCACCTTCGAGAATGTCCTATCGCCCGCGGCTGAGTTATGGGCGCCATTGCAATACAATCCGTCGCTTCCCGCGGAGGGCAGGGAGTGGGGTCATCACTTGCGCATGGTGGGACGGCTGCGCAGCGCCGTAAACGCGAACCAGGCCCGCAATGAACTCAACGCCGTGCTGGCCCCTTTTGCTCAGATCTACGCGCAAGGCTATAGC
>JBDTMC010000014.1:0-37742 GCA_039934475.1 Bryobacteraceae bacterium | reverse complement strand
CGCCTCGACCTTGATCGACACTGCGGTCAATAAACACTTTGATCACCGTGCGAAACTCGGCGCTTACCCAGGCCCACTGCTGGTTCTGCACGCAGAAGGCGATCATCTGGTCCCTCGGTCGCATGCCGATCGGTTGTATTCGTGGGGAGGCGGCTCTGACAAGAGGCTGGTAGTGTTTCCCAATGGGGACCACAACACAATCCTTTGGGCCAACGCCGTTTCTTACGTGGCGGAGTTGCGGGAATTTCTGCAAAGGATAGCGTCGCTTCGCTGAGGTCAGGCGGTCTTCGGTTTCAAAAGCGTCTGCACATCGGGGTTGTCCATATCGGCCTTGCGAATGACCCGGGCGGGGATGTTCACGCGGCGGGGAGGTATGCGTCCGGCGAGTTGTTCGGTGAGCGAGTGAACCGTTTGGTAGCCGATCTGGAAGGCGTCCTGCACCAGCATTACGTTGATGGTTCCGTTCTTCAGCGCTTCGATGTGGGCGTCGCTGGTATCGAAGGTCACCAGCTTTACGCGCCCTGCGCGGCCGCGGCTGGATAGCGCCTGGATCGATCCGAGGGAACTCGCCTCGCTGGAAGCGAAGAGGCCGGCGAGGTCAGGATTCGCCGTCAGGATGTTCTCCGCGGCGCCCAGCGATCGCGCGGCATCGGCCATGCCGTACTGCCGGCCGGCCACCGTGATTCCCGGGAACTCCTTCGCCAGGGTCTCATCGAAGCCGCGTTCCCGCAGGACGGTGGATGTGCCCCCGGGCTTCTGCATGACCATGCCCACCTTGCCCTTGCCTCCGCACAGGCCGGCCAGCAGGCGCGCCGCGGTACAGCCGGCGCCGTGGTTGTCGGTGGCTACGAACGAAACGTAGTCTTCGACGTTGACGCCGGAATCGAAGACAGACACAGGGATGCCGCTGCGAATAGCCCTCTCCACCGGGCCGCTCAGCGCGCGTTCGTCGGTGGCTGAGATCGCGAGGGCATCTACGCGTTGCGCGATCATCGCGTCCACTACCTGGATCTGGCGCGCGTAATCCGTTTCGTCGTTTGGTCCGTTCCAGAGCGTTTTTACGTTCGCATCGGCCGCTGCCCGGTTGACGCCGGCATGAACGGCGACGAAGAAGAGATGCGACGTGGCCTTGGGCACAACCCCGATGACGCGCTGCCCAGAGCGGCTGCATGCGCTTGTAAGCAGAGGCGCGAGGAGTAACTGGCGGCGCGTGCCCAGCATCACGCAAGGGCGATCTTACGGACCGTGGTTTTCTCCCAGTCCCATTCTCCGAGTCCCATCGCACCCGCAATCTCAATATGCTCGGGCTGGCGAATGCGGCGTGCGATGTACTTATCCGGTTCGGCTTCCGTGATTATTTTCAAGCCGGCGGCCAGCCGCTTCTCGTCGATGGCGCGCCAGCCAACATGGTCCAACGCGACGGGGTCCGTAGCGAAGTACAAAGTGCGCGGCTCCCAGATGAACTGGGGCACCGGACCGGGGCCGCCCTGATACTGGCCCTTCACTGCGTCGAGTATGTGTAGCACAGCCTTGTTACGGATGACGGGCAAAGAAACTACCGAGGGAATGAACGCGCCGGTGACGTTAATACCCTTTGTGGAGTGGCTGCGGTTCACGTTGTTGACAAGGCCGTGAGAGAGATTCTTCAGTGAGAGCGTGACTCCGGCTGCGCCGTGATCCTTCAAGACGCAGAGGTTGATGAGCTTGTTGACCTCCCGCGTGATGAACTTCGCGGCATAGGATCGGCGCGCCGTAAGGTTGGTGGCGTCGTACCCGTGCAAGGTCACGCCGATGTCCATGAAATGGTCCGGATCATAGCCTTCGATGGCATGCTGCACCAGGTCGAAATCCTTCGTGGCACTCATCCATCGCACGCCATCGGGAAGCCATTGCGGAAACCCGGCTTTGATGAACTGATCGTGATAGCGGTCGTAAACGACGATGTCGCGGTTCTTGATCCCCGCGGCATTCAACCCGCCGATGATCTCGCGCAATACTTCGGGCGCGGAGATGATATCCGGAGCTCCTACCGGGTTTACCTTGATGCCCACCACGTCACCGGGCTGCGCGAAGAGGCGCCATGAATCGTTCCATCCACCCGCCCCGGTCAACTCGTTCAATCCGGCCCGCATCATCTGCTGCACCGGTTCCGCCTGGTACTTGCCCGCATTCAGGCAGCCGGAATGGGACACTTCCACCACTCTGCCGCGAAAGAGGCCGGGCATTCCGAGCTTTGTCGCCTCCGCCTTGGACGAGACCTGGGCGGAGAGGGCGAGTTGCGAAAGCGAGAACGCCGGTAGTGCCGCCTTAAGCACGTCACGGCGGGTGAAATGAGGACGCATCCAAACCTCCCTGTTATGCTGTTTGGTTGTTACGCAGCTTTGTCATTTTACTCTGTCTTTGCCCGCTGGCGGCGCAGGACCTGACGCGGCCTCAAACCTTCGAGGCCCGCCGTACGTCGAGTACGAACCCCGACGTGCGCAGCAACGACGACGCGAAGAGACCGATTCCGGGCGAGACAATCGTGCTCGCCGACCTCACGGGACCGGGCGTCGTAACGCACATCTGGATCACCGGTTCCAACACAGAATACGGCTGGCCACGCCTCTTCCGCATGCGTATCTTCTACGACGGCAACGCGACGCCCAGCGTGGATGTGCCCCTCGGCGATTTCTTCGGCAGCGGCCATGGGCTGGAGCGCAACCTCAACTCGCAGATGGTGCGAGTGAGTTCCTCAGGGCGGTCGCGGAACAGCTACTGGCAGATGCCGTTCCACCGCCGCTGCCGCATCACGGTGACCAACGAAGGGACACGGCGACCCAACAGCTTCTACTACCAGGTGGACTGGAAGAAAGTGGCGGCGCTGCCCGCGGATACGCTCTACTTTCATGCGCTCTACCAGCAGGCGGTGCCGGCCCAGCCCGGCGAGTTATATCAACTGCTCGACGTTCGTGGCTCGGGCCACTACGCTGGCACCGTGTTCAGCGTAGTGCAGACGCAGCCGGGCTGGTTTGGCGAAGGCGACGAGCACTTCTTTGTCGATGGCGCCGGGAAGGCATCGCTCCAAGGTACCGGGACCGAAGACTACTTTGGAGATGCCTATGCACTCCATGTCTCTGAGGGCGCCTATTCCGGAACAACGGTGGCCGAAGGGACGGGCACCGGCGCTCGCATGACCGCGTACCGCTGGCACGTCACCGATCCCATTCCGTTCCGCCGCTCCCTTCGTTTTGGGTTTGAACACGCGGGGTTTGTTCTGAATGCCGATGGCGGCGTGAAAGCAACCTTCGACGAACGCGCTGACTTCTTCAGTAGCGTCGCATTCTGGTATCAGCGGGGTATCGCCTCCGGTCTGCCCGTCCCACCCTATGGCACGCGGCGCCTGCCGCACGGTAATGCGCGCTCGATCAGCGTCGGTCCGGGACTCGATGTGCTCTTCTCCGTCGATCATGAGGGCCGCTACGAGTTGCTGCTACGGCATGCTACCGGGCCCGCGCTCAGCCGCTATTCCGTATCGCTCGACGACAACGAATTGACTGCGATCATTGGGCGTGACGACGAGCCGGAGCGGCCGCGTCCCGTTTTGGTTGACGGACATGCGCCGGAGGCGGGCCAGCGGGAACAGGTGCTGGCGTGGGTGGATCTATCGCCAGGGACGCACCGGCTCCGCTTCCGTCCAACCGACATAGAGAATGGCAAGCTTGGGATAAACGGACTGATCGTCTCCGAAGTGGGTCGTATCGCCCCTGAGCCGCCTGATGCCCTTCGCTACCGCCGCGCCGGGTTGGAGCGAACGGGTTCCCTGGCCGAACTGACCCACGGACTGCGCCATTCGGATGCGGAAGTGCGCGCCGCGGCTGCCTGGGCGCTCGGACAATGGGGAAAGCGGGCAACCGAAGCGCTTCCGGCTCTGTCCAGGGCGTTGGAGGATTCCGACGCTACAGTGCGAGGGCTGGCCGCGGTGGCGCTGCGCGAACTCGGCGCCAGCGGCGGTGCTGCCGTCCCCGCACTCATCCGTGCGTTAAAGGACCAGGACTCGAATGTGCGGATGATTGGAGCAGTTACGCTCGGACGATGGAAGGCTGCCAGCGCGGTGCCGGCCTTGATCGAGGTGGCAAGCAATCCGGCGGAGGAACTGGCCGTGCTGCGCAATGTTGTCGCCGCGTTCGGAGAGATCGGCCCGTCCGCCAAAGCGGCCCTTCCCGTTCTCGAGGCTCTGAAAGCGAATCCGCGCCTGCGCTACCCCGCGAGTGCGGCACAGACGAAAATACAGTCACCGCGGTGAGCGTCTACTTGCCTGTTACCAAGCCAAATAGTAGGAGTGAGAGGACGACGCAGGCGACGGTGACGTAGAGCCAGTCCTTGTTTCTCAGAAACACGAAGCCGGCCAGCGCGACTCGGACGATGGGTGTTGCTATCAGCAGCAAGAGGCCGAACTGGATGAGGCCGCGGCCACTGAACGTCGCGAGCCCACGGAAGATGCCGGCGACACTGCGGAGGTCGGCGACTTCGGCGTGGAAGGAGGCGTAGTCGGGCACATCGAAAGCGTGACGAGCCAAGTAAATGGCGCCTCCAAGAGCTACCACGATCGCCGCAAGGATCACCCCGAAGCGGAGTACCGTTGAGAGCTCGGATTCCAGATGCGGAGTGCGCTGCATCAGAGTTTTCCCATAATTCCGCTATAAATCATCTGCGCTGCAAGGAAGGCGATGACGATCCCGAAAACGCGGCGCAGCAGAGGCGTGGAGGCTCTTGTCAGAATGCGCGCTCCCGTCATCGAGCCGGCGAGCACACCTAGCATCACCGGCATCGCGAGACCCGGTTCGATGTAGCCGCGCGCCAGATAAACTCCCGCGCTAGCGGCCGCGGTAACTCCGATCATGAAGTTACTCGTTGTGGTCGAGACTTTGAAAGGGATCTTCATGATTCTGTCCATAGCGATTACTTTCATGGCGCCAGAGCCGATGCCGAGCAGGCCGGAGAGGAGACCGGCGACGCCCATCAACGCGAAGCCGCTGGGGAAACTCTGCACGTAGTAGCGCTTCTCGCGCCCGTTCACCGGATACGTTCCATCAAGGCGAAGGTACATGGCGAGCCGCTTTACCGGAGGGTGAGTTTCGAATTCTTCATGCGCGCCTTGAAAGGCTGACCATGCGGATTGGAGCAATACTGCGCCGAAGAGGAGACCGATGAACCGGGTATTGGCGTAGACGGCGATGGCCGCGCCGGCGATGGCGCCGACGCTGGTGGCCACCTCGAGAATCATGCCAAGGCGCACGTTCGTATAGCCCTCTCGTACGTAAGCGGAAGCCGCGCCGGAGGACGTGGCGATCACGGAGACCAGAGAAGCTCCAATAGCGTAGCGGATGTCGATGCCAAACAGGAGGGTCATCATCGGAATCAGAACGACACCCCCACCGAGCCCGGTGAGCGAGCCAAGCAGTCCGGCCAGAAACGAGCCGGCGGCAAGGAAGGCGGTGAGGGAGGCGACTGAATGAACTGGCATTTGCGTGACTTAAACCACGGAATAAGTAGGCTGTGCCGCTACAACAACGATGCCGGATTCGGTAACCGTATAGCCGCGGCTGCGGTCCTCTTCCAGGTTCTCCCCGATGGTGCTGCCTTCCGGCACATCCACGCCACTGTCAATGATCGCGCGGCGGATGCGGCTTCCCCGGCCGATGCGACAGTTGGTCATGAGAATGGAGTTCTCCACCTCACAATAGCTGTTCACCCGCACGCCAGGCGAGAGGATGCTCCGCACCACGCGGCCTCCCGAAATGATACAACCGCCGGACACAATGGAATCGAGAGCAACGCCCATGCGGCGGCCTTCCTGGGCAAAGACGAACTTCGCCGGCGGCTGCTGAATGAGACGCGTCCGGATGGGCCAACTCTGATCGTAGAGATTAAACTCGGGTGTGACGGAGACCAGGTCCATATTGGCTTCGTAGTAGGCATCCAGTGTGCCGACGTCTCGCCAATAGTGGGCAGTCTTGCCATTCAAGTCGTGAAAATCGTAGGCGATGACGCGATGGAGCTCCACGGCGCGGGGCAGGATGTCCTTTCCGAAATCGTGATTGGAGTCGGGGTTTTCGGCATCTTCAACCAGCAACCGTAGAAGGACCTTGGTCTCGAAGATGTAGATGCCCATCGAGGCGCTGATCTTTTCGGGATTGAAGACCGAGCGGGAGGCATTCTCCGGCAAGGGCTTTTCGTCAAAGCCGGTGATGCGGTAGTCGGGCCGGATTTGTGCGACACCGAAGCGAGGGGCCTCTACCGGGTCAGCCTGGATGGTGGCGATGGTGATTTCGGCATTTTGGCTGGAGTGCCAGGCGAGCATCTCCTGGTAATCCATCTTGTAGATGTGGTCGCCGGAGAGGATGAGGGTCTGACGGGGAGCCTCATCGACGATACTCTCGATGTTCTGATACACGGCATCGGCAGTGCCCAAATACCAGTCGTCATGGATTCGCTTCATGGGAGGGATGACCTCGACGAATTCACCGAGTTCGCCGGAGAGCAAATCCCATCCTTCGCGAATGTGGCGGGTCAGTTCCAGAGCTTTATATTGAGTGAGGATGAAGATGCGGCGGACGTTGGAATTGATGCAGTTGGACAGAGTGAAATCGATAATGCGGTAGACACCGCCAAAACGGACGGCAGGTTTGGCAGTGTGCCGCGTGAGGGGCGAGAGGCGCTCACCGGCGCCGCCAGCCAACAGGATTGCGAGAACATGATCCATCCTGCTCCGAGTTATAGCAGAACTGGCAATGGTAGCGTTTCGCGTCCCGTTGTATACTCTTGCAACGTGATCCGATCTATCGCAATTCTCGCCCTCTTCAGTGGAGTTTCGGCTTCGGCGCAGGTTACCGCTAAGGCCAGCCCCGACGCTCTTCGCGACCAAACCGATCAGGTGTTCGCCAAGTGGAACTCCACCGTAACGCCGGGCTGCGCCCTCTCCGTGATGAAGGATGGGCAGATCATCGACAAACGCGGGTATGGAATGGCGGACTTGGATCACGACGTTGCCATCACCCCCGGGACGGTCTTCCATGTGGCTTCGATCTCCAAGCAGTTCACGGCGGCGGCTATCCTGCTGCTGGCCGAAGACGGGAAGCTTTCGCTCGACGATGACATTCACAAATACATCAAAGAGCTGCCCGAATTCGGCGAGCCCATCACCATCGGGCAACTCATCCATCACACCAGCGGGTTACGCGATCAATGGGAGCTGCTTGGGATGGCAGGCTGGCGTTATTCCCTCGACCTGATTACCGACGACGATGTAATGGAACTTGTTTCCCGCCAGAAGGAACTCAACTTCAAACCGGGCGAAAAATACGTCTACTGCAACACCGGCTATACCTTGCTGGCACAGATCGTGAAGCGGGTAAGTGGCCAGACGTTCCGTGAGTTTACGACCAGCAGGATTTTTGCGCCGCTGGGGATGACCAGTTCCCACTTCCGCGACGATCACGCCGAGATCGTGAAGCACATCGCCTATGGGTATCAGGCCGGCAAGGGCAGAGGCACATACCGGCTCAGCGTGACGAATTTCGATACCGTCGGCGCCACCAGCTTGCTCACCACTGTGGAGGATCTACAGCGTTGGGATGAGAATTTCTACAATCCACGAGTGGGTGGCGCTGCACTGCTGAAGCAGCAATTGGTGCGGGGCAAACTGAATGGCGGCAAAGAATTGGATTATGCGTCCGGTCTGGTGCACGGCAAGTACCGCGGATTGGCCACCGTGGACCACGGCGGCGCCGACGCGGGGTATCGTGCCGACTTACTTCGTTTTCCGCAGCAACACTTCTCGGTGGCGAGCTTATGTAATCAAGCCGAGACCAACCCCAGCGAGTTGACTCGCAAAGTCGCAGACATCTATTTGGCCGAAGAGTTCAAGGAAGAACCGCCGGCGCGGCTGGAGTCGACCGCCAAGCCTGTGACTGTTCCGCAGGAACGGTCAGCCCAATATGCCGGTTTGTATTGGAAGAAGGAGGATGAGAGTTCCCTGCGCATCGTAGACAAGGAAGGGAAGCTGTTCTTGGCGGAGTCCGAGGAAGATCAATTGGAATTGTCCCCAGTTGCCGACAATCGGTTTCAGTTGAAGGCATTCCCTATGCGATTTACTTTCGACCAGGCCGCGGCCGAGGGGCCCATGCGCTTGAGTCTTCAGGGGCAGGGGCAGGCAAAGCCAGATATCTTCGTGCGAGTCGCCGAGGCGCATCCTACTTCTGCCCAGTTGACCGAATACGAGGGCTCCTATGTAAGTGCAGAGATCGATCCGGTCTATCGGATCGTCAACGAAGACGGCCAACTCATTCTGAAGAGACTGAAATCAAAGCCGTCGAAGCTCCAGCCGACGCTGACGGACTACTTTTCAGGGCCCAACGGCGATCTTCACTTCCAACGGGATTCGGCCGGCAACATAACGGGCTTTCTGTTGAACTCCGGGCGTATCAAGAACTTTCGCTTCACAAAGACGCCTGGAAAATGAACCGCAACCGAACCTGGATCATCGTGCTGATCTCAGGGTTCCTCGGCCTGATGGTGGATGGCATGGACCTTATGTTCCTGTCGTACTGCCTGCCGAGCCTGTCGAAGGACCTCATCCTGTCGCCCTCCTTTTCTCTGTCGCCACCTCCGCGCTGGGACTTACCCACACTTATTGGCAATTTGCGGCGGTACGATTCATCTCTGTTCTCGGCTTGGGCGCCGAGTACGGGCCCACTAGGTTCCGTGGCACAAGTGGGCAGGCTCGAAAAATGGGGCTGGCATGATTTTCCGATACCTGTAAACTACTGTAAATACGGAAGTTCCCGGGGGAGGAAATTCGTGCCTGTACCAATTTTTCCGGCACGCGGCGTTGCACCACGGACTGCTAAGTTCCGCGGCACCGTTCTTGGCACGCTGCAAGCAGGCTGGTCAGTGGGTTATGTGGTTGCGACGCTTCTGGCTGGTTGGATCATCCCGGCATTTGGATGGCGCTGGTTGTTTGCGACGGCGCTGGCACCGGTGGTATTGGCGCTGTTGATCGGCAAAGTGGTGCCAGAGCCGGACAGTTGGAAGAGCGCGCCGCCGCGGCGAGGGAACGAGTGGAGGCTAGTCTTCGCAAGCCGGGAAGCAGTCCGGATCTTCGTCCTTTGGACCCTCACCACGGGCTTCCTGCAATTTGGCTACTACGGCGTAAACAACTGGTTGCCCACGTATTTGTTGAACGAACTGCACTTCGACTTTACACGCATGACGGGATACCTGGTCGGCACATACACGGCCATGGTGGCCGGAAAGGTTGTCGCAGGGTATCTGGCGGATCGGGTGGGGCGGCGTTGGATCTATGTCGCGGGCGGCATCGGCACGGCGGTACTCTTGCCTCTTATCGTCAGATTACACACACCCGGAAACGTGGTTCTACTGTTGACTGTCTTCGGCTTTCTCTATGGCGTGCCGTTTGGAGTGAATGGCGCCTACATGACGGAGAGTTTTGAAACCCGCATTCGAGCGACGGCGATGGGCGGCGCCTACAACATCGGCAGGCTTGGAGCCGCCATCGCGCCCGCAGCCATCGGCGGTATCGCCACCAACTATTCCATTGGGCTCGGGTTTCTGCTCATGGCAGGCGCGTATTTGCTGGCCGGAATCATCCCCGCTCTCTTCATCCCCGAGAAAATCTATGACCCACAGGCGCTGCCAGCCGCGGCACTTGCGAACGTTACGGCTGTAACGTAAGGGTTCCGCTCCCGGCGGGACCGCTGTAGATCAGTTCCAGCGAACTGATGTTCTGAGTCTTCCCGCGATATTGGAAGAAGATCAATCCCGCCTGGGGCAGGACACGGTCTCCTAGCGGTAGCGCTGCCTTCTGCGTGCGTTGCGCCATGGCGCGTTGCACTTCGATTGGAATCTTTACCACCGGCGGCGGGCTGTTTGGTTCGCTTTGGCCGCCACCGCCGAGACTTGTCTTCGACGATTTTTGGGAAGCAGACTCAGGCGGAATCCACTCCGGGTCCTTTAACGAGGAAAGCAGCATCCCGTACGGCTGGCTGCGCAAGGGTACCTTCTTGCCGTTCACGCGAAGCGAGAAGTCGTCGATCGACAGCAGAAGGCGGGCTTCCGGCGGTCCAAAGAATGCTGCCTCCACGGTCACAAAGTCTTCTGTCGTCAATGGACCCAGCGCTGTCGGAACGGAGTGACCGGAGAAGTCGGCGGCCAGCGTCACGGCGCCAATCTTCGCTTGGGCCTGATATTCGGTGGGAGCTATGCGCGGCGGGACACCTTGCGCTTCCTTGGGCGCCACACTGGGCTCCTGCGCACACAGACAGAGAGCGGTGGCAAATAGTAGATTCGAAACGTCGCGAAGTCGCATTCCTCCCCAAAAGTAGCACAGCCGCCTGACTCTTCATTGAATCGTGATAAGAGCGGCGCGGTCCAGTTCATTGTTTCGGGCGGATTCCTGAAGTTTGCGCACCCGATGCACCTGTGCTCCCTGGGGGATTACGCTATTTGCGGATCGTGGCCGGATCGTGGGGAGGGCCTGTAGTGTTTGCGATGGCCTCTCACGGCTCTGTCGCCGTTCTAATCGGGCTCTTTATGCAGTATTTGAGCGCGGAAATCCCGACGATGCGCTACCTCTCGGATCCAGCCTACTTTCTTTACCCCGGCCACATGCCGGCGTTGATCATGCTGCAACAGGCACTGGTGCCGGTATACTTTCCGCAACTGGCAAAGGCGGGACTTGCGCTGGCGGGCGCCACGGCGATGCTCTTGCCGGTGTATCACTACCGGGTGCGGCGAGGGTGGTTGGGCGAGGTTTTGAACGGAAGACGCCACCCCACTCCTCTATGACACAATAGAGAGTTGTTCCAATCCGCATTCATTTAAAAGGGATCTGTATGACTGAAATCGTTAAAGTTGTAGGCCGGGAAATCTTGGATTCGCGTGGCAATCCGACAGTGGAAGCCGATGTACACTTGGCCGACGGCAGCATGGGCCGCGGCGCGGTGCCCTCCGGAGCGTCCACTGGTGAGCATGAAGCCGTCGAGCTTCGCGACGGAGACAAAGATCGCTACCTCGGTAAAGGTACTCTCAAGGCGGCCGGCAATATCATCGATGAGATCGCTCCGGCCATCATCGGCATGGACGCCGAACGGCAGGCTGATGTAGACCGCGCCATGATCGAGCTCGACGGTACGCCAAACAAGGGCCGCATCGGCGCCAATGCCATCCTGGCCGTGTCCATGGCCACAGCACGGGCTGCGGCGCAGTCGCAGATGACGCCTCTGTACCGCTACCTCGGCGGCGTCAACGCCTGCATCCTCCCCGTTCCGATGATGAACATCCTAAACGGCGGCGCCCATGCCGACAACTCGGTGGACCCGCAGGAGTTCATGATCGCCCCGCACGCCGCCTCCAAGTTCTCTGAAGCGCTTCGTATGGGCGCCGAAGTATTCCACACGCTGAAAGGCGTCTTGAAGAAGAAGGGCTACTCCACCGCCGTCGGCGACGAAGGCGGCTTCGCGCCCAACCTCAAGAGCAATGAGGAAGCCCTGGAAGTCGTGATGGAAGCGATTACCAAGGCTGGCTACAAACCAGGCGAGCAGATCTCCATCGCCCTCGATCCCGCCGCCAGCGAGTTCTACGACAAAGCCTCCGGCAAGTACGTCTTCAAAAAATCCGACAAGAGCGAACGCAGCAGCGAGCAAATGGTGGCATTCTGGGCCGATTGGGTGTCGAAGTACCCGATTATTTCCATTGAAGATGGCATGGCCGAAGACGATTGGGATGGCTGGAAGCTAATGACCGAGACTCTCGGTAAGAAGATCCAGTTGGTGGGAGACGATCTCTTTGTGACCAACAGCGAACGCCTGGCAATGGGCATCGAACGCGGTATCGCCAATTCGATTCTCGTGAAGGTGAACCAGATCGGTTCCCTCACTGAGACCTTAGAGGCGATGAAGATGGCCGCCGACGCCGGCTACACCGCGATGGTGTCCCACCGCTCCGGTGAAACCGAAGATCCATTCATTGCCGACCTTGCTGTCGCCACGGGCGCCGGCCAGATCAAGACCGGATCTGCCAGCCGTACCGACCGCATCGCCAAGTACAACCAGTTGCTGCGCATCGAAGAGGAATTGGGCGGCAGCGCGAAGTACGCTGGGCGCAAGGCGTTCCGGCAGTCCTGGTAAGGAGCCTCGAGACTCATGTACAAACTTGTACTTGTACGTCACGGCGAGAGCACCTGGAATCGGGAAAACCGCTTCACTGGTTGGACGGATGTCGATCTTTCGGAGAAGGGCGTCGAGGAGGCTCGCGATGGCGGCGCCTACCTGCGCGACCAGGGTTTTCTCTTCGACGTCGCCTACACCAGTGTGCTCAAGCGGGCCGTGAAGACGCTCAATATCATCCTCGACGAGATGGATCTACTGTGGATTCCCGTCCACAAGAGCTGGCGTTTGAATGAGCGCCACTACGGGGCGTTACAGGGTCTGAACAAGGGCGAAACGGCCGATAAATACGGCGAGGCTCAGGTGAAAATCTGGCGCCGCAGCTATGATATCCCACCGCCCGTGCTAGAGGAGAGCGATCCTCGCTATCCTGGTCACGATCCCCGGTATAGCGGTCTTACCAAGGCCCAGTTACCTCTCACTGAATGCCTGAAAGATACCGTCGCGCGGTTCCTGCCGTTGTGGCATGAGACGATCGCTCCGGCAGTCAAAAGCGGGCAGCGTGTCCTTGTGGCCGCCCATGGCAATAGCCTGCGCGCCCTGGTGAAGTATCTCGACAATGTCAGTGACGACGCAATTGTTGAGTTGAATATACCAACGGGAATGCCGCTGGTGTATGAACTGGATGCCGACTTGAAGCCCCAAAATTCGTATTATGTGGGCGATCCCGAGAAAGTCAAAGCGGCCATGGAAGCGGTAGCCGCGCAGGGAAAGAAGAAAGCTTGAGTGATTGCTGTCGCAACGCCTTTACTTGAATTCGCGACGCTGTCCGTTGTATACCGATAGAATGGTCCGCAAAAAAAACGAGAGAAAATGATGATTCGCACACGATTGATATCCCTTCTGGGTTTGCTAGCCTTGCTGGTCGGCACCCTCAGCGCCCAAACCGGAACCCTCAAGACCAAAGTCGCGCCTAACGACGCGGCGGTCTTTGTGGATGGCAAGTACCTAGGCCCGGCTGGCTATTTCGCCTCCGCACAGAAGTATCAGGTTGCGGCTGGCGAACATGAACTGAAGCTGGTTGACCCTCGCTACGAGGAATACACTGGAAAAATCACGATCACGGCCGGGAAAACAACTTCGGTCAAGGAAGTCCTGAAAAAACGTGAACTCGCCAAGCCGCCCTTTGGTCTGCTCCGCGTGAAGAACGCCAATCCAAAGGCTGGTGTTTTCCTCAACAACCACTTCTATGGTTTCGTTGATGAGATTGACAACACCCACCAGGGGCTGCTGCTGCCCCCGGGGGAGTATGAACTCAAAGTCGAGTCTCCCGGAGCGGCCGACTTCGAACAGAAGGTCAAAATCGAAGCCGACAAAACTCTCCTCATTCACTCCAGCAAGTAGATCTATCGCTTGATGGCGGGCATTGCCGCGGCAATGCCCGCGCCCACCCTCGATAGTGGCAGAACCCGGTCGACTCCACCCAGGCGAATCGCCTCGCGCGGCATGCCGAAGACAACGCAACTGGCTTCGTCCTGCGCAATGTTATAGGCGCCGGCGTGGTGCATTTCCAGCATTCCTTCTGCCCCGTCCGCACCCATCCCCGTCAGGATCACGCCAATCGCTTTTGATCCCGCTACTTGCGCCACTGACCGGAACATCACGTCGACCGATGGGCGCTGATAACATACCGCTGGACCTGTTTTTACGCTGGCGACAAACCCCCCGCCCCCGCGTTGCAGCAGCATGTGGAAATTGCCGGGGGCAACCAGCGCGCGTCCCGGACCAACCCAGTCACCGTCCACAGCCTCTTTCACTTCCATCGCGCATATCTGATTCAGTCGGTCCGCAAAAGCACGGGAGAATCCAGCAGGAATGTGTTGCGCAATGAGAATCGGAGGGCAGTCCTTAGGGAACTGCTGCAAGACGACCAATATCGCCTCGGTACCCCCGGTGGACGCGCCGATAGCCACAACCCGCTCCAGACACGAGTTGCTCAACGTGCTTGGCGCCGACGCTGCCATGGGCGGCGCCGGCTTGCTTTCTCTCACTCGCACCCGAGCGGCAGCGGCGGCCCGGATCTTGCCCGGAAGGTGTAACTGAAGTTCCCCTACTGAATACGGCCCGCCTGGCTTCCCCAGCACTTCCACCGCGCCCGCTTGCAGCGCGTCCAAGGCAGCCTTGCATCCAGACTGACCGAGCGAACTGATTACAATCACGGGCATCGGCCGGAACTGCATCAGCTTGCGCAGAAACGTCAAGCCATCCATGCGCGGCATCTCGAGGTCCAATGTAATGACATCCGGCTCAAGGGACAGTATCTTGTCCCGTGCCACATACGGGTCTGGCGCCGTGCCTACCACTTCCAGGTCTGGCTCCTGCGACAGCGCTTGGGCCAGCAGCTTTCGCACAATCGCCGAGTCGTCGACAATGAGTACTTTGATCTTTCCGCGGTCGTTCATCGATCCGCTCCCTCTACGGTTGGGTGTTGAGACCAATCTCAACCGTCCCGTTTTCCACCTCGAACACCCGATGCAGCGTTGCACTGGGCGCTTCTTGCACCACCACCGGCTCGCTGAGATCGAACCGGGAGTGATTTTCCACCCGGCTGAGCACCGAACCACACACCATGTTCGCCAGTTCCCGGACCACTTCCTCCGATTGCTGCTCTTCGATTTCGTCGTCGCAACCCAGGAAATTGGCTGCCATCTCACGCGCCAGCGGCCGGCTGACTGCCAGCCAGAAGGATCCGGAGGGCTCGCCGTTAAAGGAAAGCGTGGCCGTGATCTTATCCGGTGCTGTCTCGCCAGTAAAATCCCCTAGAACGCTCGTGAAGAACATCGTCTCCAGGACTCCCGTCAGGGACTCCTCTACTGCCAGGCTGAATCGCTCATCAAGCATCGGCTTCCTCCAGGACCCGCTCCAACTCCTCCCGCAAATTCTCCGGTTGGAATGGTTTAGTTACGTAACCTTTGGCGCCAAGATCCAGCATCCGCTGTACCCGGCTTGCGCTCCCATCCGTTGAGACCACAACCACCGGAATGTCACGCAAGTCCGGATCGGCATCCAAGCTCTCAATGAGTTGTTGGCCATTCATCAGAGGCATGTTAATGTCCGTCAGAATGAGATCTACTCTTTTCTGCCGCAACTGATCGAGTGCCTCCCGCCCGTTGCCTGCCTCCCGGTACTCCGACGTGTCTATGCCGGTTAGCTCCATCACCCGGCGCATGAATTTGCGCATGGCCGGAGAGTCATCTACGATCATTACCGAGTACGCCATGCTGCCACTCCTTCCGCCGCATTCAGCGGTCCAACGCGAATCTCCCGCTCCGATTCCCCACTTCCCCGAATCCAAAATCGCCCGGTTCCTATTTCTAGACGGACGGTTCGCGACGCATTGCCCCCCACCTCTTCAGCTTCGATCAATACCCCTGCCTTCCAGAGGATCTTTCGCAGAGCCAGGTAATTGCGGCGGCCAATATTGAACACCCCGTTGTCATCCATTACCTGGGCGCCACCGGCCACTCGCACCACGATGCGGCGCTTTTGCGCCCCTAAGGCATAGGCTTTCTGGAACAGCAGTGGGATTCCACTGTCCGCAAACATATAGGGGCGTTGCCTCGCCTTGTCCTGATCAATCGAGCATTCCGGTAGCATGTAGTGCAGCAGGCCCCCCACTTTGGACACGGGATCGTGAATCGCCACCGCAATGCATGAGCCGAGAGCGTAGGTCACCAGTACTTCATCGGGCTTGACGCTGAAACCGCAATCGGCCATTCCCACAACACAAAGATTCATAGCCTTCGTCCTCTCTTAACCACATATGTCCACCGTGTTAGCGAGTGGACTTTCTGCGGTAAATCGCCGGTCTAATGTATTCGAGCCCGTGCTCGATGCCGGTTAGACTCTCTGCATGGCCGATGAACAGGTAACCTCCTGGCTCCAGGTATCCCGCCAACCGGTTCACCAACGTCTGTTGCGTTTCCCGGTCAAAATAGATCATCACGTTGCGGCAAAAGATGACGTCGAACAAGGGTAAAGTGGGAAACCGTTCTATCAGATTCATGCGCTGGAACTGGACGCGACTAACCAGACTCGGCTTCACTCGATAATGGCCCGCCGCTTTGCCCTCGCCACGGAGTAGATACCGCGACAACAACGATCTCGGTACGTCGCGAAACCGTTCATCCGGATATACTGCCCTCTGTGCCATCTCGAGAACCCGAGTCGAGATGTCGGTGGCAAACACTTCCACCCGCTCCAGGCCCGATTGCCCCAGTGCTTCCCCCAACGTCATGAGAATCGTGTATGGCTCCTCCCCTGAAGAGCAGGCCGCACTCCAGATACGGATCTGAGCTTTGCTTTTCCAGAGCGGGAGTACCTCACCCGTCAGGAAATCGAAATGCGCCTTTTCCCGGTAGAAGCTCGTGTGATTCGTCGTCAAAGCATCGATCATGCTGATCAATGACTCTCCCGTTCGATCCCCAACCAGATGGTCGTAGTAGTCGCTAAAGCTGCGGAATGAGCCGGCGCGGATCTGCTTTCCGAGCCGGGCTGAGACCAGATCTTCTTTGCCTTTCTTCAGTTCCAATCCGAACTTCTCGTAAGCGAGCGCCGCAATCTTGTCGAATTCACCTCCCGTCAAGGCCCGGACTTCGACGCACTCAGCGGCAGTCTCGTGCTTTTGACTAACCATGGGTCGGATCCTCGCGTACCCCGAAGATTCCGTCGACATCTAGGACCAATCCCACCCTTCCGTCGCCCAGGATGGCGCCTCCGGCCACACCCTGAATATTCTTCAAACTCTCGCCGAGGTTCTTGATAACCACTTCCTGCTTCCCGATCAGTTCGTCTACCATCAAGCCGAAGCATCGCCCGGCGTTCTCGGAGATCACCAGAACTCCCTCGCAAGGGTCTTCGGATCGAGGCTTGATACGGAATCGCCGATGCAGCCGGATTACCGGCATCAGCCGATCGCGTACCAACGCCATCTCGGCTCGCCCTTCTACTGTTGTGATCATCTCCGGCGTTGGCCGCAGAACTTCTCGTACCGAAAATAGCGGCACGATGTACCGTTCGCCCCCTACCCCCACCACCAGTCCGTCGATGATGGCTAGTGTTAACGGGAGCTTCATGGTGAATGTCGTGCCTTCGCCCGGCGCCGATTTGATCTCCACCCGCCCGCGCAGCTTCTGCAGTTGTTTTCGGACGACGTCCATTCCGACCCCGCGTCCGCTGACGTCCGTTACCTTTTCCGCCGTCGAGAAGCCTGGCCGGAAAATCAGATTGTAAATATCGAAGTCCGAGAGGATGGCTAATGGTTCAATCAGACCCTTCTCCCGTGCCTTGCGAAGGATCCGCTCTTTTGTTCAGACCACGGCCGTCATCGGACAACTCGATCACGATGTGCCCCGCCTGGTGAGTAGCTGTGAGCCGAACGCGTCCCATTTGCGGCTTGCCCGCCGCGACTCTCTCGTCGGCGGGTTCTAGGCCATGATCCACTGCGTTGCGAATCATGTGCATCATCGGATCGGCCAGTTCCTCGACCAGGTTACGGTCGAGCTCCGTATCCTCTCCCGCTGTCTGCATTTCTACTTGCTTGTTGGACTTGCGCGCCAGATCCCGCGTCAGTCGCTGCATTTTCTGAAACAACTGGCCGATCGGAACCATCCGCATCGACATTGCCGTCTTCTGCAATTCGTCCGTAGTTCGCGCTAGTTGCGATAGGTTACGAAGCAACCGCGGCGTCCGGACACCCGCGAGGTCCGGGTCATGACGCACCAAAGATTGGGCGATCACCATCTCGCCCACCATATCCACCAGAGAGTCGAGTTTTGCCGTGTCCACCTTTACCGTTCGTGCTTCTCCTGCACGCACTCGCTTCGCCGGCTCGCCTACTTCTGGCACTGCTTCGAGCGAATCCGTACTCGCGGCGGGTTGCGGCACGGACACAGCTTTCTCAGGAATCTCGTTCGTCTCCCCGGCAGGGCGCAACTCCCGGATCTGAGCCACTAGACGGTGCGGGAACAGAGGTACCTGAAATACCTTTCCGCTCAATCGAATTTGAAGAGACTCCACCCACAGCTTCAGGTAATCTGTACTGGACAACACCGTATCGATCACTGCCGGAGTGATCGAAATTTCATTGTTTCGCGCGAGGTCCAACACCGTTTCGACTTCATGCGCCACCTCACGGATGTCCTGAAACTCGAGAAATCCGGCAAGTCCCTTAACCGTGTGAAAACTGCGGAATACCGAGTGAATCGCATCCGTGTTCAGCGGCTCCCGCTCCAAAATGAGGACGTTCGTTTCAATCGAAGTGATGTGGTCGCTTGCCTCGAGAACGAAATCGCTCAACAACTCCGGATCGTCCTGTAGGCTGAGTGGCGCTGCGGCCACCGGCGCCTTCCCCGCAGCGGCAATAGCTCTCTGCAATTCGGCAAGACCAGATTGAACGGTATCCTCTATGGCATCCCAGCCCAGCGCCCCCTCAACCACCTGGCCCACAGGCGCAAGCAAAGACGTGCTGAGCTCTGCCACCTCGGCATATCCTCCAGCCTGGGCGGCCTCTCGAATCGCGATGAGGGAAGCCGCCACCCGAGGCGGCCCCGACTCAGGAGGGCCTTCTGTTAGCACAAGGTCGAGCGCCAACCGGTCCACGAGCTTCGCTATGTCTGGTGGCTCCACGCTATGATCACGTTGAGACATGGATTCCTCCGTCCGGACCATCTCGCCTAGAACTCTCGAAAGTCATCGTCCAGCGGGAAGGCATCCTTGCCTCCATGGGCAACTGGATGAGCCGCTTGCTGTGACCCTGCCGGCGACTTGTACCCAACGGCCTTGCTTGATGCATGCAGTGGTTTGGCCGCCCCCGACCTCGCCACCCGATTCTTCGGCAAAGACGGTACCCCCCCTCCACGAACGTGCTCCTGCTGTCCCACCATACTTTGCAGGCGGTCCACCAGAGAACGCAGCACCTCGGCTTGCGAACTCATCTCTTCACTGGCCGATGCGCTTTCCTCGGCGGTCGCAGCATTTTTCTGTGTCACTTGCTGCATCTGCGTCAACGCGAGTCCGATTTGATCGATCCCCTTGGCTTGCTCCTGGCTTCCCAGATTAACTTCGTCCACCAGCGTCTTCACCTTTTGCGCGCTCACGGTAATGCCGCCGATTGCCCCCGTTACCTGCTCCAACTTTTGCCTACCCTCGTTGGACTTCGAAATCGACTCTTCGATCAGAGCCGCCGTGTCCTTGGCCGCCTGGGCGCAGCGCTGTGCGAGATTGCGTACCTCGTCGGCCACCACCGCGAACCCCATGCCCGCCTCTCCGGCCCGCGCCGCTTCCACTGCGGCATTCAGAGCGAGAATATTGGTCTGGAATGCGATCTCATCGATAACCTTGATGATCTTGGCGATCTTGTCGCTCGACGTGTTGATCTCCCGCATCGAAACAACCATTTCGCCGAGCGTTGTATTCGCTTCGCCGACTTTACGGTCCACTTCACCCATCACGTCCGCGGCGCAACTGGAATTCTCCGCGTTCTTCTTCGTCATCGATGTGAGTTCTTCGGTGCTTGCCGATGTCTCCTCCAGTGAGGCTGCCTGCTCGGATGCGCCCTGAGCCAGTGACTGGCTAGCCGACGAAACCTGTCCTGAGGCCGAAGCCACCTGGCCGGCTCCTTGACCCAACTCACCGGCGATCGCTGTCAGCTGAACCCCCACCCACCGCACGACGATGAATCCTGGTACGGCCACGCCGAGCGCGACGAAGATGAGAACCCACGTCGCCGTCATGCTCACAGAAGCTTTGCTCTTCGCCTCGACGGCGTCAGCGGCCACCTGCCTGTTGATGAATTCCCCAAACTCGGTAGTCACCGCAGTCATCTTCACCTGCGTGGGGATGATCTTCTCATTGGCCAGTTTCGCGGCGCCATCGATATTGCCCGCCGCAGCCAAAGCACTGACGGCCGGAAACTCGCTTTTCCACGAACTGAGCAAAGTGCCCAGGTCGCCGTGGTATTTGTGCGCCTCCGGACTGTGTAGCAGCGGGCGCATCTTGTCCAGAGTCTGTTGTGCAACGTCAACGCTCGCTTCAAATGCAGCCTTGCTCTTCTCTACGCGGTCTGGTTCCTTCAGGAAGGTATACAGCAATACGGCCCGCTGGGACGCCAGCATCATTGCCTGCGCTTTATCGAAATTACCCAAATCGTCCACTTCGTGAATTGAAATGTCGGCCATGCGTGTCAAGCGCTGATCCAGCGTTCCAATCGAGCTGATTCCGAAATAGCTCAAAGCGGCCACTGCGGCGAGCAGCCCAAAAAAGCAGGCGTAAAGCTTGCGTGAGATTGTCCAGGACTTTTGCATTTAGAAACGTCTCCTCGGCCAATGTGGCCCTCTAACTAGTTCTCACTTAACAGGGAATCAAGGCCGTACAGTTCCTGGCTCGTCAGCACTTGATTGATATCGAGCAGAATCTTCACTTTCCCCTTGATCTTCGCCATCCCCATCAAATACGGGGTGGCAACGCCATTGCCAAATTCGGGTGTGTTCTCGATGTCCGCGCCGGCGATATTCAGAACTTCTGAAACGCCGTCAACGACGATCCCCATCAGGGTTGCAGTGCTGCCGGTCTTCACCTGAACCACAATGATGCACGTTCGCTGCGTGTATTCCAGTTCCGGCAGGCCGAACTTCAGGCGAAGGTCGACAACCGGGATCACTTTGCCCCGGAGGTTAATGACACCCTTTACATACGAAGGGGTCTGTGGTACCGCGGTGATCTCCTCGATCCCCATGATTTCCCTGACTTTCAGTACCTGAATCGCGAATTCCTCGCGTCCCAGGCGAAACGTCAAGTATTTTCCAGCAAGAATATCGGTTTTGGCGCTCTCGTTACCCGCTGCTGGAGCTTCTGTCATCGTCGCTGCCATAATGCCTCCCGAGGGACGCCACCGACGCTCGGAGTGCGGTTCTACCCTCAGGTTCCTTATCGAGAGTTTCGACTCTGGACTTTAGGGTCCTGCGCGCCGCCTATAATAAAAGAAGCGACGCGCTGGGGCACATGAAGAACTTCTACATCGAAACGTTTGGCTGCCAGATGAATGCCCATGACTCTGAAAAGGTAATAGGCACTCTGGTTTCGGAGGGCTACTCCAAAGTCGATACGCCCGAAGCGGCGGATCTTGTCCTCTACAACACATGCAGTATCCGCGACAAGGCGGAACAAAAGGTGTTCCACCGACTTCAGCAATTCAAGCGCGATGCCGGCAAGGGCAAAAAATTCGCGGTTCTCGGCTGCGTCGCCCAACAGGAAGGCGAGCGCATCTTTGAAAAGGCGCCGCACGTCAGCATGGTGGTTGGCTCTGCCAGTTACACCCGCTTGCCTGAATTACTGGTTCAGTTGGAAGCAGGCAATCGCCGGGTCACCGGTCTCAGCCTCGATACGGAAGATACGTTTGAGACTCCTCTCACGCGCCGCGATAATCCTTACCGCGCCTACATCACCATCATCGAAGGGTGCGATAAGTCCTGCGCCTACTGTGTAGTTCCATTCACCCGCGGACCCGAGCGCAGCCGCACCAGTGACAGTGTTCTCGTCGAAACCCGCGACCTAGCCGCCGCCGGATATACCGAAATCCAACTCCTCGGCCAAAACGTAAACAGCTACCATGACCCCTCGCCAGCCGGGTTTACGTTCGCTCAATTGCTCGACGCCGTCGGCCAGGTCTCCGGCATTCGCCGCGTTCGCTTCACCACGTCCCATCCGCGCGATTTCACCAAGGACATCATCGACGCCATTGACCGCAATCCGAACCTCTGCAACCACGTCCATCTTCCCGTGCAGTCCGGTTCCAACGCTGTTCTTAGCCGCATGCAGAGGCTCTATACACGCGATGACTACATGCGCCGCATCGAGTGGATGAAGCGTGCTAACCGTAACATCGCCATCACCACCGACGTCATTGTCGGCTTCTGCGGAGAGACCGAGGCTGACTTCGAGCAGACCCTCCAACTGCTCGACGAAGTGCAATACGATTCCGTCTTCAGTTTCAAGTATTCCAGGCGTCCTAACACGCCCGCCCTCGCCCTTGACGACCATCTTCCAGAAGAGGAAAAGAGCCGCCGCCTCACCATCCTTCAGGAAAAGCAGCGCGGTATTCAGATCGCTCGCAATTCCGAACTCGTCGGAACGGTGCAGGAAGTGAATGTAGAAGGGTTCAACAAAGCGACCGGCCAATGGATCGGCCGTACCTCGCATAATCGAACTCTGAACTTCTCCCACCCCGCGGGCGACACGGCGAATCTCTCCGGCGGTTATCTCGAGGCGCGTGTGACGCGTGCCGGCCCCAATTCCCTCGTGGGCGAATCTGTTCTAATGTAGGTCAGGGGGAAGTTATGGAAGTCGAAATGAAGATCCGCGGCCTGATGATGGATCCGGTTACCAATATGCCGATTGTCATCCTCAAAGATAATTCCGGCAACTCCATCCTCCCCATTTGGGTGGGCATCTACGAAGCCAACGCGATCGCCCTTGAAATCGAAAAGGTTTCTACGCCCCGCCCCATGACGCACGACCTCATCAAAACCCTCCTCCTTGGTCTCAACACCGGCGTTCGCAAAGTAGTGGTCAACGAACTCAAGGACGACACGTTTTACGCGCTCATCTGGCTCGAGCGTGACGGCGAACTGATCAGTGTTGACTCCCGCCCCAGCGATGCCTTGGCGCTCGCCCTTCGCCTCGATTGCCCTATCTTCGTCGAAGACGCTGTCTTGAAGTCGTCCAAAACCGCGAACTCCGTCAACACCAAAGTGGATAACGAAGAGTTGCGCCGCTGGCTGGAAGGTCTCAACGACGAGGATCTCGGCCGCTACAAAATGTAGGCATGATAGCTCTCCTGGAGCGCTTGGCCTCCGCCGGCATCGCCATCATACCCATGCCGGGCGCCGCCAGTCACTTCTTCCTCGAACGTGACGGCTTCGTCGCCCTCGTTCAACGCGCCGGTGACGGTTTTGGCCCCATCGGGAGTGCTGGCCGCCTCACGGAGCAAGGGTTCGCCGTGCTCGTGTGGCGCGGGGAAGAAGCGTTCTTTGTCGCCCGTGGCTACGACCAACTTGCCCCTCCCGACGCGGTCGCAGCCCTCCGCCGCTTTGATTCCGACCTCCGTAGCGCCCTCACCCCGTAGGCAGCGTCTCTCAGGCCACCCTCTTCCAGGCCCGCGGATTCGGGCTTAGTACTGATATAGTTTTGCAATCTGCCGCCCTTCGTTTCCGAAGTACTGCTTGCACGCTAGTACTATTAGAATCAACAGTATATGACCTGAGTTCCATGTAACCTCCACAACACTCTGGCATCCCTGCTTTTGTGTACGGCAGTTCACGGCACACTCGCTTACATTCTATAAGTCATTGATTCTAAATATCGGTGGGTATGGCGCGCCGATTGCATTAAAGAGGGCGTCCCCACCGGGGAATAAAGAAAGAAAACAAAAGACTAAACAAAATGACAAACTTCCTGATGAACCTCTACCGCGACGAACAGGGCCAGGACCTGATCGAGTACGCGCTCGTTGTTGCGCTGATCGCCTTTGCTGCTGTGTCCGGCATGAACACGGTCGCCACCAAGATCAACACGGCCTTCAGCAACATCGGCACCAAGCTGACCACCTACACCACCTAGACCGCTTGGCTCGGAAGGGGACAGGTTCGGATGACACGGTATTGGGCGGGTCAATCACTCGCCCACCGAACCCTCGCCGATCCCGTCCGGACGCAGGTGACTCATGAGATCCTTACTGCTTTGCCTCTTGCTCGCGGTACCCGTCTTCCCGCAGGACGTACGGTCGCCATTCTTCCCCTCCTGGGATCCGGCGATCCTTAAAGAACTGAGCCTTAATAGTCGCCAGCAGCGGGACATACTAGCGACGATTGACGAGTATCGCGCCCGCCTCGTCGAGCAGCGCCGCCTTCTCGACAAAGCCCAGACCGACATTGAAGAAGGATTCAACAAAGACTCCTTTGACCAGCGCCGCAACGCCGATGCCTGCGAGAAACTCATCGCCGCCCGCGCCGATCTCGCGCGCACGTTTTCTCAAATGCAAATCCACCTGCGATCCATCCTCACCGCCGATCAGTGGCGCAAACTGAAAGAACGCAGCGCCCGCTAACTCGCCAGGCGCCTGCGGTGCGTGCCGACCCAAACCGGACGGCCACGCAATGGCGCCCGCGTCCCGTCCGGTGGAAAAGCGCGTGTCAAACTACTTCGATGTGGATGATGTGGAGAAATCCTTCTTCGGCCAGGACCACTGGGTTATTACCCCGAAGCTGGCCGTTTCCGCTTCCCGTTTGTATCCCAGAAACCGATCGAGGGTAATTTCTCGCCGCGCAGCCTGGTGTGGAGCGCGCAAGGTACGCGTCACTTACCTTCGTAACTACAACGATGGCCTGGTGCGTACCGCAGCGGTTCCCCTGTCTCGAGACGAACGTGTCGCAGGCTTACGCGGGAATCCCGTATCACAACCGGTTTCCAACGTTCTGCTCACTCGACTCGCGCTTGTAAAAGGATTTCCAGGTTACAAAGCAGTACGCGGTGCGCCCGTCCCTGTCGGCTACTTCCTTGGCCGCCGTTTCACCGTCCACTTCGACTTCTTGCTTTAGCCTACGGGTTGAGCGGATATCGGCGTGGAATGATGCCCTTGTTTTTGTCTTGCTGCACCGGCCCCGGACCATTGGAAAAGCCTCGCGCCTGTCCGATATTGTTGAAGTTGATGTCTTGATCGCCAAACTCCAATTGACGGTCGAGGATCATCTCCAACGTCGTCCCCTTGGTCAGCATCGCATCCGGCCCTCGTGACATCAGCACGCCCACCAAGCCAGCCGTGGCGCCCGCCGCCGCGCCCAGACCCGCGCCCATGCCCGCGTGGCCTGCGGCACTGCCGGCGATGGCTCCTATGGAAGCCCCGATCGCCGCTCCTTCGCCGACTGTTCGGGCATCGCCGCCTTTGTTGGTGTCGCTGCGAATCTTACCTTCTTCGCGGTTCAATTCCTCAGTGGCGCGTCCGTCCAATGAGCCAATCCGGGAGCGAAAGTCGCGCGTCACGCCATTCGGTAGCGTCAGGGTATCGAAGCGCACAAACAACTCGCCGCGCCCTTTCATGCGTCCTGGCCGCTTGCTCTGAGTGACTGTACCAATCACGTAACTTCCCGGCGGGATCACGATCTTGCCCTTCGACAGGATGGGAAACACCGTTTCCAGATACACGCGGTCGCCTTCGGCCGCGCTCTTCGTGCTGATGCTGTTAATTAGTCCCAGCGGAATCTTAGTACCGGCGGGACTAACATATGCGGGCGGCTCGGGTGGCGCTGGCGGCGCTGCCTCCGGCTGTTGGGCCAGCAAGGCAAAACCGGGCGCTAATAGTAAAGCAAAGGCGCGGATACGCATACGTTCTCCTACCGTCAGTGTAGCCTACAAATGGTGAAACGTATCCCGCGGAATTGGGGTTCCAGGCGATTCATCGCCGTACAGGCAGGCGCGGCCCGGCGGGGCTGGTTATACCTGCCACCGAGAGCCGGATTTCAGGATCGTCACCAATGTCATCAGGTAATACTAGATTGACTTGATATAACCCGGCGAACCCTGGCGTAACTCCGGCATAACGAATCTTGCTGTCATCCACAACCACACCGTCTGCCAGCAACGTGAATTCACTCCGCGCTACGATTTCCCGGGCTGCCAGCGGAATCTCGCCGTCGGTCAATAGCGGTGCGGTTTGCCCTAATCCCGAAGCGTAGAGCACCACGATATCTCCCGGATGTGCCGGCGCATCCCGCGTCACAACACTCCCATCCGGACGCGTCGCGACTACCGTGTCCGTATCGAGAAGAAACACTCCCGGCGCCGCCCGCTCCACTCGCACCTTCACCGACTGACCTGCCAGGCTATCGCGCATCACGATCACGTCATACTCGTCCCCCGGCTTCAGGTTCGCCGGCAGGAGAAAATTGATCTGACCGGGTGAAACAAAGTACAGCCGCGCCGTCAAATGGGCCACCGACACAGTCACTCCGGCGCCCGGCAGTCTCTGCGGAAGCTTACCTGCCGCTACGTCACGGAGGGACACGGCCAGGGTGTTCCAGGACAGGTTTTGCCCATATAGGCTCGCAATAGCGTTCGGCGCCAACGGGCCCGGGAAGTTGCTGGCCGCGTTCACGATGCTGTCAGTGGTGTAGTAGGGGGCCTGCGCGTTGACGGCGTTCTGGGCAAACAACGAATACCCGAGGACCGGCAGCGCCAGCAGCAGAATGGCTGCTCGCATGGCTGCCTTCATTGTAGGCACCCGCCCGGCTTTCGTGGAGGCAGAATTGTCTACTATACCTGGCCTGATACAGAGGTAGAATCGACGGCAATGAGACACTTCGTCCTCCTCGCCGTTCTGGCCGCCGCCGCGCCCGCCCAGACACCCTACGATCTTGTCCTCAAGGGTGGGCGAGTCATCGATCCTAAGAACGGCATCGACGCCGTTCGTGACGTCGCCATCCGCCAAGGCAAGATCGCCGCCGTCGAACCCTCGCTCGATCCCTCCCTGGCCAAGAAAGTGATCGATGTGAAGGGCCTCCTGGTGACGCCGGGCTTGGTGGATATTCACGTTCACGGTTTCCATACCACAGGCGCGGGGGACGCCTGGGCTGGGGACCGCAGTATCGCCCCCGACAGCTTCAGCTTCCGCACCGGGATTACTACCATGGCCGATGCCGGAAGTTCCGGCTGGCGGAACTTCGAAACGTTCCGCCACACCGTGATCGACCGCGTCCGCACCCACCTTTACGCGTTCATCAACATTGCCGGGTATGGAATGATGGGCAACATCAATGAGCAGGTGGCGGCCGATTTCCAACCAGCAGAGGTGGCGCGTCTGGCTAAGAAGCATGCCGACGTCGTGGTCGGCGTGAAGACAGCGCACTACGAAAAGCCCGATTGGCTTTCGGTGGACAAGGCCGTGGAAGCGGGCAACCTTGCGAATGTACCCGTGATGGTGGATTTTGGGTTCTTCCTGCCGGAGCGACCCTACTACCAACTGGTGACCGAGAAACTGCGCCCGGGTGACATCTCCACCCATTGCTACCGCAGCGCTGTGCCGTGGCTGGATGAGAAGGGCAAGCTCTATCCTTACCTGGAGCAGGCGCGCCAGCGCGGCGTGAAGTTCGACGTCGGTCACGGCGCCGGAAGTTTCACTTTTCGCAATGCCGCCCCGGCCGTCGCGCTCGGATTTCTGCCCGACGCCATCTCCACGGACCTCCACACGCTGAGTATGAACGCGGCCATGCAGGACCTGCCCACTACCATGTCGAAGTTCCTTGCCATGGGTGTCTCCGTGCCAAACATCATCGCCCGCACTACTTGGATGCCGGCACAACTCATCCATCATCCGGAGCACGGCCATCTCACCGTGGGCGGAGCGGCTGACATCGCTGTGCTGCGAATCGCCGATGGCGATTGGGGTTATGCCGATTCCAGCGGAGGACGCCTCGCCGGCCGTCAGCGCTTCTTTGCCGAGATGACGCTGCTGGGCGGCGAGATCGTTTGGGATTGGAACGCGCGCGCGGCCGTCCCGTATCAGTCGCTCGGTCCGGAGTATGGGTTACGTCCGGGCGCGGACTTCATGGTGCGGCCTCCCGCGCATTGACTTGAGCGCGTTTTCTATAGTAATTTCAGGTGCCGCGTGCCCGCATGGCGAACAATCAACCAGACCCGCTTCCGGTTGTGCTTCAATCACTCGCTTTGTCGGCGGTGGAAGTGCAGTTAGTCTACGACCGCGAATGCCGGACCAGTGTGACGGCCGCCGCTCCGGCGCTGGAAGTTCTGACTGGCGTAATTGGGCGGGACGCAGGGATCAGTCTGCTGCCTCCCTGCCTGAAAGTACGCCGCTGGGACGTCAGTACCTCTGTCATGCTAACCAGGTCGAGCACGAAGGAACTGGCGCTGTTGGTGCGCCCGGTTAACCTCGCGTTTCGCCTCAAATACGGGACCAGCCAGACTGTAGAAAGCCGTTTGTCCGTGGAAGTGGAGCAGGTCTCGGTTCCCAGTTCCCATTCAATCTCAAAGGATCCAAACACATGAGCGTCTTGATCAGCGATCTGAAAACGGTTCCTGGAATCATCGGCGGGTTAGGGCTCGGCATCGCCGCCGCCCAGAAAGAGTTGAACGCCGATTACATCGCCAGTCTCATTGCCATCGTGGACATGGTGAAGAAACTAAATCTGGCTGCCGATACCGACGATCGCGCTAAGTTTCTTGCCAACTTATTAATGCAGTTAGCGCCCTCGCGCTACCAGTACACGACCACGGAGTTGCAGGTGCGAATGGATCTATCGCAGACCACGAACCAAGCCATCGCGATTGGAGGCGGGTTTGCCATGGGCGCGATCGCCATCAGCGGGTCGTTTGCCAGGTCCACCAGTGAGGAGTACCGCGCCGCCGCCGAATGCCATACCATCATTGACGCTCTGCTGCCCACCGGAGACAACAAGGCGATCTTTGAATCCTTACTGGCGGCGGCAAAGGCGACCGATCCTGGTGGTGCGACGGCGCTGCCAGACAAAGCCCTGCAAGATCAGAAGATACTCGATCTGGTCACGAATCTGAACAAAGCGCTGGCGCCGAAAGTCTAGGGCCGCGCGATGGCTGTCAATATCAACCGTGATGACCTGCGTAAGGCCGGTAATGATTTCACCGGCACAACGAAGGACCTTGGCCAGGCTCTGGACGCCCTCAAGCAGCGCGCGTCGGAGCTGAGCAAGTTACTCGACAGCATTGAGAACGAACTGCCGGACGGGACATTCGCTTTCGATGATGGCGGGCCGGATGCCACCAGCAAGACTCTCACGGGAAGGTTCAACGCGATTGGCACGGCTTTCGGCGTTCTTACGTCGACAGCCCAGGACGTGAATGCAAAGATCGGAGCTGTGCAGGACCAACTTCAGGTGGCCTTTAGCCTGGCCGGCAAGAGGGTTCCGACGGCTGGTCCTGCGAGGCCCGGGCCGAGCTCGGAACCTTCCAAGTTCGCTGACTTCTTATCCAGCGTCGGACAAGCCGTAGTGGACACGCAGAAGCAACTCGACGATGCGTCGAGGAGATATTTGGAGAGCGCGGACCGTGTCCCAACGGCTTCGCCCACCGTGTTTCGCATGCCAAAGCTGTCGGGCCGCATGCAGTTCGAAGTCCAGTTCGATAAGAGCAAGACGGTCAACCTCATCTTCCACTCTGATACGGAAAAGGCAAAGACGCTCAATCGGCAGTCGGTTGAGTTTGACATCGTGGCCGTCCCGGCGCCTCCGGATATGCTGATCGCCATGCAGAGCACTGTGCCCGCGGTTTCGCTAGTACTTGACCCGGCGGTGCGGGCGGATCTCGCCGCCGCTCGCGATGCGGCTCCTGCCAACGCGGATAACATTCCTAAGGATATGGATCTTCAACGCGCGATCATCGCGCAAGTTGCCGGACCCGGTCTTACCGGCAGCGCCTATCTGGTGTTCTGCACCGGCGACGGTGACAACGATGTGGGAACCTGGCTGCTGCAAGACAAGACGCTACAGGTGATTTACCGGTTCGGTAAGAAGAACAGCGACAACGAAGGCGTGCTGAAGAAGTTTCTTGCACATGTGGCCGATGTGCAGCAGAAATTCCTGAATCCCGGCACTTAGAGAGCATGGGACCCGAAGGCGGCTCAGACTTCATTCAGGAGTTACCGGAACGTTACGCCGCCTTAGGCGCCGCCGTGCGAAGGGCCGGCGAACAATTGCTGGCGGGTGAGACCGCGGTATTGGCTAGCGGGCCGATCCTTCCTACGTACCCCTTGCTGCGGAAGGCCACTGTTACGACGAGGGTCTTCCTTGAGAAGCAGGATCGGCGCGTGGTGTTCTTCTTTCCCAGGGAAGGGAAGCCGCAGACCATTCTCGATGTTGTGGTCCGCTTCCGGTCTGTGTTGTCGCCGCCGCCGCCCATTCCGCTGCCACCTCTGGAGCCGCGGCAGATCCGTCACTTTACTGTTGTGCCGCCGTTCCTATTCCCCGTGATGGACGTGGTGGAGCGGAACCGCTATCTGGCTGTGCTGAGGCTTGCGCCTGAGCAGGCGAAGGAGGCGATCTTCTTTCGATTCGAAGTGGGTGTGCTGGCGATCCATCGCCGGACGTTTGAGATCGCGTGGCCTCTCGGAGGTTTGAGAAAGCTCGATGCCTCACTGCCGGACTACGTGAACCCGCTGCTCGCCATCGCACGTAATATCGGGTTCTGGATGCAGGAGGATCCGGAGACAGGCCGGGAGTTGCCTTGCCAAGTGCCCACTCCCGACGGGCGCGCCGCAGCCGACCCTGTTCTCGATGTGGCCTCAATCCTCGATGCCTTGATCCGCGCCTGGTGTGCCACGGTAGCTGCCGTGGAAAATCGTTCAGGCTTTGACGCGGCGCCGTCGGAGTATATCGTCAACGACTACCAGGCGGACACGATACTGCGCCTGGATTCGAGTGGAACCGTGACCTTTGAGGAAAGCGACGATCTGTTTCAGCTCCTCGCCGGACTCCGGCTTTGGGAAGAGCCGTCCGGGCCGCGATCGCGAATTACTCTGCGCCCGCCCGACTTTCTGGCATCGGGAGACGTGTTCGACGCCTTGATGGACGCCCTGGCGGAGGAGGCTCCCGTGAAGGCGATGGCGCCAACCTTGGGCGGGGTGGCCGCCGCGCGCGCCTTTCTCGAGAGCGCCAAGGGCGGTGGGCACTTTACGCGATCGGTGATGCGGGTGCGACGCGGACGTAAGGACAAACGCGACCCCGACACGGACCTCTTCTACCTGGTAGGCGAGCTGAACGGCATCGCCCCGGCGCATGTGATGGTGCGCGCTCGGGTGCGCGTCCAAACCGGCGATGATGGGAGCGTGAGTGCCACGGTTCTGACCGACGGCCAATTCAACGTACTGTTCTGCACCGGGCAGCCTGGTTCGGCGGACGACCGGCGCGAGCTGGTGCAAGCCTTCAGCCGCGTGCTGCACTTTTTAGCCGATTGGGTGGCGGTGCTGCTCCCATGAAGGTATGGCGTTGGTTCGACGCGCTATTCCGCCGGCTGCGCGTGCGAGTGGGTCTGGAATCGCCAGTGCGGGAACCCGAGGCTCCCGCCGCAGACGCGATTGCGGAGATTGCGCGACAGGAGCGCGAGAAGGCGCGCCAGCGATTTGAATCCGGCGTGCTGTTCGATTCCAATGCGGCAACCGCCGCGCGTGGAGGTGCGATGCGCCACACCATCGTCGAGAGCCGGCCGGGCGCGCCTGACGCCATCCACCAACTGACGCTTTGCGTTCCGCCTCGCCGGGATGCGACGCTGGAGGCAGCACGGAGGCGCCATGAGCGAAATAGCCGCTGAGTTCTCCATCTGCATGGAGCAGATCAACGACTTTGAGTTTCGGGTGAAGTTCGACGGTCCACAGCACCCACACCTCTTGATGGACGAGCCGGAGCCGTTGGGCCACGACAGCGGTCCGAGTTCCGCTCGCGTCCTGGCGGCGGCTGTGGGCAATTGCCTCAGCGCCAGTTTTCTGTTTTGCACCCGCCGGACCGGCGTTCCCGTCACCGGGATCCAAACCAATGTGAAGGTGCAGATCGTACGCACTGAGAACAAGCGTCTGCGCATCGGCAAGATCGACGTAGTGATCGATCCGGCGCTCGCCGATCCCACCGATGCCAAGGCGTTGCGCTGCTTGTCTACGTTTGAGGATTTCTGCACTGTGACGCAGAGCATCCGCCAAGGCATTCCGGTCCACGTAACCATCAAGGGCATGAGCCCGCAGTAACCATGCTGCTGCTTCTAGCCTTGGTTGCGGTGACCCTGGATGCACCGGCCACGGTCGCCCAGGGTGAGACATTGCGTGTGCAGGTGCACGGGGCCTCATCAGGATCCCGGCTGCGCTTCGAAGGACGTGCGATCCCGATTTTTGGGGAGCTTGGGTTGATTCCTATTCCGGTGGCCCTCAAGCCGGGACGACATCGCATTGAACTCATCGACACTACGGGGCAAACCGGCCCGTCGCGCGACATCGAAATCCTGGACGCTCACTTTCCCATCCAGAACATCCGCGTGACTAAGGAAGTAGAGGGTTTGAAGCCGTTACCCGGAGAAATGGAGGCGGTGCACGCTTTTCAGGAGCGCGTGTCGAATGACCGCTGGTGGGAGGAGCCGTTCCGCACGCCCACCGCGGGGTGCATGAGCTCACCGTTTGGAGTGGCCCGGTATCACAACGGCAAACCCACGGGAAATTACCATAAGGGCACTGACATCCGGGCGCCGGAAGGGCAGCCCGTACGCGCCATCGCCGGCGGCGAAGTCCAGATCGCAACGATGTACCGTCTGCACGGAGGCACGGTTGGCGTGGACCATGGCCAGGGGGTGTCGTCAATGTACATCCACATGTCGAAGATCGCCGTAACACCCGGCGATAAGGTGGCGCCCGGTGGCATCATCGGCTACATCGGGCACACCGGCTTCGCTACCGGACCACATCTCCACTGGGGTCTCTATGTGAACGGCCTACCGGTGAATTCGCGGCAGTGGATCAAGGGCGTGACGCCCTGCGCGAAGTAGCCTTTTCGCCTTGGGGCGAGCCGGTCTGATACTATGCCCGAACCACTATGTCCACGACGACGCCCCCCACACCGGAGCACATCCTTCAGGTTGGATTCAGTTTCTGGGCCTGTAAGACGCTGCTCAGCGCGATTGAACTGGAGCTCTTCACGGAACTGGCCAAACACCCACTCCCGCGCATAGAGTTGCAAGGCAGACTCGGGTTGCATCCGCGGTCCGCCCACGACTTCCTCGATGCTTTGGTAGCCACCGGCTTTCTGGAGCGCGATGGCGATACGTACAAAAACACATCGGCCACGGACTTGTATCTGGATAAACATAAGCCGACCTACGTGGGAGGCATGCTGGAGATGTGCAACCGGCGGTTGTATCCGTTCTGGTCGCACCTCACTGAGGCGTTAAGAACGGGACGCCCGCAGAACGAATCGCGCGACGGATCCTTGTCATTATTCGAGGCTCTGTATGCCGATCCGGCGCGGTTGAAGGAATTCCTGCACGCGATGACCGGCCTTAGCAGAGGCGGAAATTCAGCGATCGCCCAGGGTTTTCCGTGGAGTCAATACCGCACGTTTGCCGATGTCGGTACGGCGCAAGGCGATCTGGCCGTGCAGATCGCGGCCCATAATACTCATCTCGAGGGCGTCGGTTTCGATCTTCCTGAGATCGCTCCGATCTTTGAAGAGTACGCAGAGGAATGCGGCGTCTCAGCACGGCTGCGTTTTCAGCCGGGTGATTTCTTCAAAGATCCCTTACCAAAAGTGGATGTGATCACGATGGGCCACATTCTGCACGATTGGAATCTGGAAGTGAAAGAGATGCTGATCCGCAAGGCGTACGAGGCATTACCGGACGGCGGCGCGCTGATTATCTACGAGGCGATTATTGACGACGAGCGGCGCAAGAACGCATTTGGCTTGCTGATGAGCCTCAATATGCTTATCGAAACACAAGACGGTTTCGACTACACGGGCGCCGACTGCAGCGGGTGGATGAAGAAGGCCGGTTTTCGTGAGACACGCGTGGAACCGTTGGTGGGGCCCGATTCGATGGTTGTCGGCATTAAATAACGCGGTGTCCAAGGGCGTGAGCTATTTTGCTTATGTCTCACGCGTTCTAGTGTGAGGACAAAGAAATGACGACTGCTTTACTCACGGGTTGTGGGGATGGACGGCGCATCAATATACCAGGCTCCGAGATAACGGTGAAGATCTCGAGCCGTGACACAGGTGGGACTTTTGCCGTTCTTGAAGGATTGACGCCGCCCCTCCAGGGACCGCCCCTTCACCTGCACCGTGAGCAGGACGAGTCGTGGTACATCCTGGATGGTGAGTTTCGATTCGAAGTCGACGGGCAGGCTATCTATGCTTGCGCGGGTGATACGGTATTCGCCGCGCGTGGCACGCGGCACACCTTTCAGAACATCGGAATCGAGCCAGGGCGCTTACTGACCACCGTAGTTCCTGGCGGCCTTGATCTCTTCTTTGAAGAGCTAGAGACGATGGCGCCGCGCGGCACTGTTCCCGATCCGGCGAAACTGGCTTCGCTTGTCGAAAAGTACGCGTACGAAATGTTGGGTCCGCCGCTGGCCGCGCGGACCACGATGGCCGCCGGCGCCGACTGACACCCGTTCTCAGATGCCGGCGTACCAGGAGTAGCTGCTATCGGAGGCGTACCCCTTCAGCGTATCGGTCACCTTGAGGCGCGTGATGTGTTTCACGCTCTTGTAGCCGAGTTGCCGCGGCACACGCATGCGCAACGGCCCGCCGTTACCAACGGGAAGGTCGCCGCCATTCAGCCCGTAGGTGAGGAATGTTTGGGGATGCAGGGCATCGGCCATGTCCATGCTGTCCTCCCAGTGGGGATCCATCGAAGAATAGATCACGTAGCGGGCTTGCGGTAGTATCCCGACCGCTTCCAAGACATGCCCCAGCGGCACGCCGGTCCATTCCGCAATGTAGGACCAACCTTCTTCACACGCCAGATGCGTGATCTGGCTGCGTGAGGGATAGCTTCTAATATCGGCGAGCGACAAGGTGGCGGGGCGCGCCACAAGACCGTCAATGGCGAGCCGCCAATCGACGAACCCTCCGGCCTCGAGACGCTTGAATTCCGCATTTTTGAATGTCGGGCCGTTTACGAATGGAGCCTTTGAAATCTCGCTGCGAGGAAACTCCCGAGCCAGCGAGTGGCGCGTTAACAGGCGTTGCGAAGCATAGGTCAGCGTATCGCCGGGACTGTAGAAGCCGCGCCGGGCGGGTGGAATCAGACCGTATCGATCGGCGAGACTGGTGGCAACGGCCAGACCGGATACCCCCGCTGTGGTGGCGACGGCTCCGGTGATGAGTTTGCGGCGCGAGACTTTGTTCATTGGTGCTCCTATCGAAGGCCGGCGCGGCCTGTGATCATGGCGCGCATGCGGCTCCTGAATTCGGCAATGACTACCATCGCGACGTGGACGATCAGAAAAAGGACGAGAAGAAGGCAATCGAAGAAGTGGATGGTGCGCGCCGATTGCTGTCCACCGAGAGCCGTGACGGTGCCGGGGAAGACGGAGACGAAGGCGGGCGACATCGCCAACCCCGTCCAGATTATGAGCGGGAACAGTACGAAGATGACTCCGAGGTAAGCGATCCGCTGCAGAACGTTATACGACCACGTTTCGCTTTCACCGGGAGGCTGGAAGCTCAGATGGCCGGCGATGACTTTTGATAGCGCTGCCCATTTGAGATCGGCTCCGGCCGGGAGCAAATTTCTGCGGAAATGCCCGCTAACGATGCCGGCGATGAAATAAAGCAAGCCCGTGAGGACAGCACCCCAGGCAGCTTGGAAGTGCAGCGACCGGCTCCAGCCGTTTTGGTCCGGCAGCACGTAGCCATAGCCCGTCGGGACACTGGCCCTGGATGCCGGGATTGGGATGACGAACAGCGGTGGCGTTAAGGCGTTGCCCGCTTCGCCCCAATAAAAACGCGGGTGCGAGATGAGAATCTCAATGCCGCTGACGAGCAGGGCAAAGAAGCAGAGAGCGGTGATCCAGTGCGTGGCGCGATTGATCGCCGAGTGCCGGGGCGCAGTCGTGAGGGCGGAGACGGAAGTGGCGAGACTCGGATCCCAGACAGAATCGGCCATTCGAGGATCGTAACACTTTCCCTACCAATCCACTACACTTCCGTCGTCGGCGTCGTACGCTTCCGGATTCTTCCAATCGTGACCCAGCTTGTCGGCCATCGCGTTCTCGTCGAGTTCAATGCCGAGGCCGGGACCAGTGGGCAGATCGAGGTAGCCGTCGCGTACGGTGAACGGTTTCTTGATATAGCCCTCACCGAGCGACACCTGCTCCTGGATGAGGAAATTCGGTATGGAGGCGGCCAGTTGGACGCCGGCGGCGAGGGAGATCGGCCCCAGCGGATTGTGCGGCGCGATGCTGGCGTAGTACGCCTCGGCCATGCCGGCGATCAATCGCACCTCCGTGATGCCGCCGGCGTGACACATGTCGGGCTGCAGGATAGTAGCCGCCTTCTTCTCCAGGACCTCGCGGAATCCCCACTTAGTAAAGACGCGCTCTCCGGTGGCGATGGGCAGGTGGGTGCTGCGGGCGATGTCGGCCATCACGTCGTGGTTCTGCGCCTGGCACGGCTCTTCAATGAACATCGGATTGTAGGGCTCCAGGCCTTTGATCAAGACCTTGGCGAGAGCCGGGCTAATGGCTCCGTGAAAGTCGATGCCAATGTCGGCGTCGTCGCCCACGGTCTTACGCAATTCGGCGAACTGCTCCACTGCATACTGCACCGCTGAGGGGGATTCCACGTAGCGGGCCGGACGCTTCTTGGCTGGGCCGGTTTTAAAAGCGGTGAAGCCTCGGGCCATGGCCGCCTTCATGGCCTCGGGCGTGCCTGCATGGGCATAAACTCGAACGCGCTGCCTGGTCGGCCCACCCAACAGTTCATAAACCGGCACGCCGAGTGCTTTGCCCTTGATGTCCCACAATGCCTGGTCGATACCACTGAGCGCGCTGGTGAGAATGGGACCGCCGCGATAAAACGCATGCCGGTAGATCGCCTGCGAGTGGTGAACCACCTGGCGTGGATCCTTGCCTATCAAATAGGGCTCAATCTCCTGCACCGCGGTCTGGCAGGTGAGCGCGCGGCCTTCGGTGACGGGCTCACCGTAGCCGACGATACCTGCGTTGGTGTGAATTTTGAGGAATAGCCACCGCGGTTTCACCAGGAACGTTTCCAGTTTGGTGATCTTAAGCGGATCCTTAGGCTTGATAGGCGCTTCCTGCCCCAATGCTGACCCGGCTGCGGCAAGCGCGCCGAACATCGAACGACGGTTCATGCAAACTCCTCGATGAGCGGTGTGAGGCGCCGCTCCCAGGGGAATTATACAGAGACGGCGAACGTCGACGCTTCCACGCGGCTACCGGCCAATTGCTCCAGGTGCCGGACAGCGACCCTGGGACCATTCATGGCGCGCAGTTCTCTCCCCAGGCGATCGGCATTCTCGCGGAAAGACGGTTCCGCAAACAGCCGCGCGACCGCCGCCCTGAGCGCTCCCGCGGTGCACTGTTTCTCCGGAAGGTTGATGCCGGCGCCACTGTCGGCTACGCGCAGCGCTATTTCATGCTGGTCCATGATGGCTGGCACAACCACCATAGGCAATCGGCGCAGCAAGGCGGCCATCACAGACTCGGTATTGCCGTTCGTAATCACAATCGACGCATCGCCCAGGGAATGATGAAGCGGTTGCCAAGCGCGGACTTTAACGCTTTCCGAAGATGCTGCGGACTCCAGGTCTCGCGGGTCGCGATGTTTGCCGGCGAGAATCGTGGTTTGATAACCGGTGAGCGACTGCGCGGCTCGAACCATCACTGGATCCTTCGTATACAGCGTGCCTTCATCGACGACTATAGTGCGAGGTCCGACGTTGCCAATGTACTGTTCCGAAGGGGGAGGAAAT